>NZ_JARXWD010000003.1:0-290521 GCF_029892765.1 Stenotrophomonas sp. 1278
GGGGGGGGGTGTGTGGGGGGCGGCGCGGGCCCCTCCGCACGCCCCCCGGGGGGGGGGGGGGGGCGGGGGGGCGGCCCCCCCCCCCCCCCCCCGGGGGGGGGGGCCCCCCCCCCGCCGGACCCCGTATCGCGGCACTGTCCATACGCCGTGCATACGCGCACGTACAGACGACACGGCATGTTCCCCCTTATCATGGCCCGCTTCGATTGCAACAAGCGGATGACCGCGTGACCGTATCCACCCTCGCTTTTGTCTTCCCCGGTCAGGGCTCGCAGTCTGTGGGCATGCTGGCCGAGCTGGCCGAACTGCACCCGCAGGTGCGTGAGGCCTTCACCGAGGCATCCGATGGTGCCGGCGTTGACCTGTGGGCGTTGTCCCAGGGCGGCCCGGAGGAAATGCTCAACCGTACCGAATACACCCAGCCTGCCCTGCTGGCCGCCAGCATCGGCGCGTGGCGCGCCTGGAGCGCCGTGGGCGGTCCGCGTCCGTCGGTTCTGGCGGGCCACAGCCTGGGTGAGTACACCGCCCTGGTCGCCGCTGGCGCCCTCAGCCTGCACGACGGTGCGCACCTGGTGCGCCTGCGCGGCCAGCTGATGCAGGACGCCGCTCCCGCAGGTGTCGGCGCCATGGCCGCCGTGCTCGGCGCTGAAGACCAGCTGGTGCTGGACGTCTGCGCAGAAGCTGCCGGCAGCCAAGTGGTCGTTCCGGCCAACTTCAACTCGCCGGGCCAGATCGTGATCGGCGGCGACGCTGCCGCGGTCGACCGCGCGCTGGCGCTGCTGGCCGAGAAGGGCGTGCGCAAGGCGGTCAAGCTGGCCGTCAGCGTGCCCTCGCACACCCCGCTGATGCGCGAAGCCGCCAACCGTCTGGCCGAAGTGATGGCCGGCCTGTCCTGGCAGCTGCCGCAGCTGCCGGTGGTGCAGAACGTCGACGCCAAGGTGCACGACGGTGTGGACGCGATCCGCGCCGCGCTGGTGCAGCAGCTGTACCAGCCCGTGCAGTGGACCGGCTGCGTGCAGGCGCTGGCCGCCCGTGGCGTCACCCGGATTGCCGAGTGCGGCCCGGGCAAGGTGCTGACCGGTCTGGTCAAGCGCATCGACAAGGCCATCGACGGCCGTTCCCTGGCCACCCCGGGCGACTTCGAAACCGCCCGCGAGACGTGGTCGGCCTGATTGCCCCTGTTCCTGCCGACCGTGCCGGTGGCCGCTGCAAGCGGCGCGGGTGCGGCGGCCGCCCCAGCCTGAGGAAAACATCATGAGCAAGCCCCTGCAGGGTGAAATCGCACTGGTTACCGGTGCCAGCCGTGGCATTGGTGCCGCCATCGCCGATCTGCTGGCCGCCCAGGGCGCCACCGTCATCGGCACCGCCACCACCGATTCCGGCGCCGCCGCGATCGGCGAGCGCCTGGCTGCCCACGGCGGTCACGGCCGCGCGCTGAACGTCACCGACGCCGCTGCGCTCGATGCCGTGCTTGACGGTATCGCCAAGGAATTCGGCCCGATCTCGATCCTGGTCAACAACGCCGGCATCACCCGCGACAACCTGCTGATGCGCATGAAGGAAGACGATTGGGCGTCGATCATCGACACCAACCTGACCAGCGTGTTCCGTACCAGCAAGGCCGTCATGCGCGGCATGATGAAGGCGCGCAAGGGCCGCATCATCAACATCGCCTCGGTGGTGGGCGTGACCGGCAACGCCGGCCAGGCCAACTATGCCGCCGCCAAGGCCGGCATCATCGGTTTCTCCAAGTCGCTGGCCAAGGAAATCGGCTCGCGCGGGGTCACCGTCAACGTGGTCGCGCCGGGCTTCATCGACACCGACATGACCAAGGCGCTGCCGGAAGAAGCGCGTACCGCGCTGATCGGCGACATCGCCCTCGAACGCCTGGGTTCGCCGGAGGACATCGCCCATGCGGTGGCCTTCCTGGCCAGCCCGGCTGCCGGCTACATCACCGGCGAAACTCTCCATGTGAACGGCGGCATGTACATGCCGTAAGCAAGGGGCGCAGGGATCGCGCCGCAAGTGGTTGATCTGCGAGGATTTTTGCTGCAATGCAAGGTCACGCCGGTTTCCACTACACTATCCCACGGCCATCGCCTTTGATGGCGACCACTTTTGAACCACTACTCCATCTGGAGCGATATCCCATGAGCACCATCGAAGAACGCGTCAAGAAAATCGTCATCGAACAGCTTGGCGTCAAGGAAGAAGAAGTCACCAACAGCGCATCGTTCGTCGATGACCTGGGCGCTGACTCGCTGGACACCGTCGAGCTGGTGATGGCGCTGGAAGAAGAATTCGAGTGCGAGATCCCGGACGAAGAAGCCGAGAAGATCAGCACCGTGCAGGCTGCGATCACCTACATCACGGCCCACGTCAAGGCCTGATGCAGGACGTCAGTGCGCGTGCGGGCGTTGAGTCCGGCGCGCACGACACCCCATGGGGCCGCTGTTTGCGGCCCCGTGTGTTTGCGCACCACACCGAAGTAAACCGCGTTACCCGCAAAGAACGTTCGGGTCAGGAGAATCAGCAATGAAGCGTCGCGTCGTCGTAACCGGCCTGGGTATGGTCTCGCCGTTGGGCAATGATCTGGCCAGCAGCTGGGAAGGCATCACCCACGGTCGTTCGGGCATCGGTCCGCTGACCAACGTTTCTGATGCCTACCTGGAACGGTTCACCACCAAGATCGCAGGTGAGGTCAAAGGCTTTGACATCACCGCCGACAACGAACTGTTCGGCAAGTACCGGGTCAGCGGCAAGGATGCCAAGAAGATGGACCCGTTCATCCATTACGGCCTCGGTGCCGCCTTCATGGCCCTGCATGATTCGGGCCTGGAGATCACCGACGCCAACGCCGACCGCATCGGCGCCATCGTTGGCGCCGGCATCGGCGGCCTGCTCGGCATCGAAGAGCAGACCATCGAATTCCACGAAGGGAAGAAGATCTCTCCCTTCTACGTTCCCAAGACCATCATCAATATGCTGCCGGGCCAGCTGAGCATCATCAGCGGCCTGAAGGGCCCGTCGTTCTCGGCGGTCTCGGCGTGCGCCACCTCCAATCATTCCATCGGCACCGCCATGCGCATGATCCAGTACGGCGATGCGGACGTGATGGTGGCCGGCGGTGCAGAGCGCGGCTCCTCGCCGACGGCGCTGGGCGGCTTCTGCGCGATGAAGGCGATGAGCACCCGCAACGATGCTCCGGAACAGGCCTCGCGCCCGTGGGACAAGGACCGTGACGGCTTCGTGCTTGGCGACGGCGCCGGCATCCTGATCCTGGAAGAGTACGAGCACGCCAAGGCGCGTGGCGCGAAGATCTATTGCGAGCTGGCCGGTTTCGGCGCCAGCTCCGACGCGTACCACATGACCGCGCCGAGCGAGAACGGCGAAGGCGCTGCGCGCTGCATGACCATGGCCATGAAGGACGCCGGTGTCACCCCGGAACAGGTCGGCTACCTCAACGCACATGGCACCTCGACCCCGCTGGGCGACCTCGGTGAGACCATGGCGATGAAGACCGCCTTCGGCGACCACGCCTACAAGATGATGGTCAGCTCCACCAAGTCGATGACCGGCCACCTGCTCGGCGCTGCCGGCGGCGTGGAAGCGATCTTCTCGGTGCTGGCAATGCGTGACAACGTGATTCCGCCGACCATCAACCTGCAGCAGCCGGGCGAAGGCTGCGACCTGGACTACGTGCCCAACGAAGCACGCCAGGCCAAGGTCGACGTGGTGATGTCGAATGGTTTTGGTTTCGGCGGCACCAACGGCACGCTGATCTTCAAGCGCGTCTGATCGCACCGGTAGGGTCGAGCCATGCTCGGCTCCGCCAACCACGAGGCCGCCGCAAGGCGGCTTCCGTGTATCCGTCTCGCGAACTGGCTGCCATGACCCACGCCCCGCTGATCCACCCGCTGCCGCACCCGATCGACCTGCTGGCCCTGCAGCAGCGCGACCCGGCGCGTTTCCCGCTGCTGATGGAGTCCACCGCCTCGGGCACTGCGCAGGGCCGCTGGAGCCTGCTGCTGGCCGCGCAGGGCGACACCCTGCAGCTGGACGCCGATGGCCAGGTGCGCGACCAGCACGGTGCGGTGCAGCCCGGCAGCTTCCTGCAGGCGCTGGACCGCGCATGGCAGGCACAGCGCCTGCCGCACGACGGCGGCCACGCGTTGCCGTTCCGCGGTGGCTGGGCGCTGATGCTCGATTACGAAGTGGCCAGCCAGGTCGAACCGGTGCTGCCGGCGCGCGCGCGCGATGACGGCCGGCCGACCGCACTTGCCCTGCGCTGCCCGGCCGCCGTGCTGCATGACCACCAGGCTGACACCAGCTTCCTCGTTGCCGAAGCGGGCGAGCAAGCGCTGCTGGACTCGCTGGTCGCGCTGGTAGCGGGTGAACTGCCGCCGGCCGGGCAGGGCTGGCAGCCGCCGCAGTCGGTCAGCGAAGACGAGCCACAGCGCTTCACCGAGGGTGTGCGCCGGGTGATCGACTACCTGCGCGCCGGCGATGTGTTCCAGGTGAACCTGTCGCGGCGCTGGAGCGCGCACTTCGCAGCGCCGGTCAGCCCGCAGGCGCTGTACGCGCAGCTGCGGCGGGCCAATCCGGCGCCGTTTGCCGGCCTGTTCAGTGCGCACGGCCGGCATGTGGTCAGCTCGTCGCCGGAACGGCTGGTGTCGGTGCAAGGCGGCCACGCGCAGACCCGCCCGATCGCCGGTACCCGTCCGCGCTTCGAGGGCGACGACGATGCCGCGCGCATCCAGGAACTGGTCGGCCATCCCAAGGAGCGCGCCGAGCACGTGATGCTGATCGACCTGGAGCGCAACGATCTGGGCCGCATCTGCCTGCCCGGCACGGTCGTGGTGGACGAGCTGATGACCGTGGAAAGCTACGCCCACGTGCACCACATCGTCAGCAACGTCAGCGGCCAGCTGCGCGCGGACGTCACCCCGGGCGAGGTGATCGCCGCGACCTTCCCCGGCGGCACCATCACCGGCTGCCCGAAGGTGCGCTGCATGCAGATCATCAGCGAACTGGAGCAGGTGCCACGCGGCGCGTACACCGGTGCGTTCGGCTGGCTGAACCGCGATGGCGACCTGGACCTGAACATCCTGATCCGCACCGCCGAGGTGGACGGCAACGAGGTCAGCTTCCGCACCGGAGCCGGCATCGTGGTCGATTCGGACCCGGACAAGGAACTGGACGAAACCCGGGCCAAGGCCCGCGGCCTGCTGCGGGCGCTGGGGCAGCAGGGTTGATCGATTGCCGCCGCAGGGCACGGCTTGTGGGTGCCGACCGTTGCTTGGCACGGACGCGTGCCCCCGGTCATGACCCCGCCCCACCGGGCACGGTATCCTGCACGACGGAATCGAGTTCAGAGGTAGTCCATGGCGGGAGCCAAGCGCGGGTGTCTGTTGGTGGTAACGCTGCTACTGGTGCTGGCCGCCATCGTGGCCGGCGCGGGCGCGTGGTTCTTCTACAAGCAGAGCCAGTTTGCCGACGTGCCGTTGACCCCCAGTGCGGACAGCGTGGTCATCGCCAGCGGCGATGGCATGAACAGCGTGCTGCGCAAGCTGCGCGAGGCCGGCGTGGACGAGGGCCAGGACACCCAGTGGCAACTGCTGGCGCGCCAGCTCGATGCCGCCGGCAAGCTGAAGGTGGGCGAGTACGCGCTGAGCAATGACCTGACCCCGCGCGAGCTGCTGCTGCGCATGCGTGCGGGCAAGGTGCTGCAGCACCGCGTCACCATCATCGAAGGCTGGAACATCCGCCAGCTGCGCGCCGCGCTCAAACGCGCTGATCCGCTGCTGCACACCACCGACAACCTCGATGACGCAGCGCTGATGGACCGCCTCGGTTTCGCCGGCCAGCATCCGGAAGGCCGGTTCCTGCCGGAAACCTACGTCTACCAGCGCGGCGACAGTGACCTGGACGTACTCAAGCGCGCCCACGGCGCGATGGAGAAGGCGCTGGACGAGGCCTGGGAAAGCCGCGCCCCGGATCTGCCGATCAACACGCCCTACGAGCTGCTGACGCTGGCGTCGATCATCGAAAAGGAAACCGCGCTGGCCAGCGAACGACCGCAGATTGCCGGCGTGTTCATGCGCCGCCTGAAGATCGGCATGCGCCTGCAGACCGATCCGACCGTGATCTACGGCATCGGCGCGGCGTACGACGGCAACATCCGCCGCCGCGACCTGACCACCGATACGCCCTACAACACCTACACCCGCTCTGGCCTGACCCCAACCCCGATCGCCATGCCCAGCCGCGACGCGCTGATGGCCGCTGCACAACCGGCACCGGGCGATGCGCTGTACTTCGTCGCGGTGGGCGATGGCAGTGGCGCGCACGTGTTCTCGCCCAGCCTGGACAAACACAACGCCGCCGTAGCCCGCTACCTGCAGCAGCTGCGCCAGCAACGCACCCAGGAGACTCCGGCGCAATGAGTTCCGCGCTGCTTCGCCATCCCCGTTTCGTCAGCCTGGAAGGCGGCGAGGGCGCGGGCAAGACCACCGCCATCAACGCCATCCGCGAGTGCCTGCGCCGCCACGGCCATGAGGTCGTGTTGACCCGCGAGCCCGGTGGCACGCCGCTGGCCGAGCGCATCCGCTGCCTGGTGCTGAAGCCCGATGCCGAGATTGCTGCCGAGCCGCTCAGTGCCGAGGCCGAACTGCTGCTGGTATTCGCTGCGCGCGCGCAGCATGTGCGCCAGGTGATCCAGCCGGCGCTGCAGCGCGGCGCCTACGTGCTCAGCGATCGTTTCACCGATTCCAGCTACGCCTACCAGGGCGGCGGTCGCGGCCTCGACCCGCAGTGGATCGCTGACCTGGAGCGCCGCGCCGTTGGCCTGCTGCCCGGCTTGACCCTGCTGCTGGATGTGGACGTGGCCATCGGCCGCGCGCGTGCCAACGGCCGCGACCTGTGGCCGGACCGCATCGAAAGCGAACAGGACGATTTCTTCCAGCGCGTGCGCGAAGTGTTCCGCAGCCGTGCGCAGCAGGACCCGCAGCGTTTCGCGCTGGTTGATGCAGGCCAGGTGCAGGAGCGCGTGGCGGCCGATGTGGTTGCACGTGTCGAGCGCTGGCTGCAGCAAGGGGAGGGCGCATGAGTACGTTCTCGCCCTGGCAGCAGCGCGCGTTCGACCAGACCGTGGCTGCACTGGATGCGGATCGGCTGGGCCACGGCCTGCTGATCTGTGGCCCGGCCGGGCTGGGCAAGCGTGAGGTGGCCCTGGCGCTGGCCGACCACGTGCTGGCACGCGGGGATGCCACGCATGCCACCCGCACCCGGCAGCTGATTGCTGCCGGCACGCATCCCGACCTGCAGCTGATCAGCTTCATTCCCAACAAGAGCGGCGACAAGCTGCGCACCGAGATCGTGATCGAACAGGTGCGCGAGATCAGCAACAAGCTGGCGCTGACCCCGCAGTACGGCGTGGCGCAGGTGGTGATTGTCGACCCGGCCGATGCCATCAACCGTTCGGCCGCCAATGCGCTGCTGAAGACCCTGGAAGAACCGCAACCAGGGCGTTACCTGTGGTTGATCAGCAGCGACCCGGCGCGCCTGCCGCAGACCGTGCGCAGCCGCTGCCAGCGCCTGGAATTCAAGCTGCCGCCGCACGAGGAAGCGCTGGCCTGGCTACAGCAGCAGGGCCACAGCGAAGCGGCCGCGCATGAGGCACTGGATGCAGCACGCGGCCATCCCGGGCAGGCCGACAACTGGCTGCGCGAAGATGGCCTGAGCCTGCGTCGCGAGGTCGGCCGCGAGCTGGAACAGCTGGCCGCCGGCAAGACCGGCGCAGTGGAGCTGGCGCAGAAGTGGTGCGCCGATGACAACGCGGCGCTGCGCCTGCGCTTCGCCGCCGACCTGGCGCTGGCCCAGGCCAGCACCGATGCCTTGACCACGCCGGAGCGATTGCACAAGCTTGCAGCCTGGTTCGATGCGGCCAACCGCACCCGCGACCTGCTGCGCACCACCGTGCGCGCAGACCTTGCGGTGGTCGAGTTGCTGCTGGCCTGGAACAAGGTGAACGAGCGGCCTGCCGCAAGGGGAAATCGATGAGTGCCAGCAACGCCCGCCAGGGCATCCTGTCCCTGGCAGTGAAGGACAAGGCCGCGCTGTACAGCGCGTACATGCCGTTCGTGAAGAATGGCGGCATCTTCGTGCCCACGCCCAAGCGTTATTTCCTGGGCGATGAGGTATTCCTGCTGCTGACCCTGCCCGATTCCAGCGAGCGCCTGCCGGTGGCCGGCAAGGTGATCTGGGTGACTCCGGCCGGTGCGCAGGGCAACCGCACCGCCGGCATCGGCGTGCAGCTGGCAGATGGCCAGGAAGGCGAGACGGTGCGCCACAAGATCGAAACGATCCTGGCCGGCCTGACCGGTTCGGACAAGCCGACGCATACGATGTGAGGTTGCGGATTGGCCTGCCCGGTGGGGCCGGGCCATGCCCGGTTGATCGGGGAATTGGGCCGGGAAAACAGGATGTGAAAAGGTGTTGACGCCCTGAAAAACCGCCCTATAATGAGCGGCTCAGCAACACACCGGGCGGTTAGCTCAGCGGTAGAGCATTGCCTTCACACGGCAAGGGTCACAGGTTCGATCCCTGTACCGCCCACCATGTTGCAGAACGAAAAAAGCCTCCAGCGATGGGGGCTTTTTTGTTGCCCGTGATTTACCCGGGCTTGTTTGCCACCGCTGTGATCGCATCGCCGAGACCTGTCTGCGCGGCATGCGCGATCTGGCGCGCGGCCAGCAGCAGACCATTTCGATGGAAGTCGCCGATCTGCCCGTCGGTACTTCCGTCCACGCGTGCGCGCTCTGCCGCGTGCAGAAGATCGAGCACGGCGGTCAGTGCGGACAGTGAACGGCCGAGGGAGGCGAGGGTCTGTGCGTTGAGCATCTGCGTGGTGCACGGCTGGCCGTCTTCGCCCTCTCCCCTGCGGATCGCATCCAGGAAGGTGAAGAACATCGGCTGCGCGGGAGGGAACTGCTGCTCCTTCAGTGCGCACTCGATCTCGCGTGCGAGGTCTTCGGGAACGTTGCTGGCGATGTCGCCGATCAGAGCGTGCAGGCGCGGAATGAGGACGGTGTTGTTGGTCATGGTGGAACCCTCACTGGCATAGGGCCACCTTCCAAAGAGAAGGTGGCGGACGGTGCGGGTTGGCGTGCCAAGGCAGAAAAGCTCACTGGGAGAAAAGGCCTGGCGGATCTTGCGATCCCCACACACCGCCCGCCATTGAAGGCAGTCGGTGCATTCTCATTGCTGCGATAGAAATCGCAGCATCCAGTGAGCCTGTTCGTTTATTCGAGACGCCAATCCCGGCCAAGGCAACCTGCCTCGGCCTGGCGATCATCGAGTCGAACAATCACACTGGTCTGTAAGGAAATTTCGCAACTGCACCCGGGCGTACCGCGAGTTCCCCGATCCGTGCGTGACAGCACCCGCACGACGTGCGGCGCATCACTGATGGCGTGATCCACCGGCCGCGCTGACCCTGCGCCTGGCGTCACCCTGCATGCACGAACGTGGCGATCACGTCACTCCGCGCGGCGCATGCCATCGATGGAAGCAGAGGGTTCCATCCGTGCGCTGTCCCGCCGCCCTCGGCGGGCGTAATCTCGGCCCATTGCCGCGTCCCCTCCCATCCCTGGAGTGCCACCATGCCGCTCGCCCGTATCGATCTTCGCAAAGGTAAATCCGTCGAGTATCGCCAGCGTGTCGGCGAAGCAATCTACCAGGCCATGCGCGCCGTCGGCGTGCCGGAAAACGATCGCTTCCAGATCTTCCAGGAGCACGACGCCGGCACGCTCGTGTTCGACCCGGGTTATCTCGGCATCGCCCGCACCGATGATTTCATCTGCATCCAGATCACCTGGAACGAAGGGCGCACGCTGGAGCAGAAGAAGGCGCTGTATGCCGGTATTGCCGATGGACTGCACGCGGCGGTGGGGATCCGCCGCGAGGATGTGTTCATCAATCTGGTGGAAGTGAAGAAGGAGAACTGGTCGTTCGGTAATGGCCAAGCGCAGTACGTGAGCTGATGCGCGAAGAGCATCCACGCATGGCGTGGATCTACTGCGGGCAGCGCAGGGGCTAGGAGGCCAGTCCACGCATGGCGTGGATCTACACTTCGCTGCCCACCTGCGGGGTCTGCTTGACCGCTGCGCTGCTGGCCGCCTTCACCGATTCGGCGCTGTTGGGTTGCTCGCATTCGATGCTGGTGCGATAGCCGTCGCTGCCGATGCTGTGTTCGGCGCGCTTGACCAGCCACTCGCCATCCACGCCATCGCGAAAGCCCTGCATGATCACCGTGGCCTCGGCCATCAGCGTCTCGCGGCCTGGAAGGCTGTAGCTCAGCGTACGCGTCTGCCGCGCCTGCTCGCGGTGCTTGGCGCGCGCTGCGGCTTCGGCGGTTTCGCGGTCGGCATAGGCCATGCGCAGGCGCACGATCGGTTCGCCGCTGCCCACCTTCACCTCCTGGCGCTGCGCGCCACGCACATCGCGGTAGTAGGCGATGGTGGTGCCGGCATCGTCGCGGGCGGCGATGGTGACGCGGTAGCTGCTGCCATCGGCCGGCGTGAGGGTCACCTCCGGAATGCGCTCGCCACTGGCGGTGGTCGATTCGCCACGTTTGACCAGCATCAGCCGGCCACCGCCCGGTTTGGCGATGGCGTCGTGCTGCTTGGCCAAGCGCAGCAGCAGGTTCATGTCCGACTCCTGCGATTGCACCGTCAGCGGCAGCACGATGGATGCCAGTGACGCACTTACCGCAGCGGTCAGGCCGTGTTCTGCGGCCATCCGCTTGACCATGTCGCCAATCGTCGTGCCTTTTTTCCACGTGCGCGTTTTCTGCGTCTGCAGATCGTTCTTGCCGCCTTTGCTGGTTTCAAACGGCGCGGCACGTGCGCGCAGAGTCATGCTGCCGGGGTAGCCTGAAATCTCCACCTCGTCGCAGACGTACAGGCCCATGCGCCGCACTTCGCCGTCGTAGCCGATGAAGGCCTCCAGCTCCGCGCCCACCGGCGGCAGCTGGATCGGATCGTTCGGATCGTGGTCAGCCAGCTGCAGCTCCAACGTGTCCGAGCTGTTGCCGGTCTCGTCGGTGATGCGCAGTGACTTGAAGCGCGACATGATCTTGTCGGTGATGTCCTGGCTGTTGGCCACCACGCGGAACGCAGGTGCGATGTTCAATCCCACAGCGATACTCCCTTGCGTTCCTTGGCGGGGCGCTGCACGTCCGGCAGGACAATCGCCACACCAGCCGTGAGCACCGGGCCGCGCGCGGCCAGGCCGGGGTTGGCATCGAACACCGCGCGCAGGATCGCCGGCGATTGTTCGCCATAGTGCGCGTAGGCAACGCGGTCGACGACATCGCCATCGCGGGTGTTATACGTTCGTGCCATCGCTGTGCTTCCGGAGAGTGAGTGTGAAGTCCTGCTTCTGGATCTGGCTGTCGACGGTGAATTCACTGGAGGTGACGTCGATTTTCTCGATGACCCACAGACCCAGGTTGCCGCCCTTGCCGGTCAGCAGACGCTGCGGCTTTCCCTGGCTGGCCAGCTTGCGCAGTTGCGACATCTCGTTGCCGGCGCCACGGAACAGCGGGTAGACAACGCCCGGCAGTGTCATGGTGGCCGAACCCGGGCCGGTGTACTGCAGTGCAGGCATCTGCCCGACGCGATCCTGGGCCTGCCAGCGGAAATCGTTGGACTGCTGGATCTGCTGGAATACGGCCGTGTTGAGGCTGAACTTGAAGCCGCCCAGCATCAGCAGCACCGGCGCGTTGCCGGAATCATTGCCCTTGAATTGCGACAGCAGCTTGTCCACTGCGCCGGTTACGAACTCGCGCTTCATGCTTAGTTCCTGTCTCCCAGGGTGGCGCGGGCCTGCACGGCCTGCTGGTGCTGCAGGGCGTTGGCGGTACGCCGTGCCAGCGCCTCGCTGGATTCACCCGGTTGCTGGTGGATGGTGATGTTGTTGGTCTGTTGCTGCTGCACCGTGGTGGGGGTGCGTGCGGTGGCAGATGAGGGCATCGGCGGTGCGGCGCGGCCTTGGGACGGCGCAGGCAATCCAGGTGCGCGGCGGTCCACGACGGCGCTGTGCAACCCGCCCACGGCAAGACGCACGGGTGGCATCGCGACCTTGCCATCCCTCACGGCGGCGTAGCCGGCGGCTGCGCCGTCGGCCATACCCACTGCCATACGCGCACCATCCACTGCTTTATCTTTGGCCATGCCCAGGGCGCTACCGACCTTGTCCATCACCCCGCCGACGAAGTTCATCAGCGGAGCCAGCTCGGCCATGATGTAGCCGATCGCCGCCGTTGCCTTTTCGGAGATCCAATCCCATACGCCGCCCAACGTGACGGAGATGAATCCAGCGACCGTGCCGATGACATCACCGAGGAGGGAGATGGCTTCAACCACAACCCCGACCACCTGGATGACCAGACGGAAGTTGGCCAGCAACGCCGTGCCCACCAGCGAGCCGATCTCCGCTACGCGCGAGAGTTCGTTGCCGGTGTACTGCGCGGGAGCCAGCATCTTGGAAAGCCAGTCCCATGCCTGGCCCAGCAGCCCGCCGACTGCTTCCCATGCCGGGCGCAGCGGCTCGACGGCGCGCATCAGTTCGCCCATGGCGGCGGTTCCTGCGCCGCTGAGGCCATCCCAGACGCCGCCGAGGAAGGCCTTGATTGGCTCCCAGTACTTGCGCACCAGCAGGGCGCCAGCGGTGATGGCGGCGATGGCGATGGCGATCGGACCGCCGCCGATGGCACCAACGGCGGTGGCGACCACGCGGAACCCCGATGCCAGGCGCATTGCCGTCGGACCGAACTGCCCCATCTGCGCCAGCAGGCTGCCGCCGCGGAACAGCTCGAAGGCTTTCTGCACCGCCAGGATCGGGCCCTGCAGGAACGTCCACGCATAGCGCACGCCGAGTACTGCAGTGCGCATGCCCATCAGGCCGACCACGACCTGGGTGGTATTGGCGATCAGCTTCGGGTTTTCCTGCACGAACGACGCAACGCCGTTCAGCAGTTCGGTCAGCTTCACCGCCGCCTCACCCACGGCCGGCAGCAGCGCGGCACCGAAGGCCTTGGACAGGTTGTCGACGGCGATCTTCGCGCCTTCGATCTTTTCCGGGTCGGTCTGCAGCTTGGCCGCAAAGCCGCTGTCGGTGGTGCCCGCCGAGCTGTTGAGCGCCTTGTCGCGGATGCGGATGTACTCATCCCAGTTCTGGATCATCGGACGCACGAAGTTCTGCGCCTGTGCATCGCCGAACAGCTTGCCGATCTTCGCCTGGTCACCGGCAGTGGCCTGGATGATCGCCTGCATCGCCGCGTCGAACGGGTTGCCACCGCTGCTCTGCGCTTCGCTGATGATCCTGCGCAGGTCCAGCTTGAAGCCCTTCTTGGCGCGTGCCTGCAGGTCGGGCGAGAGGATGCTGGCCATGAAGCGCTGCATGTTGCCGGCCGCTTCGTCGGCACCACCGGCGCCTTGCCGGGCGACATCCAGCGCAGCGCCCATGGTGGCGGCGGCGGCGTTGCCGTGCATCTGCAGCGACTGGAATGCGTTGCCGAGCACCGGCAGTGCACCGGCCATGTCCTTCAGGCCCAGGCCACCGTTCCTGCCTGCCACCACCAGCACATCAAGCGCCGATTGCAGGCCGGCCGGATTGATCTTCAGTGCCTGCTGCAGTCCCGATGCGGCCAACGTGACATCGTCGATGCTCTCGCCGGTAGCGGTGGTGGTGCGGCCGATTGCACCCAGGCTGGACTGCGCGGTCTGCGCATCCAGGCCTGCGGCGACCAGCTGGCTGACTGCGCGCTGCAGCTCGCCCGCGCCCTGGTGGGTGCGGCTGGATTCGGCAAGGATGGTCTGGCCCAGCGCAGCGACCTGGGCGCGGGTCAGGTTGGCGGCGTTGCCGATGGCCTGATTCTCGCGCGCGAAGCCGGCGGCGTTCTCCACCGGTTTGGCCAGCGTGGTGATGGCGCTGCCGAGCATGCCGCGCGCATCGCCAAACGCCGAGCCCAGCTTTTCGCGCTTCTCAAGATTCGCCGTGCGCTTGTCTTCGATCCGCTGCAACGCTTCCTGGGAAGCGCGCAACGCATCGGCCTCGGCACGCATGCGGGCGAACTGGTTGCTCGATCTGCCCATGACATTGAGCTTGCGCTCGAGCTTGTCGGCTTCATCGCCGAGGCGCTTCAGGCCATCGTTGCTGAAGGACAGTGCGTCCTGCAACGATCGGGAAACCGAGCCACCAATCGTGATCGTTGTCGTTTGAACGTTACTCGCCATGTACCGGCAATCCCTGTATCCACCAGATGAATTTCGACACCCGCAGCGTCATGATCTCGCGCAGGCCCCAGCCGGTATGGCCGGCCAGGGCGAGCGCTCCCTGCCTGATCTGCGGCAGGGTCAGGTGGTAAAAAGCGCGACGCCGGACTGCAGGCGGGCGTAGTCGCGCAGCGGCATCCTGCGCACGTCATCCGGTGCGATCTCGCACAGGTTGGCGATCATGCGCACCTCGCGCTGGGCGTCGGTGCCCTTGTCGTCCTGGTAGCGCTCCATGTCTTCCACGGTCGGTTCGCGCATGCGCAGCACGGCGGTGTTCACGCCATTGACCTGGCGCGGGCGGGAGAGCGTGATTTCGGCATAGCCGTCGCGTTCGATGACGGTGTCGGTGGTGGTCTTGGTCTTGCTGGACATGGATGTGTTCCCGGATGTCGATGGAGTTGCGGTGGATCCGGGGGCGCTGTGCGCCCCCGTGTACGTCGAAGTGGTGCCGGGAATCAGATGCCCAGGGCGCCGCGGATGCCGGCCAGTGCGTCCACGCCGCCCTGGCGGGCGATCATGTTGGTCACGTCGATCTCCTGCACGACCTGCACGCCATGGGTCAGCTTGTAGTAGCTCAGCGCCAGGGAGACCTTGACCGTGCCCTTCTCGCCGACCTTGGTTTCGCCGCGGTCGAGGGTCTTCACCTTGCCGCGCATGTTGTGCACGACCGAAGTGACCGCGCCATCGTCGGCTTCCAGCGCCTCGCGGGCGGTGAAGCCATACTCCTTGCTCTCGATGACGTGGAACTTGGACATGATTTCCGCGTCATCGGAGGCGAAGGTGACCTCGGCGGTCAGCTTGTCGTGGCCGAGCACGATCTCCGTCGGGGCGAGCATGCCGCCGGCCTGGAAGTCCTCGGTCTTCAGCGACAGCTTGGGGGCAGTGAAGGACATTACGCTGCCGGCAAAACCCTTGCCGTCGACGTAGAAGTTGAAGTTCTTGCGGATCTTGCGCGCCATGCTTAGAAGATCTCCGAGACGTAATTGTTGTTCATGTGCATGCGGAAGGTCAGCTGCTCACCCGGGTAGGTCGGGGTGAAGTCGAAGTCCCAGTAGAAGCGGCCATCGGCCACGCTGTCGGCTGCGTTCAGTTCCGGGTCGATCCAGCAGTTGCCGCCCAGGATCGCGCCCTGCGTCTTCAGGCCGCGCAGGAAGGCGTTGACACCCTCGCGCACGTCATCGACGTAGGTCTTGCTGATGCCGCGGTCGACGGCCCACAGGTGGGCAGCCTCCAGGCTGTCGGCGATGATGTCGGCGGTGCGCACCACGCACAGGAACTGCCACTTCGGATCGATGCTGGCGGTGCGGTTGCCCCACAGGCGGAAGCCACCTTCGCGGATGATGGTCGCCACGTTGGCCTGGTTCAGCAGGTTGGCGCGGCTGGTCGCATCGGACAGGCCGAAGTCGATCGCACGCGCAGTGCCGACGATGCCGTACAGCTCCTGGTTGGACGGCGATGCCCACCAGCCGCGTTCGTTGTCGCTGCGGGCGATGGCACCGGCCACCGCACCGGAGGCGTAACGGCTGACGATCGCTTCACCCTGCTGCACCAGCACGGCCGGATCGACCACGTAGACACGCTTGGAACCGGTCAGTGCGGTGGTGGTCTTGGCTGCATCGTCGTTGCTGTTCGGGCCATCCTTGATGATGATCGCGCGCAGCTTGTCGGCGATGCCGAGCAGCTCGGCCACGACCGGGTTGGCCAGAACAGTGTCCGGACTGGCTGGATCGGCCGGGTGCAGGTGGGTGAAGCCCGGGGCGACCAGGATGCGCGGCTTCACGCCGACGATGGACTTGGCAGCCAGCAGTGCATGCACGCCGGAGTACGCGCCGGTCTGTGCGTTCACGCCGCCGAGCACGTTGGCCAGGGTAGCGCTTTCGTTGGCGCCGTTCTCGACGCGGATCACCACCACGACCGCCGACGACTGGTCGAAGATTGCGTCCAGCGCGCCGGGCAGGGTGCCGGCTTCGGTGCCGGTCTTGGCCGACAGTTTGGCGGCCTGCGAGGGCGAGGTCACCAGGACAGGCGTGTTGATGGGGAAAGCGTCGGCGTCGGCCAGCGGCGCAGTGCCGACGATGCCGATGACGCTGGTGGATGCAACAGCGATCGAGCGCGCACCGGTGTCGATGTTGACGACCTGTACGCCGTGGAGAAATTCGGTCATTCGGAGAGGTTCCTCGGTGTGGTGGTGTGCCTGCAGATGCAGGCGACGTGTATATCTTCGGAAAAGGCGACGACGGCGATAATTGCAGCGGTGGCCCAGTGATCGATCAGACCCAGCCGGAGGCGCTGACGCTGGCGCTGAAGCTGGAGACCTGCGGGTTGCCGCCGGCACGACGCAGGTGAACGTTGATGCTGGTAGAGGCACTTTCAAAGCTGGTGGACCTGGCGGGCACACTGACGGATACGCCTGCCGATTGCGTCGATGCCAGCGAGGCGAACGACGGTGCGCTGTTGCTGAAGTACGCCGCGCCCTGGTTGCTCACGCTGAACTGCACGTCGTACTCGGACACACTGGCGCCGGCCGGAAGCCAGCGGCCGGAGGCAACCACGGTGTTGCTGTTGTTTCCGCCGCCGGTAACACTTCGACGGATGCTGTAGTTGCCATCGGACAGCATGTCGATCGAGACCGATGCCGACGCTGATCCGGTCGAGTTGGTCTTGGCGCTGTTGCCTGCCGAATAACCCTGGCCATGGAATGGCAGGCGATAGCTGGCGCTGCCACGCGCCGCCCACAGGTTCGATACGTCCATGCCGCCAATGCGATAACCCACGTCACCACGTTTGCTGCCGTACTGGATGTGGGCGTAGCGACGGCTGAGGTCGGTGCCGCCCACGCGCAGGCCGGAGTCCTGTGCAACGGGGCCTTCCACGTAAGGATCGAACAGGTCGTCGAAATCAACGCCTGCCGAGCGATATCCGCTGGCCATGTCAGCGCTCCGCCTTCAGTGCGCGCACTTCTGCGGCCAGTTCCTGGATGGCTTTGGCCATGACCGGCAGCAGCTGGTCGAGCTTGACCGTGGCGACGCGTTCACCGTTGAATTCCACGCCCTCGAGATCTACGGCTTCCGGCACCAGACTGGCCAGCTGCTCGGCTACGAAGAACAGACGGCGACGGCCATCGTCGTTGTACTCGGGCTTGTATCGGCCGGCCGCCAGTTCCATGCCTTCGACGGCCGCAAGCCCGTACATCACCGGGCCGTCGATGTCCTTGAGCTTCCGCGATGAACCCAGGTCGTAGCCGCCTTGGGTCCACATGACGCCACCGCTGTTTACAGTAACTTTGTCGCCATCGCTGGAGCGATTGAGACCAGTGACGCCGCCTTGGCAGTACCACGCCCAATCATTGCCTCCGCTACGATCAGCGAACCACAGCGCGGCGTTGCCTCCGGATGTCTTGATGCTGTCGCCAGCCGTGATGGTGGCTTCAAAGATCGCCCCCCCATTGTCCTTGCTGAATGCAAGCGTGCGGATCGCATTGCCAGGTGGATAGCGCCAAAGGGAATAGTGTCCGCCCGCATCAAGTACGACACGCCACCGCAAGGAACCTCCTGTGTACCCGTAGTCGTGCATGACCTGCTGCGATTCCGCAGCACCGAACATGTGACCAAGGGTGCCTGTCATCGTTCCGCCTGCCCTGCCGATCTTCTCGGACGGATCGAAGTTCCCACTGGTCCAGATGGACCCGCCGGTGTTCAAGGTGGCGTTGAAACCTCCTTCTGCATTCTTGAAAGTGAACGCTGCGCCCGACTTGAACAGATAGCTGTCACCCGAGCCAAAGTAGATGACGCCATCGGTTGCAACGCTCCCCCAGCCCGAAACGCGCAGGGAATTGTTCTTGATGGTTACGCCACCGGTGAACGTGCCGCCCGCCACATCGATCTTCGACTCCGGCGTAAAGTTGCCGGCATGCCACATTGCAGCGCCGTTCCAGCGCGGGCTGTCGCCGTGCTTGATGGTGATTTCACTACTGGCCGCGCGGTCATTGCTCCATACCCGCCACAGGCCTGCGTTGGCCCAGCCGCCGATGAAGGATTGCTCTGCACCCTGGGCGCCAAAGCCCACCAGCGGATACGTCCCGCCGACAAACTGCTGATCGGTGAAACTATTGGTTCCCTTGACCGCCTTGGCATCCAACACTCCCTGCAGCCCGGTCACATCCGCGATGACATGCTTGTGGCCGACAGTAGCGAAGTCACCCGCCAGGGCGAACGCGGATGCGTGCTTGCCATCCAGGGTATCGGCATCCAAGCCGTTGCCATGGCCAGTGTCCTTCAGTGCGGCGCCCTTCAGCTCCAACGCGGTGCGTGCGGCGGCCGTGGTTGCGGCAGACAGCAGGGTCCTGGCCAGTGCAGTGGGCGCGGCCGCGCCAAAGCGCTTGTCGGTGAATGCACGCAGGCCGCGCGGAGTCACCGCGCGCTGGGTGTCAGCCGCGTCTTCCGCTTCGGTGTTGGTGGCCAGCTCGACCACACCCAGAACCTCGGTGGTGGCCGGCGGGTAGATGAACTCGGCGTTGCCGAACTGGATCTGCGTGATGTCCATGTCGGTGAAACGCGCATCGGTGGCCAGCAGCAGCATCGACGCAGCCGATTTTTCCATGATCGGATCGGTCTGGCCGTAAGTGGCGAACAGCGTGCCGTCAGCCAGGTACAGGCCGAATCCGCGCAGCGAATAGGCGGTGGCACTGTCGTCGCGGATGGTCACGTGCAGCGTGTCATCGCCCACGGCTTGGCCGCCGAAGGTCGCGACCCGCTTGATCTCGCCTGGCAGCGCAGTCAGGTCGCCCGAAGGTGCGAATGCCGTGGACGTCAGGCCGATCTGGGTGATCAGAACGGCATTGGTGCCGGTGTTCGGCGGATTGACCAGCTTGGCGAAGCCGGCGTCGGTGATTTTCAAGCGCATGCGGGGTTTACTCTCCGATCAGTTGGATGCGGCGGAAGGCCGTGGCGTGTGCGGCTGCAAGCGCGCCGATTGCTGCGTCGGCCTGCATGCCCTGGGTGAAGGTGAAGTGCGATCGCACCGGCTTGGTGCGGGTGATCTCGCCGATGACGTCGTCGACGAAGATGGCGGTGGCCGACGTGCCGCCCTGGTTGGCGATGGTCATCACCGCTTCGAAGGTGTGCGGTGGTCCCTTCGGTTGCAGCTGCCACCACTCGCGGATCAGTACAGAACCACCGAACGCAGCAACCACATCGCGGACGCTGCCCGCCGTGCCCTTGCGGCGCTGGATGGCGATCGCCGCACGCACGCGGGCGCGTTTGACCGGTTCGGGCCAGTACGCCTTCCATTCGTCCACCGAGAGCGCCCATGCCAGCCAGGGCAGCAATGCGGCCGGACAGCGATCGGCATCCCACAGCGCGGTGATGTCCACCGGCAGCGGGCGGGCAACGATCGCCTGCGACAATGCACGCTCGGCCTGGGTGGCATTGGGCGGCAGCAGGTTGGCTGAGGCCGGCACCCGGACCTGTGCGTCGCCGTCGATGATCACGCCAGGGGCAGGCGCGGTTGCGAGCGTAATCACGCCACCGCTGATGGAAACATCGTCCACGCGCCGGCGCCCCTGCGCATCCGTGCGATATACCGCCTGCACCGTTGCCAGCATGCCGCCGGGATGGCGGAATACCTGGTTCTTCCCATCAACCGCGCCACGCAGACGCGCATTGACCAGGCGCGTGGTGACCTCACTCATCGTTGCCACCATGCGCCAGCGTGACGGCGGTGCAGTACGTGGCCTGGGTGCGGTCCACCACCACGTCCGCGGCGGGACTGTCGATCACCACGCGTTGTACGCCTTCGGCATGCAGTGCTGCGAACAACCCGGAGCGGGTCACGTCCCGGCCGAGCCGATGCGATTCGACGATGTAGCGGTCCAGGCGCGTGCGCGCTTCGGCCAGCACGACCTGCGAGTCGGGTCCAGCGAAGGTGTACAGCGTAGCGGCGACGGCGTACTTGATGACTGTCGCCGGTTTTACCAGCACGTGATCGGTCAACGGGCGCACGTCATCCGCGCTCAGCTTCGCCTCCACCACATCGAGCAGGCCCTGGGTGGCGGTGCCGTCGGCTTCACGCGACAGCACCGACACCACCACTTCGCCAGGCGTGCTGCTGGTGGCGCTGGCGTCCAGCACGCGCGGATCCGCGCTCAGCGCATGGAACACATAGGCACCTTCCGGTCCTGCCACGCTGAAGCCTTCCGGCCCGAGCTGGATGCGGCGACGGAAGTCCTCGTCGTTCTCGTAGCGGGGAAGGATGCCTTCCTGTGGCTTGCCCGGATCGAGCACCAGGCGTGTGATGCCGAAGATTGCCGCCAGCTGATCCAGGTCGCTGCCCACCGCATAGGCGAGCATGACACCGCGCGCGGCATCGTTGACGCGCTGGCGGTCGAGCAGGCGCAGGTAAGTGCAGACTTCGAGGATCTTGAAGGCGGGGTCCGACGGCAGCAGCGCGTCGAACGTGGGGTCCAGGGCCTGCAATGCCGTCAGCGACTCATCGAACATGGCTTCGAAATCGAGCACTTCGATGACCGCCGGGGCCGGCAGCTGGGAGAGATTGACACTGGTGAACGAGCCGGATGCCACGGTTAGCGAACCTCGATTCCTTCGATGGTGATGGCCTCGCCATCGGGCAGGTGGATCCCGGTTACTGCCAGGATCATCACGCCGGGGGCGGGGAGGGAGACGTCGACGTTCTCGACGTGAAGCCGCGGCTCCCATCGCGCGAGTGCGTCGACGGTGGCCGCGATCAGGTCCATGCGCAGCGAGCGGTTGGTCGGCGCATCGATCAGTTCGAAGATGCGCGAGCCGTACTCGCGACGCAGGACGCGGGAGCCAAGGGGTGTGGTGAGAACGTCACGCACGGACTGGTGCAGATGGGCCAGCCCATCTAGGGATTTGCCGGTGTTGGCGTCGATTCCTCGCATGGTCTCTATCGTCGTGGAGTACGGGTTTTCAGGGCATTGCAGCGATGGCCCATCACGGCTGTGCAGGCGTGGTGGGTGCGGTCGGGCCCTGGGCGGTGTGTTTGTGCGACTTCAGGCTGATGGCGCCGGCTTTGACGTCGGCCGATGTGCTGATGTCCTTGCCCGCTGTGATCGCACCGGTGACGTCCAGATCGCCGGTGGCCTTGACCGCCGGCGTGTCGAGCAACACCGATTCGCTGGCATGCACTTCTGCGTTTGCGCAGTTGACGATGACCTTGCCGCTGCCGACGGTGATGGTCAGCGTGGTGGTTTGGCGGTCGTACTCGACGAGGCTGCCGTCGGCGTACTGCGTGCGCTGCAGCTGGCGTGTATCGGCCGGTGCGGGAAAGCGATCCTGGTACAGGCTGCCGAGCACCAGGGCCTGGCCGGGGTCGCCATACGGGCATGCCAGCACCACCTGTTCACCGGGCTCCGGCGCGCACCAGCTGCGCACGCCGGGTCCCGCGCGGCGTTCCAGCCAGGGAATCCAATCGGTGAGCATGCCGTCAGCATCGACGCGCACGCGGCCGCCGGCTTCATCAAGTTCGCGCACGACGCCGATCATCAACAGGTTGCCGATCAGCCGGGCGTGTTCGGCGCTCATGGCGTGTCCTCCGCGAGCGGCTGGTAGCGCCGCTCATGGGCCCGGCCGATCTCCGGTGCGAAGCTGTAGGACGCGTGCGGTACCACGCCATCGCCGTCCTCCCAGGCATTGCCGCCCAGCACGATGGGCACTGACCATTCCACGATCCACGTGCGCAGGTCGGGCTGCGCCGCTGCGGCATCCTCTGGAAGCGCTGCGATTACCTCGATCGCGCCACTGGGCGCACCGGGAAAGCGGCCGAGCTGATGCAGCCAGGTGGCGAGGTTTACAGCGATCCGGCGCAGCTGCAGGGCAGAATCGGCTGCCGCGGACTGCACGGAGATGCGTGCTTCAAAGCGCAGCACGGCCTGCAGTTGGCCGCTGCCATCATCGCTGTCCTTGCCGCGATCACAGCGGGTCATCGCCAGCAGGCAGGCGGGCGTGGGTGGCGCACCACTGTTGGCGTCGCGATAGAACTCGACGGTGGCGAAGTCCGCAAAGCGTGTTCGGATCGCCGCTTCGATGGCGGCGTGCAGCGTGTCGAAGGTGGAGGAAGGGGTATCGGTTGCCATGTCAGCTCATGCGATGAATGGAAGGAAGAACGCGACTGGCCGCAGCACGCGCTTTCTGCAAGCAGTGTTGCCATTGCCCGGGGCGCGGGACATTGCACGCGTGGCCGTGACTGGCCCGCTCAGTGCTCGTGTGGGCCGCGATGTCTGGTGTTGCCCGCGGGGATGCAACCGGCAGGCGTCAGCGGTGCTGCACCATTGATGGTGAAGCCGTGCTGGCTGCCGAGGCTGCACAGCAGGGCGCGCATCTGGTCGGCCAGTTCGTGGTACTGGCGCGCCACCGCAACGTGGTTGCGCAGCAGCGCGTCGTCGTCGGCAGCCTGCAGATCGGGCAGTTCCTGCGGCGCGCGCAGTTGTGCCGGTGCAATGCTGAGGTCAGGGATGAAGAGGGCGGCCGGCATTGGCTTCGCGCCAGATGCGCACGAACTCAGCATCAGCATCGCCGCGGTCGCGGCCAGGGTTCTTGGCATGGGTGTCGATGTCCTGTTGCAGGGTGATGAACTGCTGGGTCCGCCCGGACTGCATGGCCAGGCGCTGTGATTCAGCCTGTGCACCGGCCTGTGCGTTGGTGTGGTCCTGCTGGCGCGCGACGAGCGCGGTGTCGGCACGACCGGTCTCCTGCGCGGCCTGTAAGCGCATGGCGGCGAGATCCGCGTTGCGGTCGCGCAACTCCCAGCCCAGCCAGGTGCAACAGGCGTGGCTGGCAACCAAGCCCAGCAGGGCGATGCGCAACCTCAGCGGTATCGGCATCACTGCAGGAGCCCGCCAGCGGCGCGATAGGCGGCGCGCAGCGTTTCCAGCGCATGTTCCTTCTGCCCGTAGCCGGCGCCCGGCAGCGACGCCCAGATGCGCCGGGCGGCGGCGACAGCAGCATCGAATCGGCCCAGGCGGATCAGATCGTAGGCGCCGCATTGCCTGAGCAGCGCCACCGCCGCGCGGTCCTGCGAGACCGGGCCGAAGTCCGGCAGGTCCAGGCGTGCACGCAGGTCGTCCCAGGTGCTGCGCAGGAACTGGTAGCGGCCGGCGGCGCTGGACTTGATGCCGTAGCGCGGCAGCGACACCAGAACGCGTGGATGGTCGCGATGGTCATTGAACAGCTGGCCGCCGACGATCACGTCGTAACCACGATTGCGGGAGCGCTGGGTGGGAATGTCGGTGCCTTCGGATACGGCCAGCATGTCCAGGAACGCGGCCACGTTGGCGCCGCCGAGGGCGCTCGCTGCGGCGGCGGTCATGCGGCTGCTCCCGACCGTTTACGCACCAGGTCCAGCAGCGCATCGATCTGCACGCTCTGCTGGGCGATCTGTGCGCGCAGGGCGCTGACTTCACCACGCAGCTGGCCGATCTCCTGGGCCATGGCCTCGCGTTCGTGCATCAGCCCATCGGCGCGTGTGCGTTCGGCAGACAGCTGTTCCTGCAGGGTGCGCAGGGTGTTGCTGGTGGCTTCATCGGCGGTGCGGTCGACCTTGGCCGATGACAGCCATTGCCGCAGCCACAACGAAACTGCGATCAATACCCCGGAGGTGCCGCCGAGGTACTTGGCCCAGTCCGGTACGCCGGCCAGCAGGTCGGTCTCGTTCATGCGCGCGCGTATCCCTTCAGCAGGGCCGGATGGACGGCCGGGGCCGGCGTGGAGCGGGCACCGCGCACGGCGCGCTTGATGGTGGTCTGCGATACACCGAACTCCTGCGCGACGTGTTCGCGGGGCATGCCGCTGGCTACCGCCCGGGCAATCTGCTCGCGGCGCTCATGTGCACTGGCGGCGAAGCAGGACGCCAGGAACAGCAACTCACCGCCGAAGTGCGCGACCAGGCGCTGGGCCGTCTCCACGCCAAGAATGTCGATCAGTCGATGCTGATCGGGCAGGGTGGAGGGTACGTAGACGATGACGCGGTGGCGTCCGGTGGTGCTGGAGGTGGTCGGCGGCCATGCACGCACCAGCGTGAGGGCTGCGGATTCGCCGATGACCTCGGCAAGGGTCTGGATGCTGTCGGGCAGGGCGTTCATGGCAAGGTTGGTCAGTGGCATTGGTATCCACTGTTGCCATCCCGTCGATCACGTCAACACCTTTCATCTACTTTCAGAGCTTGCGACTGAAGACATTCAGATGCGTGCGCGAGGACCGGCGAGTACCTGCATGCGCAGGTCTGCGATGCGGCCCTGTCATGCCATCCGGCCTTGCCTGTGGTTTCGCTGGTTCTCCCGTACTCCTTGTCCTCACCTGCTGGAAACGGAGACAGGGCAATAGGGGACGGCAGGTACAAGGTGAGGACGGCCACGGTGTTGATGCTCTTGCCGGGCGCTTGGGTGCCTGAAACGAAAAAGCCCCGGACGATGCCGGGGCTTCAGGACTGCAGGTGGTGCTGGGTCAAAGGTCGAACACCAGGTTGCCGCCGGTCTTGCGCGGAATGTAGCCGGCATCACGCAGCCAGCGGGCTGCATTGACCTGGTCCATGCGCTTGACCGGGAAACGGTTGGCGAACATCAGGAAGCGCGCCACGGTGATCGACTCGCCCTTGCCCTTGAGCGCGGCCAGCGTCTCGATGAACCACGGAGCGGGGGGCTGCTGGTTGCCGGGGCGGGCGGTGGTACGTGCCTGCTTGGCGGCAGTAGCCTCGGGCTGGGCGCTGGCCAGCGAGCACAGCGAAATGAAGATCGCATCCAGACTCACGATGTCCTTGCCACCCTTGGGCTGCGACTTGAACAACGCGATGGCCTTCTGGCGTGTCGACGTGAACTGTTCGACCTCCATGACATTTCCTCTTTGCGAAAGCGGTTGGGGATGCAGGGTGACGGCAGGTGCCGTCATTGATGGGGGACGACCTTACATCATTTTCGCCGATGATGGGCCGGAACCTGCGTTATGGATGAAGAAGCAACGGTCCGGCCCGTCGCACGGCGGCGGCTCCGGCAGGCCGTTCAGATCACGCCACGGCACATCAACTGGTCCAGTGCCATGCGCACCAGATCGGCCGCGCTGCGGTCGTTGTGCAGCTCGAAATCGATCAGCGCGGCGGGCAGCGGCTGGCCGCCGGCATGCAGGTCCACGCTGTCGTGGCCGGGGCGGGTGATGCGGATCACAGCGCCACCCTGACGGCGGATGGCGCGGGCCTCGTCAGCGGAATGGACATCGGGAACCAGGCCACCTTCGGGCAGGCGCGAGAACAACGAGCGTACCCAGAGCTCCGGATGGACATGCTCGCGACGACATTCGGCGCTGGCACGTGGCCGCACCGGGGCCGCGAAGGTGTCGCAGCGCAGGGCCAGCGCCGAGGCCAGGCCGTTGGCGAGGGTGTCCTTGCCCACGCCCTTGGCACCGGTGATGCCGATGTACAGCGGCGGCCGCGTCAACGGGGCGGATCGCAGCGGCACGCTGCCAAAGGCGGAACCGCAGCGGAATGCGGCCAGTGTGTCGGCGATCATGCGCTGGCTGCTGTCGAGCGAGGCGGGGATCATGCGGTAAGTACTCCTGGGGGAAGGCGCAGGCGCGGCGGCAGTCAGCACTCGCTGCCGGTGATACTGCGGGCGCGGAGGATGCGCTGGGTGATGCGGCCACCGCGTGCTGCGGCGGCGATCGGGTCGAAGCACAGCATGGCCGTGGAAGTGCGGCGGCCGGCGGCGAGGTGGTCGCGGATGGTTCGCTGCGATAGAACCGGTACGCGTTGATGGATCTGCTGCACGGTCAGCTGTTCGCCTTCGAAGGCGTGCAGGCGGGCGCGAGGCATGGCTGGGCTCCTGGAAGGTGGCGTGGCCGTTACCCATATCTTGCCTTTGCAGCCTCTTCTAGTCAACACCTTTCATCTACTGTGATCCATTGCCAGGGCGCGGGGCTGCTGCGTCCCATATCCGCAGCGCAGCCGCTGCCAGCCGATCGCGCTCGGCAAGGCCACGTGCTGCCTGCACGCGCTGAAGGTACTGCTGGCGGTGCCGGCGAGGCCCGATCTTCATCCTGCGTCCGCGCGCATCGATGCAGTGGTAGCCGTCCAGCCCCAGCAGGTGTCGTGCCTCGCAGTCCAGGCGCCAGTCGGCGCTGCCGCTGCCGACATCACGTCCGTCGTGGGTCCGGGGCATCAGAACGGTCCGGCGGTGTGCTCGGCAACGCTGCGGCTGCGCGGTGGCATCAGCCACACTTTCGCCCGTTCCTTGCCGATCAGCCTGGTGCGTACGTCATGGCGCTTGACCACGTAGGCTGCCGCCTCGTTGACGTCACGGCGGTTGGGCTTTTCGATGCCCACTGCAATGGCGATCTCGGTGGCGCGATAGGGCACGCTCCGCTGCTCGACAGGCAGCGACCAGTCGAAGTGACGGTCGATCAGTTCGGCAATCGGCGAGATCGGCTCGTGTTCGCTGTTGGTGGCGTTCAGCGCGTCCAGCTCATCGCTCGCCAGATGCCAGGTTTCGCCGTTGCAATAGAGCGCGTGCGCTTCGGCCCAGACCTGCTGCATGTCGATCCGGGCAGGCTCGCCCAGCGCCACAGCGTGCACGGTCCACCAGCGCGTATTGCCGGTGGCATCGCGCAGGAAGCGTTCGTCGTTGACACTGGCAAACAGGATCGTGCGCCGCGCATAGCGCGATTCGGTGCGCGCATAGGGCCGCCGGATTTCATCATGGCTGCGGGAGATGAATGACTTCAAGGCGGCGATATCGGTGCGGCGGAATGTGGCATCTACCTCGCCCAGCTCGACGATCCACTTGGAAATGACCTGCTTGACGCTGTCCTTGTTGGCGGGGTCGAGCACCACGCCGTCGGCGATCAGCTGCAGCTCGGCCGGTGCCAGCTGCCGCGCCCAGCGCGTCTTGCCCAGGTTCTGCTTCGACACGAAGGTCAGTACGCCGCGGGCGACCACGCCATCGGGCTCGAATGCGGCGGCAACGCCGGAGATCAACCAGCGTCGCATCAGGATCTCCTTCAGTACGCGGCCATCGGCCATGCGTGTGGGCTGGGCTTCCTGCACCGTGTCGAAGAACGCCTGCAGGCGTGATTGTCCATCCCATGGCCGTGAGGTGATCCAGCTGGCGACCGGGTTGTACGGATTGGCCTCGGCCACCTGGCACAGGTTGGTCTCGAAGCTGGCGACGGCCATGCCGGCGCGGTGCATGCAGTCCATCACTTCGCCGGCGGCGACCTCCTTGGCGTTGTCCACGGTGGTCTGCAGGCCGGGAACGAGGATTTCCAGATCCTTGCGGATGACGTTGTAGCGCACGATCACGCCGGTGCGCCGGCACAGTTCGGCCAGGTTGCGCGCGGTCGGCAACGGCCGGCCACGCGCGCTGCAGTCGGGGAACGGGGTGAAGGTGTCGAAGGCGGAGAGGTTGCCAGGCACCAGATAGCGCGCGGCGGCCACTGCCGGCGCCTCATCTTCCGTGGCCGCTTCATCGGCGGTGGCGGCAGGGGCCGGCATCAGCTGCGCACGCAGTGCCTCCAGGCCTTCGCGCAGATGCAGGTCGTTGAAGTCGGTGGGGCGGTCATCCTCGTCATGCAGAACGGCGAACTCCGGCCATACCACGCGTGCGTCGATGTCCGCAGCGGCATGCGTTGCCTGGGCGACGCCGGGGTTGTCCAGCGGTTGCCGGGTCCATTGGTCATTGTCGGCGCAGATCACCAGGCTTGCGTCCGGCATGGCGGTGCGCCATGCGCGTGCGACCGCGGCCAGGTTGCCGGCGTCCCAGGCCACCACCACGCACCAGCCGGTCGCCTGATGGATGGAATCCGCCGTGGCGTAGCCCTCGGCGATGGCGATGGGCTGGCCGGACAGCGGCTTGCCGATGACATGGAAGCAGCCTTGTTTGCGGCCGCCCGCCAGGAAGTCCTTGTCGCGACCGAGCGCCAGGTCCATGCGTGGAAAGATCGCCTGCAGCGAGACGATTCGGCCCGCGGTATTGGTCACCGGGACCAGCAGTGCGTTGTCGATGTGCCGGAACACCAGACCATCGCTGTTGCGCACCGGCCACGCCGCTACGCGCAGCCCGTGCGCCTGGATGCCCTTGCGCACAAGATACGGGTGGCTGGCATCGGCAGGCACTGCACGGTTCCACAGGACATTGGCCGCCTTGGCCGCCGCGTCCTCGCGTTCGCGCTGCTGTCTTTCCCGCTCCGCGCGGGCGGCATCCTGGCGCTGCCGGATCGCGCGTTGTTCGGCGGCGGTCAGGGAGGTCGGCGACTTCGCGCACCAGCCCTGGCGCAGGCCGGTACGCCAACTGCCGAACTCGCCGGCGGGCACGTCGTCGCCGAACAGCACGGCCCAGCCATTGCGGGTGCCGCGGCGATCCCCTTCGACGTGGAAGCGTACCAGCGTGCCGTCCGCATTGAGTGCATCTCGGCCACGCGCATCAGGCACGATGCCGTGTGCGTGCATGGCCTGCAGGAATGCGGGAACGATGTCCTGCACTGGGTGCGGTGTATGCATTCGGCGGGGTCCCCTTGAAGCGTGGTTCGGTTCACAGCGGCCGGTTGCGGCCAGGGTGCTGTGTGCTGCCCGTTGAACGCGGGACATGCGGCGGCTGCCCGGCGCAACGTGGCCAGTGGGTGATGGAAGGTGGTGACGTCATCATGGTGTCGGAGCGGGCTTGTTTTTGCAACACCTTTTGACACCTTGCATCCCCGGCCTCGCATGGCGTCCTTGTCAGCGAGGGATCTGCGATGACAGTCGCAGATCGTCCTCATCGCGACGATGCGTCGCAGCCGGCGAGAACGCATTTTCCGATGATGCCGTTGCCGTTCGATACGGCTCTTCGCCCTCTCTCAACGCCCAACCCGGGCGCCATGCACAAGGAGTCCGCATGTCTGAAAACGAACCCGATGAAGCAGGCCTGTCCGATGCCGTGCTGATGCCGCGCACGACGGTCGCGACGTTCTCAATCGGTGCGACCACCTCCCGATAAAATACGACTGGCATGACGGACACCATCGACGAAGCGCAGGAACTGGAAGCGCGCTACCTGCAACGCGCCTTGGCCCAGCACGCAGTGCGGGCCGGCAACGTTGTTTCTCTCATACCTGCTGGGGAATGTCACAACCCGGACTGCAGCGAAGACTTCGAAAACGATCCGGCCAGACTGTTCTGTGGGCCTGCCTGTGCCGAGCGTTTTGAAGCCATCCATCAACACCGCAACGCATAGGAACAGGGGACATGTCTCTGAACAGCAACGACGCTGGCTTCACCGAACGCATCGCCGGGGTATCGGCCGAGCTCGCCGTATTGATGAGCCTGGTGGAGCACCATATCCATCTGCAGTTGGCCGACCTGGCTGACTCCGGGGATGTGGATGCACAGGAGCGGTTCGCGGTAGCCGATCCGGAGCGCTGGTTGGAGAACGCCCGCAACAGCCTGCAGGCGGGCGTCATGTTCCTGGAACGCGCTGTGCAGCAACCGGCGCGGTTCTAGCGTTGCCGCCAGGGGAGGGAAGGGGACGCTCACACCAGGCGCCCTTCCGTCCCCTGCGACACAATGTCGCAGGACCGGGGTGGCAACCCTGATCGTGGTCCAAGGTTGGCCCCGGGCTCGTAGAATGGCTGGGTGCGCCGCTCCGTTCTCCACCGCCGGTTCCAGACCCTGGCATGGCTTGCCATGCTGTTGGTGCTGTTCGCGCCTCTGGTGAGCCGCTGGCTGGTACATGGGCACGTTGTTGCGTCTGCCGCACCGGTGGCGGCCATGGACCACGCCGCACACACCCAGCACGCGATGGAAGGGCATCACGACCACCACGCGATGGCAATGCAGCATGGCGAAGCGACACCGAAGCCGCCGGCCGATCCACACGCCGACCACGAGATGGGCGTGGACTGTGATTACTGCCTGATTGCCGCACGACTGATCACCCTGCTGGTGGCGGCGCTGCTGTTGATGATTCTGCTGGCACCGGTGTGCCGCGCGCTGCGCGGTTCGGTGCAGACGTTGCCGCAGCGGATCTGCGGCACGTTGGGGGCGCGCGGGCCACCGGTGCTGCTGGCCGTCTGAGCGCTTTGCGCACGCGCTGATTGATTTTCCCGGGTTGCCAGGCGTGGCCCGGCACTACCGCGTGCGCCTTTCTTTCTGCTGCCTCGCAGTGCGGGGCGGTCTTGCATGCCGTGAACACATGAAAACCACCCCCAACTTCGCCCCGCTGCGCTGGGCGACGCTGCCCGCGTTGTGCGCATCCTTCCTTCAGGCGACGCCTGCGCTTGCTGCAGATGCCGTGCTGCCGACAACCCTGGATACCGTCCGCGTGGTCGATACCCGCAGCGGTTCGCTGTCCTCCACCGCCAATACCGGTTCGGCGCTCGGGCTGAGCGTGCTGCAGACGCCGGCCAGCCTGACGGTGATTTCACGCGGGCAGCTGGAACAGCGCGGCGATTCCAATCTCAACGACGCGATCACCCGCGCCGGCGCGATCAGTGCCATGCCCCATCCCGGCAACGGCCTGAGTGCGCTGTCCAGCCGTGGCTTCACCGATGGCGCCTCGGTGATGCGCCTGTACGACGGCCTGCGCCAGTACGGTGGTGTGGGCATCACCTTTCCGTTCGATACCTGGTCGATCGGGCGCATCGAGGTGTTGCGCGGGCCGGCCTCGGTCATCCACGGCGATGGCGCCATCGGCGGCGTGGTCAACATCGTGCCGAAGAAGCCTTCGCGCGGTGCCATCGAGAATGAGGTCAGCGTGACCCTGGGCAGTGAGGACACTGCGCGCCTGGGCTTCGGCAGTGGTGGCGCACTTACGCCCGAGTTGGCCTACCGCGTGGATGTCAGCGGCAACTACAGCAGCGGGTGGGTCGATCGCGGCCAGAACGGCGATGCCACGTTCTCTGCTGCGCTGCTATGGCAGCCACGGACGGACCTGCAGTTCACGCTGACCCATGCGCAGGGCTACCGGAAGCCGATGCACTACTTCGGTACGCCATTGATCGATGGGCGGCAGCTGGACGCGCTGCGCCACGAGAACTACAACGTGGCCGACAGCGTGATCCGTTTCCGCGACCGCTGGACCCAGCTCGATGCGGCCTGGACGCCGAACGACAACGTGGAATGGCGCACGCGCGTCTACCAGATCGACAGCCAGCGTGACTGGCGCAACGCCGAGGCCTATGTCTACAACGGGCGCACGGGCCTGATCGACCGCTCCGGCAACACCCAGATCACCCACAACCAGGACCAGACCGGACTGACCTCCACGCTGCGCCTGCTGGGCAATGCAGGTGGGCTGCCGAACAGCTTCGCTGTCGGCTTCGATGCCAACCGTGCGCATTTCAAGCACACCAACAACACCTATGCGGGCAGCTCGGGGCCGGTGGATCCCTTCAACCCGGTGCCCGGTGGGTTCAGCAGCGATGCTCCCAACCTGCCGCGCTACCGCAACAGCGCCGAACAGGTCGCGTTGTTCGTGGAAGACCGGCTGGAACTGAGCGAGCGCTGGTCGGTGCTCGCTGGCTTGCGCCACGATCGCGCCACGATCGACCGCAACGACCTGATCAGTGGCGAGCGTGCGTTCTCCAGGACCTACAACAGCACCGGCTGGCGCGCGGGCACGGTCTTCGCGGTGCAACCAACATTGACCCTCTATGCGCAGTACTCGCAGGCGGCCGACCCGGTCAGTGGCCTGTTGATGATCAGCCCGGCCAATGGCGTGTTTGATCTGGCCACGGGCAAGCAGGTCGAGGTTGGCATGAAGCAGGCCTTTGACGGAGGCGAGTGGACGCTGGCGGCCTATCGCATCCGCAAGACCGGCCTGCTCAGCCGTGACCCGTTGCAGCCCGACCGTCGGGTGCAGGTGGGGGCACAGACCTCAAAGGGAATCGAAGCTTCGTTGAACTGGAACTTCGCCCCGCAGTGGTCGCTGGATGCCAACGCGACCGTGCTCAAGGCCGGGTTCGAGGACTTCCTGGAAGCCACCGGCACGCCGGCGGTGATCGTCTCGCGGGATGGCAACGTGCCGCCGAACGTGGCCGAGCGCCTGGCCAACGTCTGGTTGAGCTGGCAGTTCCAGCCCGACTGGAGCGTGGCCAGTGGCGTGCGTTACGTGGGCAAACGCTATGCCGACAACGCCAACACGCTGCAGCTTCCGGGTTACGCCACCACCGACCTGGCCCTGACCTGGCAGGCCGCGCCGCGCACACGGCTGACCGCGCGCGTGTTCAACGTGTTCGACAAGGCGTACTACGCCACGGCGTACTACACCAGCACGCAGTGGCTGCTGGGCGCAGACCGGCGCGTCGAGTTCAGCCTCGACCATCGCTTCTGAGGACGCAGGCCATGTCGTTGCGATCCACCGCCAAACGCTGGACCTACCTGACGCATCGCTGGCTGGGCATCGGCGGGTGCCTGCTGATGCTGCTGTGGTTCGTCAGCGGCATGGTGATGCTGTTCGTCGGCTACCCGAAGCTGACGCCAGCGGAGCGGTTGGCCGCGCTGCCCGCATTGGCCGACGCGCGCGGTTGGCAGGCACTTTCCGTGTTGCCGGAAGCCGTTCGACAGGCGCCTGAGCGGGTCGTGTTGACGACGCTGCGTGGCGAGCCCGCCTACGTGGCGCGCTCCGGCGCGAACGCGGGCGCGTGGTCGGTTCTTACCGGACAGGCATTGCCGCCGGTATCGGCGCAGTTGGCCGAGGTTTCCGCCTCGCAGTTCGCCGGCGGCCCTGCCTTCGTTGGCGCCATGCCGCTGGATGAAGACCGCTGGACGCATTCGCGCGCGCTGGATCCGCATCGACCGCTGTATCGCGTCGGCGTCGGCGGCGCACAGCCCGGTGATGTCTATGTGTCCTCGCGTACCGGCGAAGTCGTGCTGGATGCGCCGCGTCTGCAGCAGCGCTGGAACTATGTGGGTGCGTGGTTGCACTGGCTGTACTTCCTGCGCATGCAGTCGGTGGACCCGGTATGGACCTGGACGGTGATCGTGCTGTCGGCGCTGTGCACGGTGGCCGCAATCAGCGGGATCGTGGTCGGCATCTGGCGCTGGCGGTTTCGCGGGCAGTACCGGTCCGGGTCGAAGACGCCGTACCAGGAGCCGTGGATGCGCTGGCATCACCTGATCGGCTTGATGGCGAGCGCATTCGTGTTCACCTGGATCTTCAGTGGATTGATGTCGATGAATCCGCTGGGAGTGTTCAGCAGCTCTCGTGCCTCGCTTGACGTTGCGCGCTATCAGGGCGTGGTGCCGGTGGATACAGGTGTCATTGCGCAGCCGGCTGCGCTATTGGCTGCAGTGCACACGCCGCTGTTCGTGCCGGTCGAGATCCAGTGGCGACGCATCGGGGGTGAACTTTTCGCGGTGGTGCTCGATGGCAATGCCGATTCGCGCGTGGTCAGGGAGCGGGGCGACGCACTGCAGGTGTCCACTGCGTTCGGTGCAGAATGGTTGCGGGGCAGGGTCGCGGCGATGTCCGACGCGCGGCTGCGCGGATTCACCATTCTGCAGGCGCCCGATGCCTACTTCTACCCACGCGCTGCAGAGGCGATGAACGGCGCCGCGGTACGTCGCTTTCCGGTGGCGATGGCTGATTTCGGTGACGCTGAGGCAACCCGCGTCTATGTCGACCTGGCTACCGGCGATCCGCTGTTGACGCTGGGCACGCGCGAGCGCGCAGGTCGCTGGCTGTTCTCCTTCCTGCACAGCTGGGACTTGCCGGCAATGCTGCGGCAGCACAGTGCGCGGCTGGTCGTGCTGCTGCTGCTCAGCCTGGCAGGCACCGCGTTATGTGCAACGGCAACCGTCATCGGCTACCGGCGGTTGCGCATGACATTCCGGCACAAGCGCCGCCATGCGCATCACGCCCGCAGCCAGCGCGTCGACACCGCCACCAGCAACAGCGCCATCGCCACACCGACAAAGGCGGCGATGAGGCCGAAGTGATTGGCGGCGAAACCGATCAGCGCCGGGCCGGCAAGAATGCCGGCAAAGCCGAGGGTGGACACGGCGGTGATGGCGATCGCCCGCGGCATCCGGTTCTGGCCGCCAGCCAGCGAGAACAGCGCCGGTGCGATGGTGGCGCAGCCCAGGCCGGCCAGCACATAGCCGACCAACGACACCTGCCATGGCGTGACCAGGGTGAGCACCAGCACGCCGGCGCAGGCCAGCAGCGCACCGGTCAAGATCGCCCTCTGCCGGCCGATGCGCTCTACCAGGTTGTCTGTGCGTTAATGTGCAGTATCTGGCGTTGGTGGCGGCTCGTAGGGACGCCTGTACACACTGCGGCTGCAGCGCTGGTGAATCGCGCGCGAGTTGGTGCTGTCCATCGCCTTTCCAGCGCGGCATCATGGCAAGGCACCCGGCACGGAACCCTGCATGCCCTCCACTGTTCACCATAAGCTGCGCATCGGCGCCGATCAGTTCACCGGCCAGAAGGTGGTCGACCAGCAGTTCCTGGAATGCGATTTCTCCGGCGCTGACCTCACCGCCACCGAGTTCGTGAACTGCGTTTTCTACGATGCCGACACGCGCACCGGGTGCCGTTTCAGTGGTGCCACGTTGAAGGAAGCCAGCTTCTGCCAGTGCGACATCAGCATGTGCAATTTCAACTTCATCAAGGCGCTGGGGCTGGAAATCAGCGAATGCCGCGCACAGGGTGCCGATTTCAGCAACGCCAGTTTCATGAACCAGATCACCACGCGCAGCTGGTTCTGCAGTGCCTTCATCAAGAAGAGCAACCTGCGCTATGCCAACTTTTCGCGGGTGACGCTGGAGAAGTGCGAGCTGTGGGAGAACCGCTGGGACGGTGCCAACGTGAGCGGCGCCAGTTTTGCAGGGTCGGACCTGTCCGGCGGCCAGTTCGATGGCGTCGACTGGAATTCCGCCAACTTCACCGATTGCGACCTGACCAACTCCGAACTGGGCGAATTGGACCTGCGCAGCACCAACCTGCGTGGCGCCACGCTCGATGTGCAGCAGGTCGCGCTGCTGATGCAGCGGATCGGCATCACCGTGGTGCCATGAGCGTGCGTCGCGGCGCTACACCGGTGTGGCCGGCGCATGTGCCACCCAGCCCTTGAAGCTGAAGCCGGCGTAGAACAGTTCCACGTTCTCGAAGCCGGCCTCCTGCAGCAGCGCCACTTCCTGTTCGGGTGAGAGCAGCGGCAGGCGCTCGGCGATCGCCTCGGCTGCGCGCTGTGTATCGGCACGTGGAATGCCGGAAGCCTCGGCGAACGCGGCGTAGCGCTGCAGCCAGCGATGCTTGCCTGCCGCGTCCTGCGGCACGCTGTGGTGGGCCACCACCAACGGCGCACCTGCGCGCAGCCGTTGCCGCAGTTCGCGCAGGGTGTGCAGGCGCTGTTCAACGGTGAGGAAGTGCAGGGTCAGCAGGCAGGTGGCGCCGTCGAAGACGGTGCGCGGGGCATCGTCGATGTAGCCTTCCAGCAGCGTCACCTGGGCCATCAACGGCCCCAGGGTCTGTTCGGCCAGCGCGAGCATTGGCGCGGCAGGATCGACGCCGAGCATCCGCCATTGCGGGTGCGCTTCTGCGAAGGCCTTGAGCTCCAGACCGCCGCCTGCGCCGAGCACCAGCACCTGGCCATCATCGGGTACGTGTTCGGCCAGCAGCAGGTGGCTCATCTGCTGCAGTCCGAGGAAACCGGGTACCTGCCGTAGTGGGCCCTCCGCGTAGCGGGCCACGGCGTGGGGATCGGAGAAGGACATCGGAAGGATTCCTGCGGCAATGGCGAACATCCACTTTACCGTGCTCGGCAAGTGTCGATTGCACAGTGGCCCGCCTTTGCTTAAGGTCTGCGCCTGCATGCATTCAAGAGATCGGGAATGGACCCTCGCAGCCCCGCGATGCCATCGGCGGAAGCCTTCGAACTGGCGCTGACAATGCTGGGACGGGAGGGCGTGGATGAGGAGCAGACCGAGCGGGCGCTGCTCGCGCTCGGCAGCGAACACTGGCAGATGCGCCGCCTGCTGGTGTGGTTGCCTGAAGCCTTCGCCATGGCCCTGATCGGTCATATGGAACTGGGCGTGCAGCTGCCCGGTACCTTCACCGCCTCCGACGCACAGGGCGACCTGCATGAACTGCCGCTCGACCGTGAGCCTGTATTCGCTGCCGGTCTCCAGCGCGCCCTCGTCATGTACCACGAAGGTCCACGCGCCGCATTCCGGGCGATCTGCCAGCGCAGTTCGTCGCTCAATGCGATCGACAACGCCTTGAATGCCGGCGCCGATCTGCAGGGCGCCGCGCTTTCGGGTCCGGAGCTTCTGGACATCCCGGCAGAGACCTACCTCGCCCATTGAGCCCGGGGTTTTCAGGGCGCGGGCTTCATCCCGTCTGCTTCCAGGCGATACAGGCCGGTCAATCGCCAGTCATCGTGTACACGCTGCAGCCGGTACTCATGGATGCGGACGCTGGAGCGGCGCTGTTGCGCGGTACGTATGGACGCTGCGTCGCCGAGGATCTGCACGGCCAGGACCTGTTTCAATTCCGGATCATGCGCTGACTCGACGCTGGGCCGGCGCATGACAGTGCGAGAGGTGCCCGGCAGGGCATAGTGCTCCACCAGCTTCGCGTACGAGGCATCGGCCAACGCCTGGCCGCGCGATGGGCCATGCTCTGCTACCCATGCAAGCGAGGCCTTGTTCCATTCCAGGAAGTCGGACTGGAAGGCGCGCATGCGTACGACCGGCGTGCTGCCGCCCAGATCCAGCGCGCTGCGTTCGAAAACAAGAAGCGGCAGAACCTCGCCGAACCCCACGTCGCGGCCATAGCGGAAGATGCGTTCGGCCTGCAGCCTGCCATTGCAAAGCAGGGCGACGCGACCGGGCCTGCTGGAATGAACCATCAAGTGCCGTTGAAAATAGCCCTGTACCGGCTCGGCTTCCGTGTTGGACGCCCCCGGCGCGGTGATCTGCAGTTGGCAGTTGCCATCCGTGGGCGCATAGCCAGCGATCTGCAGCGAGCCGTCGGGTGGCCCGAACGTGACGCAACCACTGGCCAGCCCGCAGACCAAGGTGATGCCGATCCATCGACGCATGCGGGCGCTCCTTGCCTGGATGGCTGGCAGGATAACGCACTCGGATGCTTCAGCTGTGCTGCTGCAACGCCTTCCCAAGCACCTGCCAGATCTTCGGGTCCTGGCACTGCGACACATTGAAGCGCACGTAGTCGGCAGCCCGCTGCGACTGGCTGAAGGCATTGCCCGGCGCCACCACCACGCCTTCGCGCAGGCACTGCCTGGCCACCGCCGATGCATCACGACCATCGGGCAGCCGGCACCACAGGAACAGCCCTGCATCGGGTTGCAGCCATGGCGTGATGCCGAGCTTCTGCACCTGCCGCAGCGTGTGCTTGCGCGCATCGGCCAGGCGCGTGCGCACCGCCTGCATGTGGCGGCGGTAGCCACTGTCGGTCAGTGCGATCTGCATCAGGTGCGCAGCCAGGTGCCCACCGCCGAAGCTGGTGGCCAGCTTCAGATCGGTCAGTGCCTCGATCCAGTCCGGGCGCGCGGCGATGTAGCCGCAGCGGGATGCCGCGGAAATGGTCTTTGAGAAACTGCCGACATGGATCACCCGCGACAATCCATCCAGCGCCGTCAGCCGCGGCGCCGGGCGCAGCTCGAAGTCGGCGAAGATGTCATCTTCGATGATGATCAGTTCGCTGTGTTCGGCCAGGCCCAGCAGGCGGTGTGCCGTGGTCGCCGACAGCACCGCGCCGGTCGGGTTGTGCAGCCCGGCGTTGGTGATGTACAGGCGTGGCGCGTGTTCCTGCAGCGCGCTGGCAAACACCTGCAGGTCCGGCCCAGTGTGCGTGTACGGTATGCCGATGGCCTGCACCTGATGGGCCTTCAACATCGCGTGGTAATTGAAATAGCTCGGGTCGTCGACCAGCACGCAGTCACCGGGCTTCAGCAGGAAGCGGCAGATCAGGTCGACCGCGTGCGTCCCCGATTCGGCCAGCAGCAACTGCTCCATCGACGCGTCGATGCCCAGCGTGGCAGCGCGTCGCTGCAGTGTCTGCCGCAATGCCGGCAGGCCCAGCGGTCCTGCATAGTCCACCAGCTGCGCGGAGTCGGCGCGGGCCATGCGGCGCAGGCCGCGGCGCAGGCCATCGTGGTACAGCCAGTCGCTGGGCATCCAGCCGCAGCCAGGCTTGAGGTGTCCCGGCGGGGTTTCCAGCGATTGCCGTGATACCCACAGCGGGTCCACCGCGCGATCCAGCCGCGGTTCCATTTCCGCCAGCGCCAGTGGTGCCGCCGGGCCAGCCACGTAGAAGCCGGAGCCGGCGCGCGCGGCGATCACGCCTTCGGCGGCCAAGCGTTCGTAGGCCTCGACCACGGTGGACACGGAAACGCCCATCGCCGTGGCCTGCGCGCGCACCGAGGGCAGGCGGCTGCCCGGGCCATCCAGGCGCGAACTGATGCGGGAGCGGACGGCGTGGATGACGCTGTCGATGCGGCTGGGCGGTCGGGACATGCGCGTGACTGTAAGGGGATTGTGGGCAGTACAGTTACTTGTGACTGTACTGGATTGTAGCTGTGTATCGCCCGTGCCCGGTGGCCCAATGACGGGCACGGCCGGCCATTGCCCGGCATTTCTGGAGCAGGGTGTGGAACGGTCGGCAAGCGGGTGGATCAATGGCTTCATCGGTGTGGTGATCTTCGCCGGCTCGTTGCCGGCCACCCGCCTGGCAGTGATGGAGCTGGACGCCAGCTTCGTCACCGCCGCACGCGCCAGCATCGCCGCGTTGCTGGGGCTGGTGCTGCTGCTGGCATTGCGCCAGCCCCGCCCGGTCAGAAGCGATCTGCCCGGTCTGGTGCTGGTCAGCCTGGGCGTGGTGGTGGGCTTCCCGTTGCTGACCGCGCTTGCCCTGCGCCACGCCTCCTCGGCACACACCATCGTGTTCCTTGGGCTGTTGCCGCTGAGCACGGCGGTATTCGGCGTCCTGCGCGGCGGTGACCGGCCACGCCCGGCGTTCTGGGTGTTCTCGCTGCTGGGCAGCGCCTGTGTGGTCGGCTACGCCGCGCGCAACGGCATCGAAGCCTCACTGCAGGCCGACCTGTTGATGCTGGCAGCGATCGTGGTGTGCGGACTTGGCTATGCCGAGGGCGGCCGCCTGGCCCGGCATCTGGGTGGCTGGCAGGTAATCAGCTGGGCATTGCTGCTGGCATTGCCGGTGATGCTGCCGCTGATGGTGGCGATGCGCCCGGCCTCGTTCACGGCGGTGGCCGCGTCGGCCTGGTGGGCGCTGGGGTACGTGGCGGTGTTCAGCATGCTGGTCGGTTTCCTGTTCTGGTATCGCGGCCTGGCCCAGGGCGGTATCGCTGCGGTCGGCCAGCTGCAGCTGCTGCAGCCGTTCTTCGGCCTGGCGCTGGCGGCGCTGCTGCTGCACGAGACCGTCAGCGCCGGTATGTTGCTGATGACCGTGGCAGCGGTGATCTGCGTGGCCGGTGCCCGCCGCTTCAGCCGATGACGCGCGATAGCGTCGGCGTATCGTGGCGTGCCGCCAACAGTATTGGCCGGGGCCGGCGCGCTTGGTTGAAGCTGTGCCGATGAAACCCAATTCCAGTATCTCGTTCGAAGGCCAGGTGGGCCTGGTAACCGGTGCCGCCGGTGGCCTCGGCCTGGCCTACAGCCGCCTGCTGGCCCAGCGTGGCGCGCACGTGGTGATGCATGACGTGGGCGCCGCGACGGACGGCACGGGTACCGATCCGCAGCGCATCGCCCAGGCGGTGGCAGCACTGCATGCCCAGGGCCTGCCGGTCGAAGCCGCCAGCGGCCCCATCAACCAGCGCAGTGGTTGCCACGCGCTCGTGCAGGACATCCTGCAGCGGCATGGTCGCCTGGACTTCATCATCCACAACGCCGGCTGGGTGGCCTACGCCGGTATTGAAGTGGTGGAAGACGATGCGCTGGAGCAGATGCTGTGCCTGGCGGCGAAGACACCGCTGTGGCTGGCACAGGCGGCATGGCCTGCGATGCGTGCTGCCGGCGGCGGCCGCATCGTGCTGACCACCTCCGATCGCGCGCTGTACCCGCAGTATGCGCAGCGCGGCCTGTGCGGCTACGCGATGGCCAAGCTGGCTGCGCAGGGGCTGGTCAATGTGCTGGCCCTGGAAGGCGCCGAGCACGGCATCGTCGTCAACGCGGTGTCGCCGGTGGCCAAGACCCGCATGTGGGGCATCGACGGGGAACCGGATGAACTGCATCCAGAGGCAGTGGCACCTGGGGTCGCCTTCCTTGCCTCTACGCGGTGCCGGCAGGGTGGCTGGACCCTGCGGGCCAGCAACGGCCAGTTCCATGCACTGCGATTGCAGGAAGCCGAACACGTGGCCTATCCGCGCGACCTGCGTGCGGTGGCAGCGGACAGCATCGAATCGGTGGCCCTGCAGTGGCCGGTCATTGCACGGCCGAGTGTCGACGCACGCGGTTGAACGCGTACCCTAGGCAGGTCTCCACCTGCCTGCGATGAAATGATCGATCTGCGCCTGCTCCGCCAGTTCGTGGCGGTGGCCGAAGAACTGCACTTCCATCGTGCTGCTGCACGCCTGCACATGTCGCAGCCGCCATTGACGGCGGCGATGCGGCGCCTGGAAGACGAGGTGGGTACCGGGCTGATCGTACGCGGCAACCGCACGCTGGGCCTGACCGCAGCGGGGCAGACGCTGCTGGTGGAGGCGCGTGCAACCCTGCAGCACGCCGAACAGGCGCTGCAGCGCACGCGGGAAGCGGCGGCAGGGCAGACCGGCAGCCTGCGTGTCGGCTACGTCGGCAGCGCACTCTATGGGCGCCTGCCGGCACTGATCCGCCAGTTCCGCCATGCGTTTGCGCAGGTGCAGCTGCATCTGCACGAAGCCACCTCGCGGCAGCAGCAACAGTGGCTGCGCGAGGGACGCATCGACCTGGGCATCCTGATTCCGCCGATCATTTCCGCAGAGCTGCATCTGCAGGCGTTCGACCATGATCGACTGGCCATTGCCCTGCCGCGCGCACATCGGTTGGCCGCACGGCTACGGCTGGATGTCGCCGCGCTGGTGGACGAGCCGTTCGTTTCATGGCCGTCGGCCGAAGGCATCGGCTTCCACGCGCAGGTGCTGGGCCTGTGTACTGCTGCCGGCTTCACGCCACGGGTCGTGCAGGAAGCGCAGGGCATGCACGCAGTGCTGTCGCTGGTGGCCGTGGAAGCGGGCGTAGCGATCGTGCCGGCCAGCATGGCCGGGTTCCGTCCCGAAGAAATCGTCTATCGACCACTGGATGGCGGCAACGCTGCGTTCGAGTTGCAGTTCTGCATGCGCCCGGAATCGCCTGCGCCGGTGCTGCAGAATTTCCTGGCGATGGCAGCGCAACCGGTAGTGTCGTGATTGCCAGCTGAGCATCTGTGCTGCGTGCAGTGGCGGCACGCTGATCCGCGGTGAGTATGCCTGCGGAGTGTGACTCTGCCTGCAGTTCTGCCCTTGGAAATCGCACCTGCGGCAAGCCTGAGGCGCGGGCGCGGACAACCCCTGCATACCACCCCGGCGACAGCAATCAGCATGTCCCCGTCGGCCATCATCGGCCGGCTGGGATTGGCGTCCCATAATCAACTCTGGCACGTGATCGGCAGGCGCACGGATGGCGCCTGCGGATCTCGTGACCTGCTGTCCGTGGTGGGCGATGTGTGGGGATCACAATGATCCGCCGGTCAGTCCCAGAGTTGTCCTGTACGCCAACCCGCATCGCCCGCCGCCTGTTCGTGGTCAGCCACGAATGCGCTGATGGCGCTTGCCTCGGGGGTGGCAATGCGCGTCGTGCATGGGGAGCGGCGGCGGGCGGTGCATCTGCGCACCTGCGTAACGTGTGGCCAGCACGCCAGCAATGGGGTGCTGGCTGTGCTGCTGCGGCGGTCGTTGGCCGTTGCCGTGCTCAGAACCGATAGCTGATGGTGCCGGTGACCACGCGCGGGTAGCCGGCGAAACAATCGCCGAAGGTGCGGCACGGCGCGTAGTAACGCTTGTCGGTGAGGTTGGTGATGTTCAAGGCCCAGGTCCAGTTGGTCACCTGCACTTCCACCAGCGCATCGGCCAGGGTGTAGCTGGGGGTGATGACGCGGCCGCCGTTGCCCAGCGACACCGTGTTGCCGACATGGCGGACACCCAGGCCGAGTTTCATCCGTGCGGCGTCATCCAGCTGGAAGCCCTTGGATACCCAGGCCGAGGCTAGGTCCTGCGGGGTGTCGTTCAGGCGTTCGCCCACTTCCAGTGCGAAGTTGCTGCGGCTGACTTCGGCTTCGTTGCGCGCGTAAGCCGCAGTGACCGTAAGGTCGTTGGCGAACTGGAACTGGCCCTCCAGCTCCACGCCCTTGGAACGGATCTGGCCGGTCTGGACCACGTTCAGCACGTTGTCCGGATCGTTGGTCTGGCGGTTGGTCTCGGTGATGCGGTAGGCGGCCAGGGTCAACAGCATGTTGCGGGCCGGCTGCCACTTGATGCCACCTTCGGCCTGGCGTCCGCGCATCGGCTTGAAGGCATTGCCGAACAGATCCTGGCCGGACACCGGCAGGAACGATTCGCTGTAGCTCAGGTACGGCGATACGCCGCCGCCGACGTCGCCGATCAGGCCGGCGCGGTAGGTGGTGGCATCGTCGGTCTGGCTGGGCTGGCCTTCGGTCTTCGAACGAGCATGGTCGCGACGCGCACCCAGCACCAGCGACACGCGATCAGCCCAGCGGATCTGGTCCTGCACATACACGCCCAGCTGGGAAGACTCCTGGTCCGGCTGGCGCTCCCAGCCACGTACCGTCGGGGCGGTCGATACCGGTGCGTAGACGTCGATGGGCGTGCCGGTGGCATCCAGCCGCTGCAGCTGCTCCTTGTACTGGCTGTAGTCCACGCCGGCCAGCAGCAGGTGCTGGAAGGCGCCCGTGGCGAAGTCGAACTGCACCGCGTTGTCGGCGCTGATCACCTGGATGTCCGGCTGCGTGCCGTAGGCGGTGCGGTTGACCACGCGCCGGTCGGCATCGATGAAGGGGTTTTCCGGGTTGCTGTAGCTGTCCACATACAACTGCTGCAGGGTGGTCTTGCCGTCGATGTAGCGCATCGCCGAGCGCAGGCTGACCGCATCGTTGAAGCGATGATCGAACAGGGCGGTCAGGCTGTACACGCGCGAATCGATGCGGTCGAAACCGGCATCGCCGATGAAGGTGGTCGGATCCAGGCGGCGACCGGGCGCTGCGTGCAGGGTGGCGGCCAGCGGCAGGAACTGCTGGCTGGAGCCGGTCTTGTCGTGCTGGTAGCTGGCCAGCAGGGTCAACGTACTGCGTTCACCGCGCCAGCTGATCGAGGGTGCCAGATACACGCGGTCGTCCTTGAGGACATCGGTCTGCATGTTCGATTCGCGGACCAGACCGACCAAACGCCCGGCAATCGTGGCGTCGTCATTCAGCGCACCGCCGATGTCGCCCTGCAGCTGCCGTCGATCGAAGCTGCCCAGCTGCAGGCCGACGTCACCGCTGGCGGCGCCGAAGGTCGGACGCTTGCTCATCGCGTTGATGATGCCGCCGGTGGCACCCGCTCCGTACAGCACCGATGACGGGCCGCGCAGCACTTCCACCCGTTCCAGGCCGTATACCTCCGGGCGTGCCAGCGGGCTGAAGCCGTAGCTGCGGCGCAGGCCGTCCTGGTACTGCACCGGGTCCAGGCCGCGTACCGAACTGGCGTCATTGCGGGTGTCCAGGCCCCAGGCTTCAGCGGTGACACCGGCGCTGTAGCGCAGCACTTCCTGCAGGTTGTGTGCGCCGCGATCGGTGAACAGCTGCTGGGTGACCACGCTGATCGCCTGCGGCGTCTCGGTCAGGGCGGTGTCGGTCTTGGTCGCGGTGCTGGCGCGCTCGGCCACCACGGTCACCTTGTCCAGGGTCCGGGCCGCAGTGCCGTCCTGGGCCTGGGCGATGGCCGACGCCAGCAGGGTGGGCAGGAACAGCGTGTACAGCAGCGGGCGGCGCGACGTCAGGGCGGGCATCGTGGGGAATCCGGGGAGGGCGGTGACGGCGGATTATCCGGATGCTCGCTCCCAAATACAAATGATTCCCAAATGCACTTGGCGGTGATGAGCCCGCTTCAGGGCAGGCCGTCTGCGGCGCCGCGGATGCTCATCCAGGCGCCGCCGCCGGGCGCGCTGCCGGCGCGGACACGGAAGCCGTGCAGCCCGGCAATGGCGGCCACGATCGACAGCCCCAGGCCAAAGCCGGGCCCTTGCCCGGCACTGCTGCTGCCGCGGAAGAAGCGCTGGTAGATCAAGGTGCGGTCCTGCGGCGGGATGCCCGGCCCGTTGTCGATCACATCGATCCGGGGCGCGCCGTGGTCGTCCACCGCGCGCAGCAGGATGCGCCCGTGCGCAGGCGTGAACTGCAGGGCGTTGGACAGCAGGTTGGCCACCGCTTCGAACAGCAGTTCGCGGTCGCCGCGCAGCATGCCGATCTGCGGCGCCACCTGCAGCTGCAGATCCTGTTGCTTCTCTTCGGCCAACGGCAGGTAGAACTGGTGCAGCTCCTGCAGCAGGTCGGCGATGTCGACCTCGTCAAAGGCCGAACGGCGCTGGTGGCTTTCCAGCTCGGACACGCGCAGCAGGGCGGCGAAGCGCGCCATCAGCATGTCGGTCTCCGCCAGCGCCTTGTCCAGCGGGTCCGCATGCGGGTCGTGCTCGTCCAGGCCCACGCGCATGCGGTAGAGGTGTGCACGCAGGCGCGTGAGCGGTGTGCGCAGGTCATGCGCGATGCTGTCGCACACGCCTTTGACCTCGGTCATCAGCTGTTCGATGCGTTCCAGCATGGCATTGACGATGCTCGACAGCCGATCGATCTCATCGCGTCGGTTGGATACCGGCAGGCGTTGCCCGAGGTCGCCGGCAATGATGCGGTTGGTGGCCGCTTCGATCTGCTGGATCCGCTTCAGTGGGCGCCGGCGCAGCAGATGCCAGCCCACCAGCCCGGGGATGACGGTCAATGACACGCCCCACAGCAATGCATCGAGGATGATGCTGTTGACCGCCATCAGCTTGCCGTTCTGGCGCACGAACACCAGTGTCCGGCCATCCCGGGTCACCACGCCGAGCGCGCTGCCACCGCTCTCGTGGCGGCCATCAACCAGCGTCCAACCCGCTACCTGATGCGAGTTGCCATCCAGCGGCAGTCCTTCGGGGATGGCCGTCAGCGGGCCCGCCATCGCCACGCCGGCCTTGTCGAACAGCCCGTACGTATACACCTGGTGCAGGTCGAAGCGCTGGCTGTCGCGCAGCGCGTCATCCAGCGCCGGGCCGTCGAAACTCATGAACAGATGGGCGCGCTGCTGCAGGCCCGATTCGGTCAGGTCGTTCAGGTAGTCCGAGATGCGCCAGTACATCACGCCCAGCAGCAGGCTGGACCAGGCCACGAACAGGATGCAGTACAGGCCCAGCAGGCGGCTGCTGGATGAGCGCCAATGGTCAGGATTGCGCGTCGAAGACATAACCGGTTCCACGTACGGTCAAGATCGGCTGCGGCCGGCCGGGTTGTTCGATGCGTTTGCGCACCCGGCCGATATGCACGTCGATCAGGTTGGTGCCCGGGTCGAAGTGGTAGCCCCAGACTTCCTGGAACAACATGGTGCGGGTGACCACCTGGCCGGCATTGCGGACCAGGAATTCCAGCAGCTTGAACTCGGTCGGCAGCAGGTTGATCTCCTGGCCGCCACGGCGCACCGAGCGGCTCATCAGGTCCAGTTCCAGGTCGCCAGCGCGCAGCACCTTGTCGCTGGCAGCGGCCTGGCCCTGGCGCCGGATCAGCACTTCCACGCGCGCGGCCATTTCATCGGAGGCGAACGGCTTGGTCAGGTAGTCGTCGCCACCTGCACGCAGGCCACGCACGCGTTCATCCACGTCCGACAGCGCACTGATCATCAACACCGGCGTGGCGATGCCTTCATGGCGCAGCGTGGTGACCAGGGCCAGCCCGTCGATGCCGGGCAGCATGCGGTCCAGAGTAATCACCGCGTAGTCGCCTGAACGTGCCAGCGCCAGGCCACTGCTGCCGTCGCTGGCCAGATCCACCTCGAAGCCGTGGCTGCGCAGCTCGGTGGCGATTTCCTCCGCGGTGACAAGGTCGTCCTCGATGGTGAGTACGCGCGGCATGGGCCACTTTGCAGATTGGGACCTGCGCATCCTCGCAACCGTAGGCGTGCACTGCAAATGAAAAATGTTTCATGCGTTTTTCGCTGGATCGCAGCGCGCTGTCTTCTATATTCGGCGCCGAACGCTCCCCCCGCGCGTGGAACCTGCTGCCGATGACCCTTCCGTACTTCTCCCTGCCTGCCGCGGGCTGGCGCCGGCCGCTGCTGGTGCTTGTCCTGGCTACCCTGCTGGCCGGCTGCGGCAAGGACGCGCCCAAACCGGGCAAGGCGACGCCGGAAGTGACCGTGCTGACGCTGCAGAACCAGACGCTGGCGCTGCAGCAGGAACTGCCGGGACGCACCATTGCCTCGCAGGAATCGGATGTACGCCCGCAGGTGGACGGGGTGCTGGTGAAGCGCCTGTTCGAGCAGGGGCAGCTGGTGAAGGCCGGGCAGCCCCTGTTCCAGATCGAGCCGGCGCTGTACCAGGCCGCCCTGAACGAGGCGCAGGCCAACCTGAAGACCGCCGAAGCGGCCGCCGTGACCGCTCGCCTGCGGGCGCAGCGGATGCAGGCGCTGGGCAAGGACCAGCTGGCCGCGCGCCAGGACGTGGACGATGCCATCGCCAGTGGCCAGCAGGCGGCTGCGGCCGTGCAGGCTGCGCAGGCAGCGCGCGATACCGCCAGTACGCGGCTGGGTTTTGCCACGGTCACCGCACCGATTGCCGGTCGCATCGGGCGTGCGCTGTTCACCCCGGGGGCGCTGGTGACATCCGCCCAGGCCGATCCGCTGGCGCGGATCCAGCAGGTCGACCCGATGAACGTGGACATCACCCAGTCCAGCAACGAGTACCTGGCGCTGCGTCGCGCCATTGCCGAGGGGGGCGTGCAGGCCAACAGCGCGCCGGTGCGGCTGCGCCTGTCCGATGGCACCGACTACCCGCTGCCGGGCACGCTGGAATTTGCCGACATCGATGTGCAGCAGGAGACCGGCAGCATCACCCTGCGCGCGCAGTTCCCCAACCCCGAGGGACAGCTGTTGCCGGGCATGTACGTGCGCGCGCAGGTGGGCCAGGGCACGCAGCAGCAGGCGCTGCTGGTACCGCAGTCGGCGGTGGACCGCAGTGCCAAGGGCGAGGCGCAGGCCTGGCTGGTCGACAAGGAGGGCAAGGCGCGGCTGCGTACCTTCCGCACCGCCCGCGCGGTCGGCAACCAGTGGCTGGTGCTTGATGGCATCAGCGCTGGCGAGCAGGTGGTGGTGGCGGGGGCGCAGGGCCTTGCCGACGGCATGCCGGTGCGTATGAAGCCCGCGCCCGTGGCTGCGCCGGCCGGAAAGGACTGAGCGCATGCTGCCGCGCTTCTTCATCCACCGCCCTGTATTCGCCTGGGTACTGGCGATCTGCATCATGGCGTTCGGCACGATTGCGGTGACCCAGCTGCCGGTCGAGCAGTATCCGGACATCGCACCGCCGCAGGTCAACATCACCGCCAACTACACCGGCGCGTCTGCACAGACGGTGGAAGACAGCGTCACCCAGGTGATCGAACAGCAGATCAAGGGCATCGACCACCTGCTGTATTTTTCCTCCACCAGTTCGTCTTCGGGACAGGCGCGGATCACGGTCACCTTCGACCAGAGCGCCAACCCCGATATCGCCCAGGTACAGGTGCAGAACAGCGTCAACCAGGCCATCAACCGCCTGCCGCAGGAAGTGCAGCAGCAGGGCGTGACCGTGGCCAAGTCGCAGGGCGACTCGCTGATGGTGGTTTCGCTGTACGACACCAGCCGGCGCATGGAGCGGGTGGACGTTTCCGATTTCCTGGTCAGCAACGTGCAGGACCCGATCAGCCGCATTGCCGGCGTCGGCGAGATCAATGTGTTCGGTTCGGCCTATGCGATGCGGGTGTGGCTGGATCCGCACAAGCTGCGTGCCTACGACCTGATGCCGTCGGATGTGCGCAGCGCGATCCAGGCACAGAACACCCAGGTCACTGCCGGCGAGCTGGGGGCGTTGCCGTCCAGTGCGACGCAGAGCCTCAATGCCACCGTCACCGCGCAGTCGCGCCTGCAGACTCCGGAACAGTTCCGCGCGATCATCCTGCGCACGCTGCCCAGCGGCGCGGCGGTGCACCTGGGCGACGTGGCGCGGGTCGAGATCGGCGCGGAGAATTACCAGACCAGCAGCTTCCTCAACGGCTATCCGGCTGCGGGTTTCTCGGTGACCCTGGCCTCCGGCGCCAACGCGCTGGCCACTGCCGATGCAGTACGCGCGGAGCTTGAACGGCTGCGGCCTACGTTCCCGCCCGGGCTGCAGGTGGCCTATCCACGCGACAGCACGCCGTTCGTACGGGTCTCCATCGAAGGGGTCATCCACACCCTGATCGAGGCGATCGTACTGGTCGTGGTGGTGATGTTCCTGTTCCTGCAGAACCTGCGCGCCACCCTGATTCCTGCGATCACGGTGCCGGTGGTGCTGCTGGGTACCTTCGGCGTCCTTGCGGTGGCCGGTTTCACCATCAACACCCTGACGCTGTTTGCGATGGTGCTGGCCATCGGCCTGCTGGTCGATGACGCGATCGTGGTGGTGGAGAACGTGGAACGCATCATCCACGAAGAGCATCTGCCGCCACGCGAGGCAACCGAGAAGTCGATGGGCGAGATCACCGGTGCGCTGATCGGCATCACCGTGGTGCTCGGTGCGGTGTTCCTGCCGATGGCGCTGTTCGGCGGTTCCACCGGCATCATCTACCGGCAGTTCTCGATCACGATTGCATCGGCCATGGCGTTGTCGGCGCTGGTCGCGCTGACCCTGACACCAGCACTGTGCGCGACCCTGCTCAAGCCCTCGTCGGCGCAGAAGCCACCGGGGCGCTTCTTCGCCGCGTTCAACCGTGGCGTCGAACGCAGCCAGTCGGCCTACCAGGGCAAGCTCGGTGGCGTGGTGTCACGTCCGCGGCGCTGGATGGCGTTCTACCTGCTGCTGGTGATCGCCATGATTGCCTTGTACGCACGCATGCCCACCGGCTTCCTGCCGGTGGAGGACCAGGGCCAGGTGACCTTCCAGTTCTCCACGCCGGAAGGCACGCCGATGGCGCGCACCGAGGCGCTGGGCGAGCAGATCAGCCGTTACTTCATGGAGCACGAGAAGCAGAACCTGGACGTGGTGTTCGTGGTGGTCGGTCGCAACAACGCCGGTACCGGCCAGAATGCGGGGCAGGGCTTCCTGGCACTCAAGCCCTGGGACGAGCGCAAGGGCGACAACACCGCAGCGGCGATCATCGCGCGCGCCAATGCCTATTTCCGCAAACTGCCCGATGCCAAGGTCAACGTGCTGGCGCCGCCGGCAGTGCGCGGCCTCGGGCAGTCCAGCGGTTTCGAACTGTGGCTGCAGGACACCAGCGCGGCCGGACGCGTGGCGTTGCAGGCCGCGCAGGAGCAGGTGGTACGCGCGGCCGGCGAAGACGACGGACTGACCTCCGTGCGATTGAACGGGCTGGGCGACAAGGCCGAGCTGCGGCTGGACATCGACCACGCCCAGGCCAGCGCGCTGGGCCTGGCACAGGCCGACATCAATTCCACGCTGTCTGCGGCCTGGGGTGGCAGCTACATCAATGATTTCCTGGATCGCGGCCGGGTCAAGCGTGTCTACATGCAGGGCGACCAGCCTTACCGCAGCGTGCCCGACGACATCGGCCAGTGGTACGTGCGCGGTGGCAACGGTCAGATGGCCTCGTTCGCCAGCTTTGCCAGCAGCCACTGGGCGCGTGGGCCGCAGCTTCAGCAGCGCTTCAACGGCCTGCCGGCGATGCAGATCCAGGGCAGCGCGGCCGAGGGGCGCAGCTCGGGTGAAGCGATGCAGCGCATGCAGGCGCTGGTGGCCGATCAACCCGGGTTCGATCTGCAATGGAGCGGGCTGTCCTATCAGGAACAACTGGCCAGCAACCAGACGCTGTACCTGTACGCCGCTTCGATTGCCTTCATCTTCCTGTGCCTGGCCGCGCTCTACGAGAGCTGGACGGTGCCGGTAGCGGTGGTGCTGGTGATTCCGCTGGGCGTGATCGGTACGGTGCTGGCGACCACGGCTGCGGGCTTCGTCAATGACATCTACTTCCAGGTGGGATTGCTGACCACGATTGGATTGTCGGCAAAGAACGCGATCCTGATCGTGGAGTTCGCCGAAGCACGCTACCGCGCCGGCAGTTCAGCGGTGGAAGCGGCACTGCAGGGCGCGCGCCTGCGCCTGCGGCCGATCGTGATGACCTCGCTGGCCTTCGTGGCAGGCGTCATCCCGCTGGCGTTGGCCACCGGCGCCGGCGCGGTCAGCCGGCGTGAAATCGGCATGAGCGTGATCGGCGGCATGCTCTCCGGAACGGTGCTGGCGGTGGTGCTGGTGCCGCTGTTCTTCGTGCTGGTACGGCGGGTGGGCAGGGCGCGGCCGGTGCACTGAGGGCAGGGGCGTCGGCTGTCACCTTCCTGCCGCAACGCCATCACCCGGTCTTGGCCCGGGCATCGGTAGGGTTGATCGTCCCCGTCCCCACGGAGACCTGCCATGTGGTTGCTTGACCGACTCTGGCCCTCACGCCCTGCGCTGCCCGCCGCGACGCTGCCGCCTGCAGCGGACCTGCCCGCGCGTCGAACGCCGTTGAAGCGTCCGTTGCGCGTCGGCCGGGCCAGCATGGCCCCGTGGCAGAAGGTCGCGCCGCCGCCCCGGCGCAGCCGCCACTAACCGGTGCGGTCGGCGGGGTGGTTCACCCCGTCATTGACCGGAATCGTTCCCAGCGCGAACGGATCGATGCCTTCCAGGCAGGCCACGTTGTAGCCGTACTGGTCCGGGTTGGAGCGGCGGCGGTGGTGCGTGTAGATGCCACAGACGTCGCAGAAGTAGTGCTCGGCCACGTGGGTGTTGAACTGGTACAGGCGCAGATGGGCCTGGCCACGCACGATATGCAGCCCGTCTTCGGCCACGCTGGCGGCGATGGCGCCGCGGCGCCGGCACATCGAACAGTCGCAGCGGCGCGGGTCGACGATGCCCTCGGGCAGGTCCAGCAGCAGCTCGACGGTGCCGCAATGACAGCTGGCCCGGTGCTGCGCCTGCACGGCGACGCCGGCCACGGTGGTAATGCCCATCCTCGCTCCCTGTATACCCTTGGTGGACGCCAGTATGCGCCCGCCGGCGCCAGCCTGAACCGTCGTAGATGTCGCCGTGAGGCGGCTTGTGGCTAACTATGCCGCCCCGGGACCCCGACAGGATGCCAGTGAAAGCCGCAGGACGATGGATGACAGGATGTGTGATGGTGCTGCTGGCGCTGTGGGTGGCCGGTCTGCTGACCTACCAGATGCCCGGGCCAGGCTGGCTGGGCGTGACCGCGGCGATGCTGTGGCTGCTGGCCGCCGCCTGGGCGGCCTGGCAGGTGGCGCGCGGCCGTGGCACGCGCCGGCTGTGGGCGGCCTTTGCCGGCGCTCTGGCGCTGGCGGGGCTGTGGTGGCTGCTGCTGGCCCCGCGCCAGGACCGCGACTGGGCCGATGACGTGGCGCAGCGCCTGCACGTGGAATCCTTCGATGGCCGCCACGTGGTGCTGGACAACGTGCGCGATTTCACCTGGCGCACCGAGACCGACTACGACGCGCGCTGGGTGCGCCGCAGCTACGACCTGGACCAGCTGCGTTCGGCCGACCTGGTGCTGTCGTACTGGATGGGCCCGGCGATCGCCCACACCCTGGTCTCGTTCGGATTCGAGGACGGGCGCCATCTGGTGTTCTCGCTGGAAATCCGCAAGGAGCGTGGTGAATCGTTCTCCGCACTGGGCGGCTTCTTCCGCAAGTTCGAGATGACGCTGGTCGCGTCCGAAGAAACCGACATCATCCGCACCCGCACCAACGCGCGCGGCGAGGATGTCTACCTGTACCGCCTGCACGGCATGGACCGCAACCAGCTCAAGACCCTGTTTGCTGCCTACATCGACCAGGCACGCCAGCTTGATGCCACGCCCGGCTTCTACAACACGCTGGCCAGCAACTGCACCACGATCGTCTTCGACCTGGCGCGGCATATCGCCCCGCGCCTGCCGCTGGACTACCGGTTGCTGGCCTCGGGCTACCTGGCCGAGTACGCGCAGGAGGTGGGCGCGCTCACGCCTGGCGTGCCGTACGCCGAACTGCATGCCAAGGGCCGCATCACCGAGCGCGCGCTGAAGATGGCACCCGACGATGATTTCTCCACCGTGATCCGCCAGGGCATCCCTGGCACCGAGCAGGACCCGCAGCAATGACCCCGATGTTCCTGTTCCGCTGGCAGCGCGCGCTGCCGGCGTTGTTGGCTGCTTTCCTGCTGCTGGGCGGCAGCGGCTGCGCGATGGTCACCGTCAAGCAGGTGGCGTCCAGCGATTACCTGGTCAACAAGCGCGCCGATGTGCTCAACACCGGCAAGCTCAGCCCCGCCTCGCGCGAGACACTGAGTGCGGCCGGGCTGGACGAATCACAGTGCGAGAAGGACTTCCTGGTCTGCCGCAGCACGCTGTTGATGACCGATGACCTCAACGTCGAGCAGCGGTTGTCGACGCTGTCCGAGCTGTGGGTGAAGGCCGCTCTGGCATTGACGCCGAAGAAGCAGGCGGCCAACGAACCGCCGATGAGCGATGCAGCGTTGGATGCGTGGCTGGAGGCGGCGCGCTATGGCTATGCCTATCTGTTCTACAGCGGGCGCTCGCCCTCCGATCGCGCGTTCGAGGATCGGCAGACGCAGGTACGCGATTACTACAACTATGCTGCCGAGAAGGCCGCCGTGGTGTTGTTCGCGCGTGCCCGTGCCGCGGCATTGGCCGGCGAGGACTACACCAAGCCGGTGTCGGCGGGCAGCTGGACGCTGGCTTCCGATTTCCAGCGCCTTTCATTGAAGAGCATCCCCAAGCAGCTGGTGCCGGCGGGTACCGTCAGCTTCGTCGGCATGCGCAGCACCTATCGCCGCGATGGTTTCGGCGCCGAGCTGGTGATGGTGATGGACCCGCCGAAGCTGGTGGTGCCTGCCGTCGCCGCGGAAGGGGCCAAGGCCGAAACGGCACAGGCGCAGGCCACCAAGGACGAGCAGGAGGAGGGCGTCCGCCGCGGACGCCGCCACCAGCACGATGATTCGGTGCCCGAGTACAGCGAGATGTCCTCGATCAACGTCACGGCATTGCTGCGTTTTGAAGGCAACACGCTGGAAGACGTGATGCGCACCCGCCAGGTGCTGCTGGATGGCTATTCGCCCGAGGCCACCGAGCGCATCACCCTGCATGGCGAAGAGGTGCCGCTGGCGGGCAACTTCACCGCCGCCTACGGTCTGTGGCTGGCGCAGAGCGGGTTCGCCACGCAGTCGCTGCGTACCTTGTTCGGCATGAGCGAGGGCATCGGCGAGCCGCACATCTACCTGATGCAGCCGTGGGACCCGAACCGCCGCATCATCTTCATGCTGCATGGCCTGGGCAGCAGCCCGGAAGCGTGGGTGAACCTGGCCAACGAGATCATGGGTGACCCCGAACTGCGCCAGCAGTTCCAGGTCTGGCAGGTGTACTACCCGACCAATGCGCCGATCGCGCTGAACCGCTACGAGATCGCCAACGCATTCAACGACACGTTGCAGCACTTCGACCCCAACAGCAGCACGCGCGCCTCGAAGGACATGGTCTACATCGGCCACAGCATGGGTGGCGTGCTGGCGCGCTTGCTGGTCAGCGATTCCGGCGATGTGCTGTGGAATGATCTGCTCGCCAACTACAACCTGAAGGGCGAACGCCTGAAGCGGGTGCAGTCCAAGCTGGGTCCGTTGCTGCACTTCAAGGCCGAACCGAACGTGGAGCGTGCGATCTTCATCGCCGCCCCGCACCAGGGCACGGACATCGCCGGCAACAAGGTCGGCCGCCTGATCGGCCGCCTGGTGCGCCTGCCGCTGACCATCCTCGGCAAGTTCGAGGATGTGTTCCTGGCACTGGCACAGGCCGAGCAGCAGGCGGATGGCACGGCCAAGCCGAAGATTCCCAACAGCATCGACAACCTCAAGGCCAGCGACCCGTTCGTGAAAGCCGCTGCGCAGCTGCCGATCACGCCGGGCCTGAAATACCACTCGATCATCGCCCAGCGCAAACCGGAACTGCCTGTGGAAAAGTCCGACGATGGGCTGGTGCCGTACTGGAGTTCGCACCTGCCGGGCGCGCTGTCGGAGAAGGTGATCATCTCCGGCCACAGCGTGCAGGAGACGCCGCAGGCGGTGCTGGAAGTGCGCCGCATCCTGCACCAGGACATCGATGAAGTGGGTGCGGTGGCGCGGCCATAACGGGACACCGCGGTAGTGCCGGCCGTTGGCCGGCAACGTCCGCTATCCGGGGCGTCTACACCCGCCGTGCGATCACCGTGGCGAACACCGCCAGGCCCAGGGTGATGGCCAGGCACAGTACGTAACCGGTATGCGGGGCGCTTTCCACGAACAGTGCGAACAGCGCGCCGGATACCGCCAGTGCGGTGGTCACCGACAATGCTTCGCTCAACTGCAGGGCCGAGGTGTTCGCGCCCTGCTCGTGCGGCGGTGACAACGACAACGTCAGTACCGACAGGCTGGCGTAGATCATGCCCATGCCGAAGCCGGTCAGCGTCCAGCCGACCAGTGCGACCGGCAGTGGCACCGCAGTGAACAGCACCGCCAGCGTCGCGGCGATGCCCACGGTCATCAGCGGCGTGCCCACGCGCAGCAGTTGCTGCCGCGACCAGCCGCGCTGCTGGTGACCCTGCAGCCACGAGCCGGTGAACCAGCCCAGCGCGCCCAGGCTCAGCACGGCACCGGCCCAACTGGGTGACAGCCCACGCTCGCGCTGCAGCAGCAGGGGCAGGTAGGCCTCGCAGGCGAAGAACGCGGCAGCGGCCACACCACGCAATGCGATCACGCTGGGCAGGCCGCGGCGCAGGCGCAGGGTGCCGGCGGGCAACAGGCGATGCACGCAGAACAGCAGCGCCAGCATCGCCACGCCGATGCACAGCAGTGCCGGTACGCCCTGTTGTTGCCCGCCCAGATACAGCAGCAGGGCAGCCAGGGAGGCGCCGCTGGCCCAGCGCACGATGTTGCCGCGGCCATCATCGGCAACATCCGTGGCTGCAGCCTGCATGCGCGCCAGTGCCGGTCGCAGCAGCAGGCCGGCCGGTATCGCCAGCAGCGGCACCGCCAGGAACACCCAGCGCCAGCCAAGATGCTGCACGATCACACCGCTCAGCGCCGGGCCGATCATCGACGGCACCACCCAACCGGCAGAGAACGCGGCGAAGACCTTCGGCCGCAGATGCTCGGGATAGGTCCGGCCGACCATCACATACAGCGACACCGAAATGGCGCCTGCGCCCAGGCCCTGCAGCAGGCGTCCGGCCACCAGCATGCCCATGCGCAGGGCGAAGCCCGCCAGCAGCAGGCCCAGCACGAAGCAGGCCAGGCCCCACCATAGCGGGCGTGCGGGGCCGTGGCGGTCGGCCCAGCGGCCGGCCAGGGTCATGCCGATCACGCTGGTGGCCAAGGTGCCGCCGAAGGCCAACGCATACAGGCGCAGGCCGTCCAGGGCCTCGGCCACGGTCGGCATTGCTGCGGCCACCGCCAGTGCCTCGAAGGCATGCAGGGAGACCAGGGCGACCATGCCCAGGGTGGTGGCGCGGTAGCGCGCGGACAGGATGGAGGAATCGACCGGATCGGCCGTGGCAGCGGGGGAGGGCATCGGGTTCCTGCGGGGGCGGACGGGCCGCGCTTGTCATCTGGCGGCGATGGTAGCAGCATGCCACCTCAACCAAAGTTGAGGTCAATCGATGCTGGCACAGGACATGAGCGTCGGCGATGTCGCCCGTCGCAGCGGCGTGGCCGTCTCTGCGCTGCATTTCTACGAGCGCAAGGGGTTGATCAGCAGCCTGCGCACGTCGGGTAACCAGCGCCGCTACGCCCGCGACGTACTGCGCCGGTTGGCGGTGATCCGTGTGGCCCAACGCGTGGGCATGCCGCTGGAAGCAGTGGCACGTGCGTTCGAGAGCCTGCCGCAGGGGAGGGCGCCGACCAAGGCCGACTGGGCCAAGCTGTCGGCACGCTGGCAGGTGGAGCTGGAGGAACGCATCCACATGCTGCAGCTGCTGCGCGACGAGCTGACCGGCTGCATCGGCTGCGGTTGCCTGTCACTGAAGCGTTGCCGCCTGGCCAACCCGGATGACGTGCTCGGCGAGCGCGGCGACGGCCCGATGCGCTGGGGCTGACCGTGCTGGTGGGTGCCGACCTTGGTCGGCACGCTCGTTACCAGACGGTGATGGTTTCGCCGCTCTGGATGCCTTCCACCGCGCGCTGGAAGGCCAGCGCCGCGCGCTGTGCGGTCACCGCTTCGAAGCCGGGGAAGTAGGGGCCGTACGCTTCCATCGATTCCACCAGCACGTTCGCGCTGACCACGTTGATGCGCAGCCCGCGCGGCAGCAGTTCCAGCGCCGCCGCCCGCACGAAACCTTCGAGCGCATGGTTGACGGCGGTGGCGTTGGCGCCATCGCGGATCGGCTGCGCGCTGACGATGCCGCTGGTCAGGGTGATCGAGCCGCCAGCGTTGAGATGGTGCTGCGCGGCCAGTGCAAGACGCACCTGGCCGAGCAGCTTGTCCTGCAGGCCGACGTTGAACTGTTCGGGTGTCATCTGCTGCAACGGGCCGAAATGCAGCTTGCCGGTGGTGGAGATCACCGCATCGACCGGGCCGGTCTGCGCGAACAGCTCGCGCACGCTGGCGTCGTCGGTGAGGTCCACGCGCAGGCTGCCGCTGTGGCGGCCGGCAGCGAGGATGTCGTGCTGCTGGCCCAGGTGGCGGGCCACCGCCTGGCCGAGGGTGCCGCTGGCACCGACGAGAAGAATCTTCATGACAGCTCCTTGCGAGAGGGGATGGACGCAGTCTGCGCCGTCACCGGTTGGTTTGGTAAGTGGCGTATGATTCGCATATTCCTAACCATGGGTTTGCAATGGATACATTGCGCTGCATGCAGGCCTTCGTCGCCGTGGCCGAGCACGGTAGTTTTTCCGCCGCCGCCAGCCACCTGCAGGTGTCGGCGGTGATGGTCGGCAAGTACATCCAGCAGCTGGAAGCGCACCTGGGCGCCGCGCTGCTGCAGCGGAACACCCGTCGCCAACGCCTGACCGAAGCCGGCACTGCCTACCTGGCCGGTTGCCGGCAGGTGCTGGAACAGGTGCAGCAGGCCGAGGCGGACGTGGCCGGGCTGCAGGTGCAGCCACGTGGGCTGTTGCGGGTCAGTGCGCCGACCACCTGGGGCAGCTGCGTGCTGTCTCCCGTGTTGAGCGATCTGCTGCGGGCACAGCCGCTGCTGAACATCGAGCTGGACCTGAGCAATCGCCGCATCGACCTGATCGAGGATGGCTTCGATGCAGCCATCCGCGTCGGTCCGCTGCCGTCGCAGGAACTGGTGGCGCGGCCGCTGCCGCCGTATGCGATGAGTCTGTGTGCATCACCGTCGTACCTGCGCCGCCGTGGTACGCCGCGCACGCCCGCCGATCTTGAAGGACATGATTGCCTGAGCCACCTGGCCTGGCGCGGCGGTCACGGTTGGCAGCTGGCCAATGGCGAACAGGTCGATTGGGAAGCGCGGTTGACCAGCAATGACGGTTACGCGCTCCGCGAAGCAGCCGTGGCGGGCGCAGGCCTGGTGCTGCAGCCGACCGCGCTGCTTGCCGGTGAAATCGCAGCGGGACGATTGAAGCCACTGCTGCGCGACTATCTGCCCGAGCCACGGCCGATGCACCTGATCTACCTGCCCGACCGTCGCCCCCGACCGCGGCTGCAGTGTTTCGTTGATTTCGTCATGGCCAGGCTGGGCACGTAGATCCACGCATGCGTGGATGGCGGTGGGTGCCGACCGTTGGTCGGCACACTTGTTTCAATCATTGGCGGCAGACAGTTCCTGCCCACGCACCTGCGCGGCACGCAGTGCCTTTTCCACCAACGCTTCAAACCCACCTGCCTGGAAGCTTTCGATCGCCGCCTGGGTGGTGCCGTTGGGTGAGGTCACCCGGCGCCGCAGTTCGGCTGGGCTTTCACCGGCTTCGTCCAGCATGCGCGAGGCGCCCAGCAGTGTCTGCACCACCAGCGTGCGCGCCGCTTCTGCAGGCAGGCCTTGTGCGATGCCGGCCGCTTCCATTGCTTCGGCCAGCAGGAACACATAGGCCGGGCCACTGCCGGATACGGCGGTGACCGAATCCATCTGCGCTTCGTCGTCGATCCACACCGTGCGTCCCGCGCTGGCCAGCACGCGTTCGGCCTGCGCATGCTGCTGCGCATCCACCGCTGGCGTGGCATACAGGCCGGTGACCCCGGCGCCGAGCAGGGCCGGGGTGTTGGGCATCGCGCGCACCACCGGCAGCGTGCCACCCAACCAGCGCTGCAGCTGCGGGCTGGTGATGCCGGCGGCGATCGAGATCACCAACGGCTCCTGTGCCTGCGCCAACACCTGCAGTGACTGGCAGACCTCGCGCAGCACCTGCGGTTTCACCGCCAGCAGCCACGTGTTGCCCTGCGCCGCCGCAGCGGCCGCGTTGTCGTGGGTCTGCACGCCAAAATCGGCAGCCAGTTTTTCGCGCAGTTCGGCCACCGGTTCGGCCACGTGGATGTGCCCGGCCGGCACGCCCTGCCGGATCAGGCCGGCAATCAGGCTGCGGGCCATGTTGCCGCCGCCGATGAAGGTGATGGAATCAGCTGCCATGGGAATCTCCTTGGAATCAGGCCGGGCGCGGACGTGCGCCGAACAGGGCGGTACCGATGCGCACCAGGGTGGCACCTTCGGCGATCGCTTCAGCGTAGTCGCTGCTCATGCCCATCGACAGGGTGTCCACCTGGGGATGACCGGCAGCCAGCGCCTCGAAAAGTGTGCGCATGCGCACGAACGCGTCGCGCCGGCGCTCGACGTCGGGCCACGGCGCAGGAATCGCCATCAGGCCGCGCAGGCGCAGGTTCGGCTCGGCGGCGATGGTTGCCGCCAGCGCGTCCACGTCGTCCGGCGCGCAGCCGTGCTTGCTCGACTCGTCATCGATGTTGACCTGGATGAGTACGTTCAGCGGGCCGCGTTCAGCGGGGCGGTAGCGGGCCAGCGCGGCGACCAGCTTGGGCCGGTCCACGCTCTGCACCCAGTCGAAGTGCGTGGCCACCGGTTCGGCCTTGTTCGACTGCAGGTGGCCGATCAGGTGCCATTCCAGGCCCAGCGGCTGCAGTTCCTGCATCTTGGCCAGCGCTTCCTGCACGTAGTTTTCGCCGAACGCGGTCTGGCCCTGCGCGGCAAGCGCAGCCACGGCCTCGGCCGGCTGGGTCTTGGACACCGCCAGCAGGCGCGGCGGTGGCCGCCCGGCGGCAGCGGCGGCGTTGTGCAGGTTGCTCAGGATCTGGGGCAGGGGAGTGGCCACGTAACGCGTTCCGTTCAATCAGGAGGCTATACTGCCGCCCGGGGAAAGATCCTTCCAGTCGAAGCCGTTATTGGGGAGTAGCCGCTCATGGATATCGCCGAGCTGTTGGCGTTTTCCGTAAAGAACAAAGCGTCCGACCTGCATCTGTCCGCAGGCCTGCCGCCGATGATCCGCGTGGACGGTGATGTTCGCCGGATCAACATTCCAGCCCTGGACCACAAGCAGGTCCACGCGCTGGTGTACGACATCATGTCCGACAAGCAGCGCCGCGATTACGAGGAATTCCTCGAAGTCGATTTCTCCTTCGAGATCCCGTCGCTGGCGCGCTTCCGTGTCAATGCGTTCAACCAGAACCGTGGCGCCGGTGCGGTGTTCCGTACCATTCCGTCCGAAGTGCTGACCCTGGAAGACCTGGCCTGCCCGCCGCTGTTCCGCGAGGTGATCCAGCAGCCGCAGGGCCTGATCCTGGTGACCGGCCCGACCGGTTCGGGCAAGTCGACCACGCTGGCGGCGATGATCGACTACATCAACAAGAACGAATACGGCCATATCCTCACCGTCGAGGATCCGATCGAATTCGTGCACACCTCGCAGAAGTGCCTGATCAACCAGCGCGAAGTGCACCGCGATACGCACGGCTTCAACGAAGCGCTGCGTTCGGCACTGCGTGAGGACCCGGACATCATCCTGGTCGGCGAACTGCGTGACCTGGAAACCATCCGCCTGGCGCTGACCGCCGCGGAAACCGGCCACCTGGTGTTCGGCACCCTGCACACCAGTTCGGCGGCCAAGACCATCGACCGCATCATCGACGTGTTCCCGGCCGGCGAGAAGCCGATGGTGCGCTCGATGCTGTCCGAATCGCTGCGCGCGGTCATTTCGCAGGCGCTGCTGAAGAAGGTCGGTGGCGGTCGTACCGCTGCGTGGGAAATCATGGTGGGCACCCCGGCCATCCGCAACCTGATCCGCGAGGACAAGGTGGCGCAGATGTATTCGGCCATCCAGACCGGCCAGCAGTACGGCATGATGACCCTGGACCAGCACCTGCAGGACCTGGTCAAACGCAGCCTGATCACCCGCAACCAGGCCCGCGAATACGCCAAGGACAAGCGTCTGTTCGAGTAAGGCGAGGCAATGGCGGGGCAGGGCGCGCGAATACGTCGCCGGCCCCGCGCTGTTTCCTCCACCGACCGATTCCTGGTACATGCCCCATTGGGAGCCCGCCGTGAACACCACCGCGACCACCATCGATTTCACCTCGTTCCTCAAACTGATGGCGCACCAGCGCGCCTCGGACCTGTTCATCACTGCCGGCATGCCGCCGGCGATCAAGGTCAACGGCAAGATTTCGCCGATCACCCAGACGCCACTGACGCCGCAGCAGAGCCGCGACCTGGTGCTGAACGTGATGACGCCGGCGCAGCGCGAGGAATTCGAAAAGACCCACGAATGCAACTTCGCCATCGGCCTGTCCGGCGTCGGCCGCTTCCGCGTGAGCTGCTTCTACCAGCGCAACCAGGTCGGCATGGTGCTGCGTCGCATCGAGACGCGCATTCCCACCGTGGAAGAGCTGAGCCTGCCGCCGATCATCAAGACGCTGGCGATGACCAAGCGCGGCATCATCCTGTTCGTCGGCGCTACCGGTACCGGTAAATCAACCTCGCTGGCAGCGATGATCGGTTACCGCAACCAGAATTCGACCGGGCACATCATCACCATCGAAGATCCGATCGAATTCGTGCACAAGCACGAGGGCTGCATCATCACCCAGCGCGAAGTCGGCATCGATACCGACAGCTGGGAAGCCGCGCTGAAGAACACCCTGCGCCAGGCGCCGGATGTGATCATGATCGGCGAGGTGCGTACCCGCGAGGGCATGGACCACGCCATCGCCTTCGCTGAAACCGGTCACCTGGTGCTGTGCACGCTGCACGCCAACAACGCCAACCAGGCGATGGACCGCATCGTCAACTTCTTCCCGGAAGATCGCCGCAACCAGCTGTTGATGGATCTGTCGCTGAACCTCAAGGGCGTGGTCGCGCAGCAGTTGATTCCTTCGCCGGATGGCCGTTCGCGCAAGGTGGCGATGGAGATCCTGCTGGGCACGCCGCTGGTGCAGGACTACATCCGCGACGGCGAGATCCACAAGCTGAAGGAGCTGATGAAGGAATCGGTCCAGCTGGGCATGAAGACCTTCGACCAGAGCCTGTTCGAGCTGTACCAGGCCGGTGAGATCAGCTACGAGGACGCACTGCGCTACGCCGATTCGCAGAACGAAGTGCGCCTGCGCATCAAGCTCAGCCAGGGCGGCGATGCCCGCACCCTGTCGCAGGGGCTGGATGGCGTGGAGATTTCAGAGGTCCGGTAACGAAGGTGCCGCTGCCGGCGGCAGTGCGATGGATGGCAGGACGGCATTCATGAGATCCAGTCATGACCGACTGCCATCCAGGCCGTTCAATCCGCTGCCCCTGCAGGCGTATCGTCATCGCTCCCCTACTGGAGCACGACGATGCAGACACGTGAACTCGGCCGCAGCGGCCTGAAAGTCTCCGCCCTGGGCCTGGGCTGCATGGGCCTGAGCCACGGCTACGGTCCTGCCGTCGAGCAGAGCCAGGGCATCGCCCTGCTGCACGCCGCGGTCGAGCGCGGCGTGACCTTCTTCGACACCGCCGAAGTCTACGGACCGTATACCAACGAAGACCTGATCGGCAGGGCGCTGGCACCGCACCGCGACAAGCTGGTGATCGCCACCAAGTTCGGCTTCAAGGACGCACAGGTCGACACCGGCCTGGACAGTCGTCCGGAGAACATCCGGGCCGTGGCCGAAGCCAGCCTCAAGCGCCTGCGCACCGACTACATCGACCTGTTCTACCAGCACCGCGTGGATCCGAACGTGCCGATCGAGGATGTGGCCGGCACCGTGCGTGACCTGATCGCCGAGGGCAAGGTGCGCCACTTCGGTTTGTCCGAAGCCAGTGCCGCCACGGTGCGTCGCGCGCATGCCGTGCAACCGGTGGCCGCAGTGCAGAGCGAGTACTCGCTGTGGTGGCGCGAACCGGAACGCGAACTGCTACCGGCGCTGCAGGAACTCGGCATCGGCTTCGTGCCGTTCAGCCCGCTCGGTCGCGGCTTCCTGACTGGCGCGATCAACGCCGACACCACCTTCGCCGACAACGATTTCCGCAACACCGTGCCACGCTTCGAAGTGGAAGCGCGTCGCGCCAATCAAGCGCTGGTTGACCGCATCACCACGATCGCGGCGGCGCGGGGCGCCACCCCGGCACAGGTCGCGCTGGCCTGGCTGCTGGCGCAGGCACCGTGGATCGTGCCGATTCCGGGGACGACCAGGATCCATCGCCTGGAAGAGAACCTCGCCGCCGCCGACCTGCAGCTGTCTCCCGCCGAGCTGGAGCGCATCGCGCAGACGCTGCAGGAGATCGCCATCGTCGGCGAGCGCTACAACGCGCAGCGCGCAGCGCAGGCCAAGGGCTGATCGCAGTGTGTGCGGACTCTCGTCCTGTGCTGGGTGTGGTCTTTCGATCTTTGGTGGGCGCGGTCTTTCGATCTGTGGTGGGTGCGGACTCTGGTCCTGTGCTGGGTGCGGACCGTTGGTCCGCACGCCTCACCCCACCATCGGCCCGCGCAGCGCATCAAGCACCGTACGCATCGCCACGGTGACATGCCGGCGTGACGGGTAATACGCGTAGTAGCCATCGAAGTGCGGGCACCAGTCATCCAGTGTTGATTGCAGGCGGCCTTCCAGCAGGGCCGCCTGCACCTGGTCTTCGGGCAGCCAGGCCAGTCCGCTGCCGGCCAGCGCCGCAGCCCGCGTCATGCCCATGGTGTTGAAGGTCCATTGGCCGGAGACGCGGATGCTCAGTTCGTGGCCGTCCTGACCGAAATCCCACGGCATCAGGCCGCCATGGGTGGGCAGGCGCAGGGTGATGCAGTTGTGCGCGGCCAGATCATGCGGATGCACCGGCGCCACGTGCTGGCGGAAGTACGACGGTGCCCCCACCACGCGCATGCGCAGCGGCGGACTGATCGGCAGCGCCACCATGTCGCGTGCCAGGCGCTCACCGAGACGGATGCCGATGTCGTAGCGCTCGGCGACGATGTCGGCCAGGCCGTAATCGGTGGTCAGCTCGACCTTCAGGTCCGGGTACTGCTGCAGCAGCGGTGCCAGCCTGGGCCAGGCCAGGTATTCGGCGGCGTGGCCGGTGGCGTTGATGCGGATGGTGCCTGCTGGGCGCTCGCGGTACTCGGCCAGCGCGGCCAGTTCGTCTTCGATCTCTGCCAGGCGCGGGGCCAGGGTTTCCAGCAGGCGGGCACCGGCCTCGGTGGTGGCGACGCTGCGGGTGGTGCGGGTCAGCAGGCGCACGCCCAGTCGCTCTTCCAGCCCGCGCATGGCGTGACTGAGGGCGGACTGGGAGACGCCAAGCTGGGCAGCGGCCTTGGTGAAGCTGCCTTCGCGGGCGACATGGACGAAGGCTTGCAGGTCGTTGAGGTTTTCACGCGGCATGAGGGGATGATACGGCCGGGCTGCGCCCGGCGCCCGCGGTAGTGCCGGCCGCGGGCCGGCAACCGCAACAGCAACAGCCGGAGCAACAGCAACAGCGGGCTTCCTGTGGAGCGGCATGGCCTGCTCTTGGTGGGTGTCGACCTTGGTCGACACGTAGATCCGCGCCATGCGTGGATGCGTGCCCGGTGCTGCCGGGGTTGTTCGGTTAATGCGCCACGTCGATTTGTGGTTCCGTGGTTCGTCGAATGGGTACTTTCCAAACAACAGGGAGCAGCACATGAGCACCGACAGCAAACCCAAGGGCCCGGCGTCCTATTTTCCTTCCATCGAAAAGACCTACGGGCAGCCGGTGACGCATTGGCTGGGCCTGCTGGCCAAACGGCCGGGGCTGAAGCACATGGAACTGGTCAGCTTCCTGAAATCCGAGCACGGGCTGGGCCATGGCCACGCAAACGCCCTGGTCGCCCACCACCTGGCCACCCAGCGCTGAGACAACCGCTCCACCGAGCGCAGCGACCCGCTTCTGCTCTTCTTTTCTCTCTACGTGGCTGGACGCGCACGGAAATTGTCCAAGGCCGGGGGAGATGGGGGCGCGGGGGTGTCCGCGGCATGGGCCCGAGGCATGCCTCGGGCGGGTTGGGCAGGACGCCCAACCCCGGTCTTGCCGTGTGCGCAGGACAGCGCACACGAGCAAGACGCGGCCAAGCCTCCAGGGACGGATTAACGGCGTCCCCCGCGACCCCATCTCCCCCGGCCAAGCGCGGCTTTTGCTGTTGGTACACCAGCCACGAGGGGCTGCGCCGTTCGCCGCAACTCCCAACTGAACGATTTCATCTGCAACTGTCATGCAGATCGTGTCTAATACCGCTCCCCACCCGTAGTGCCCCCACCTGTATGTCCCTCCAATCCCATGGCCCGGCGCCGTGCGACGACGCTGACGGCCACCTGGTCACCGCTGGCCCGCTGACCCCGCCGCCCGATGTTGCCGGCACCCCCGCCGATGAGAAGGCGCTGCGCCACTCGGTCGCCGAGGACGTGCAGGGCATGGTGCTGGCCATGCTCGTGGCTTCACTGGGCCTGGCCATCTTCGCCAAGGGCGGGCTGATGATCGGCGGCATGGCCGGCATGGCCTTCCTGCTGCACTATTCGATGGGCTGGAACTTCGGTCTGGTGTTCGTGCTGGTCAACCTGCCGTTCTACTGGGTGGCCGTGCGCCGCATGGGCTGGGAATTCACCCTGAAGACGTTCGCAGCGGTCACTGCCTGCGGCCTGCTCACCGACATGCTGCCGCGCTGGGCGGACTTTTCGCATATCGCGCCGCTGTACTCGGCGCTGGTCGGTGGCGCGCTGTCCGGCCTGGGCATCCTGTTCTTCATCCGCCATCGCGCCAGCCTCGGCGGCATCGGCATCCTGGCGGTGTACCTGCAGCGCACCCGCGGCTGGAGCGCCGGCAAGGTGCAGATGTCCTTCGATGCGTGCCTGATGGTGGCCGCGTTCTTCGTGCTGTCGCCGTCCAAAGTGATGTACTCGGCCATCGGTGCGGTGGTACTCAGCCTGGTGCTGATGTTCAACCACCGCCCGGGCCGCTACATGGGCGTCTGATTCCGCATTCGGCGGATCGCCTGCCCAGGCGCCACGCGCCCCGGTAGCGCCGGGCCATGCCCGGCGGATGCGCATCAGCCGCGCGCTGCCTGTACCCACGGCGGTGCCAGCTTCAGCAGCGTTGCATGCACCGGGCAGTCCTCGGCATGCGCGCCCGGCAGGTAGCCCAGGCTCATCAGGAACTCGCCGGTGATCTCGCCACCGGTGAAGCGGAACGTCTTCTTGAACAGCTTCACCCAGTCGGCCTTGCTGCGCGGATGGTGTGCGTCCAGCCAGGCGGCGAAGCTGCCGTGGCTCTGGCGCAGCTGCTGGATCACCTGCGCGTTGTGGATCGCCGCCAGCACCTTCAAGCGGTTGCGGATGATGCCCGGGTCCGACAGCAGGCGCTCGATGTCCTGCTCGGCGTAGGCCGCCACGCGATCAACGTCGAACGCGTCATAGGCCGCGCGGAATCCCTCGCGCTTCTTCAGGATGGTCTCCCAGCTCAGGCCGGCCTGGTTGATCTCCAGCAGCAGGCGCTCGAACAGTTCACGCTCATCGCGCTGCGGGAAGCCATATTCATTGGCGTGGTAGTACTCGTGCACCGGATGGCCCGGGGCGATGCGGCAGTATCCGCTCATGGTGTGGCCGCCTCCGCGCGGTCGTCGCTGCGATCAATCTCCAGCTGGCCCGCCGCGCCGTCAAGCAGCAGCGTCGGCCAGCGCGGCGGCTGCATGGTCAGGCGGCCGTCGCGCAGGGCCTGCGGGGCCCCGTCCGAGGTGCGCTGGTCAACGTCCTGGAAGGAAACCTCACCCTCCTTTCTCCAGCCAGCCGGTTCACGCACGTGCAGCTGGCAGCGCGGACCGCTGTACAGACTGGTCATGCACAGCAGCACGTCGTCTTGGCCATCGCCGTCCAGATCACGGCGCAGGGTGACGCAGCGGTTGTCGCCGGTCTTGTCGTCGTCCAGGCAATCGCCCGCATCCAAGCGACGGTCCAGTACCGCCTGCCACCAGTCATCGGCTGGCGAGGCGGTGCCCTTGGCCTGCACGATCCGGGACTTCAGGCTGGCCAGGTCGCGCACGCCATCGTCGATGTCGTTATCCCAGCGTGACTCACGCTTCTGCCGGGCCAGGGCCTGCACGATGATGCTGGAGGCGCGGGTGTCGGCCGCCAATGACGGTGCTTTCTGCAGCGTGCGCAGCGCCTGCACACCTCGACGGCCCAGCTCGAAACGCAGCTGATTTGCGGCGTCCGCGGTCATCAACGCCGGATCGGCGCGCAGGCGCTTCATCTGGCTGGCCAGGGTGATGCGCACCGGGTCGATCACCGGCGAGATGGCCAGCAGTGCGGTTGCCAGCACGGCCCAGCACATCCAGCGGTTGACCGGCTCAAGCCGATGCAGCCAACGCCCGTGCCGGCGCAGTGCGGCGAAGGCGTAGCCGATGGCATAGCCGGCAATCAGCACTGCCACCGCCACGCCCCAGAAGCGCGAGAGGGTCCAGCCGTACTGGCTGACCCGCAGGGACATCGCATACAGCGCCAGGCCGGCGTAGATCGGCAGTGCCAGCAGGCTGGCCTCGACCAGCCGGCGCAGCCATGCCGGGTAGGGCGGGGTGCCGTCGTCGTGCTGGTAGACCGCGTTGGCCAGGCTGATCAGCAGCACCGCCAGCACCAGCAGCAGGCTGGCGGCCGAACGCGTGGCCCACAGCGGCGCCAGCCCGGTGAACGGCAGCGACAGCACGAACAGCACCGCGATGAACGACAGCAATGGCAGCAGGCCGCGGCAGATCGCGAAGAGCACCTGGCGGGTGATCTGCATCGCGCGATGCTGGGTGCGCCCGATCAGCACGCCGAAGCCTGCCAGCATGCCGGTGGCCAAGGCGATGAAGGCATCGCTGCCGAACAGGACGTGGAAAAAGTCGACCTTGACCATCCGGAACAGCGCCGCCCACAGCCACAGCAGCAGCCAGGTCAAGCCGGTGAACACCGCCGCCAGCACCAGGGTCAGCCCGTTCTGCCAGGCGCGTTCGAACAACGCGCCATAGTCGGCCCGCCAATGTCCGGCATGCAGGCGGAACTGCCACCACGGCAGGGCAATGAACGTGGCAACGGCCAGGCAGATCGAGAGCGGAACCTGCAGCACGGCCGCATACAGCGCGGTTTCTCCGCTCAGGTTCCAGGCGGTCCAGGCGGCCAGCGCGAGGACCAGCAACGAGGCCAACCCGGCGTGCAGCCACAGGCGCCAGGCCTTCAGATCGACCAGCGTCAATGCCACTGCGGTGGGCACGGTCAATACCCAGGCATACCAGCAGTAGCGCCAGCCGATGTCCCGGAACGGCCATTGATCCGCCAGTTCCTGGGCCGCGAAAAGCATCAGCCCCTGCAGCAGCGCGATCAACACGATCATGCTGCGGGTGGGCCATGACAGCGTTGCATCCTGCTGCATCGGGTCGTCCTCCTTGCAAGAGCGCCATCCTAGCCCATCCCTTCGCGCCCGCATCCGGTCGCAGCGGTTAGAATGGCGCCCATGCCAGTAACGCCGACTTCCCTCGCCAATCACCTGCTCGTGGCGCTGCCGTCGCTGATCGACGCCACCTTCGCCCGCACCGTCGCGCTGATCTGCCAGCACGACGAGAACGGGGCAATGGGGGTGCTGGTCAACCAGCCGTCCGAGTACACTCTGGGCGAAGTGCTTGCGCAGATGGATATCGCTACCGGCGATGGCGTCCTGCAGGCGCGTCCGGTGCTCAATGGCGGACCGGTGCATCCCGAGCGTGGCTTCGTCATCCATGACGACGCGCGCGCGTGGGATTCCAGCCTCGTCGTCGGTGAGGGCCTGTACCTGACCACCTCGCGTGACATCCTCGAGGCGATGGCGCGTGGCGAAGGTCCGGCCAATGCCGTGGTCACCCTGGGCTGCGCTGGCTGGAGTGCCGGCCAGCTGGAAAGCGAACTGTCCGAAAACAGCTGGCTGACCGTGCCGGCCGATGCCGAACTGGTGTTCCAGCTGCCGCTGGAACAGCGCTGGCAGGGCGCCGCGTCGCGCATTGGCGTCGATCTGTTCCGGCTGACCGATTACAGCGGCCATGTCTGAGCCGGCCCTCATCCGTCGCGATGGCACCGTACTCGGTTTCGATGTCGGCTCGCGCCGGATCGGCGTGGCGATCGGCAGTGCCTTCGCCGCGCATGCACGCGCGGTGGCCGTGGTCGATGTGCACGGCAATGGCCCCGACTGGGCGGCGATCGAACGCCTGCTCAAGGAATGGAAGCCCGATGGCCTGGTGGTCGGCGATCCGCTGACCCTGGACGGCCAGGACCAGCCCAACCGCAAGCGCGCGCAGGGCTTTGCCCACCAGCTGCGGGAACGTTTCAAGCTGCCGGTGGTGATGATCGACGAGCGTTCCAGCTCGGTCGAGGCCGCCCGCCGCTTCGCCGTCGAGCGCGCCGAAGGGCGCAAGCGTCGCCGCGACGCGGCTGCGCTCGATGCCGTGGCTGCGGCGGTGATCATCGACCGCTGGTTGTCGTCGCCGGACGACGCCATTCCCATTCCCTGACGATACGAACCCCGCCATGACCGCCCAGCAACTCGATGACTCCGGCCGCCTGCGCCACCTGTTGACGCTTGAAGGTCTTCCCCGCGACACCCTGGTGCAACTGCTCGACCGCGCTGGCCAGATCCGCGATGCCGCGGTCGGCCGTGTCGGCAACAAGCGCCACGTGCTGGGCGGATCGGCGGTGTGCACGTTGTTCTTCGAACCCTCCACCCGTACCCGCAGCTCGTTCCATCTGGCGGCGCAGCGGCTGGGTGCGGACGTGCTGAACTTCGACGCCTCCACCTCGTCCACGCGCAAGGGCGAAACCGCCTGCGACACGCTGAAGAACCTGGAAGCGATGGGCGTGCGTGGTTTCATCGTTCGCCACCCCGATGACGGCGCCGTGGCGGCGCTGGCTGCGGTGGCGGGCGAGGGCACCGCGCTGGTCAATGCCGGCGACGGCCGCAGCTCGCACCCGACCCAGGGCCTGCTGGACATGCTGACCCTGCGCCAGGCCAAGGGCCCGGACTTCTCGAAGATGAAGGTGGTGATCGTCGGTGACGTCAAGCACTCGCGCGTGGCCCGCACTGACCTGCATGCCCTGCGCACGCTGGGCGTGGGCGAGATCCGCGTATGCGGCCCGCAGTCGCTGCTGCCTGACGACGACACCCTCAAGGGCTGCGTGGTCGGTGATGATTTCGACGCGATGCTGGAAGGCGTCGACGCGCTGATGATGTTGCGCCTGCAGCGCGAGCGCATGGAAGAAGGCCTGGTGCCGTCGCTGGAGCAGTACCACGCACAGTACGGCCTGAACACCACACGCCTGGCCCGCGCCGGCAAGGACGCAGCCGTGCTGCACCCGGGGCCGATCAACCGCGGCGTGGAAGTGACCGACGAAGTGGCCGACGGCCCGCAGTCGTGGGTGCTGCGCCAGGTCGCCAACGGCGTCGCCGTACGCATGGCCGTGCTGGAAACCCTGCTGGGTTGATTGCCTCCGATTGCTGCGTTGGTGCGTGCCAACCTGGGTTGGCACGTGCACTGCTTTGGTAGATGCCAACCTTGGTTGGCACTATCCGTCCGTGCTGAATGCCTCCGGTCGATCACCCAAGGCCTCGAGCTCCCACTCGCACCATGCGTGCCGATACTGCCCCAACTGCGTCGTCAGACCCGCCCTGATCGGATTGCCCATCAGGTACATCGCATGCCGGTACAACGATTCGTCCGAGCGGATCGCATGATCGTGGTAGCAGGCCTGCCAGAAGCGCCCGCCCTTTCCCAACAACCGGTTTGCCTGCTGCGCCGTGCGCGATTTGAAGCGCTTCATGACGGTTTCCAGTGTTCCCGCACGTAGTTCGAGTAGCCAGTGGATGTGATCGGGCATGACCACGTAGGCGATCGAGCGGGTGAAGCCTTCCTGATCCAGCCTCTGGAATTCCTGGATTGCCAGGGCTGCGGCAGCGTCTTTGGCGAACAGGGGCGCGCGGCGATCCACGACGGTAGTCAGGATGTAGCTGAGGCCGATGCTGGAGCGACGGCCGAGCAGGAGGCGGACGTTTTGCATGGCGCAAGCTCGGGCGGACACGCTTGCGACGGACATCGGGGAATGGCTTGATCTTGGGTAGGCTGGTGCCAACCAAGGTTGGCATCTACCAGAATGGGGCCAACCAAGGTTGGCCTCTACCGGAGCAAGCGCTCAGCGCTTCTGGGCGAACAGCCACTCCCACATCGCCGCGTCGGCGTAGGTGGCATCCCAGGCATTGTGGTTGCCTTCCGCGTACTCGGTATAGCGCACGTCGCGCGCGCCGGCGGTCTGGAACGCGGCATGCAGCCGGCGATCATCATCCGGTGGCACCACATCATCCAGCGCGCCGTGGAAGATCCAGATCGGGGTGCGCTGCAACCGTTGCGCGATCACCGCATAGGGATCCGCTTCGTTCGCCACCTGCTCGACGAACAGGGTAGGGCGTACCGCGCGTGGTGCCAGCACCGCACCGCAGACCGGTACGATCGCGGCAAAGCGTTTCGGATCGTCCAGCGCGATGTTCCAGCTGCCATAGCCGCCCATCGACATTCCGGTCAGGTACTGCCTTGCCGGGTCAGCGCCGAACTCGGCGATCGTGGCGTCCAGTGCCGCAATCGCCACGCGATTGTTGCGGCCGCTCCATTCCTCGTCGCCGGGAACCTGCGGAAACACCGCCAGCGCGGGGAAGTCGGCCGCGTGCCGACGCAGGTACGGGCCCAGGCCTGCGTGGGTCTGCTTCACGCCATCGCCGCCGCGCTCGCCGGAGCCGTGCAGGAACAGCACCACCGGCAGCGGACCAGCCGCGCGCGCGGCAGCGGCTGGGATGAACACCTGGTAGTAGGCGGTGTCGCCGTCCACCTTCACCGCGCGTGCCTCGAAGTGGCCGCGGGCACCGGGCGGCGTACTGGCACACCCGGTCAACATCAGCAGGGCCAGCAGCGGCAGCCAGCGCAGAAGCGATCGAAGCATGGCGGTTCCCATGAGGGCGATGTCGCCTCGATGGTAGTGCGCTGCGGCCGGCCCGGCATCGTGCGCCGCATCACTGCGGGCGCGGGAAGCTGGCGATGATCTCCAACTGCTCCTGCGCTTCGGCATTGCCGCCTGCGGCCGCGGCCTGCACCTGCGCCATGTCCGGGTGCAGCACCACCAGCAACGGGTTCTCGCACACCGGGCACACATACTCGGTGGCGTCCTCGTCCAGTTCCATCACCATTGCCCGCGAACTGCCTTTCCACTCGCAGGCGGCACAGGTGTGAAGCTGGTCGCGCCAACCCGGCGCAAAGTAGTTTTCGATCGTCGTTGCCATGGCAGTTCCAGTCAGTGCAGCAGGACCATGGTGGCCAGGCCGAGGAAAGTAAAGAAGCCCATCGAGTCGGTCACCGCTGTCAGGAAGATGCCGCTGGCCAGCGCCGGATCGAAGCCGAAGCGCTTCAGGCCCAGGGGCACCAGCACGCCGGCAAGCGCCGCGAACAACAGGTTGCAGGTCAGCGCGATGGCGATCACGGCCGAGAGCCCGGGCGAGTGGAACCAGGCGAGCACGATCAGGCCCAGCACCGAGCCGAGCACCACGCCATTGAGCAGGGCCACCCGCACTTCCTTCCACAGCAGCGTGCGTGCGTTGGAGCTGCCGACCTGGCCCAGTGCCAGGCCGCGCACCATCAGCGCCAGCACCTGGGTGCCGGCGTTGCCGCCGAGGCCAGCGACGATCGGCATCAACACCGCCAGGGCGACCAGCTTGTCGATGGTGCCCTCGAAGTGGCCGACCACGCTGGAGGCCAGGAAGGCTGTGCACAGATTCACCGACAGCCACATCAAGCGGCGGCGCATCGCGCGCCAGACCGGGCTGAACAGGTCCTCGTCCTCGTCCAGGCCGGCGGCGCCCAGCGCCTGGTGCTCGGCCTGGCCACGGATGATGTCGACCACGTCATCGATGGTGATGCGGCCGATCAGGATGTTGTTGTCATCCACCACCGGCGCCGAGATCCAGTCATGGTCGGAGAACTGCCGCGCCACTTCCTGGTCGCTTTCGCCGACATCGATGGCAGGCTGCTCATCGTCGATCAGGCGGTTGATCGGGGTGGTGTCTTCGTGGGTCACCAGCGAGGCCAGCGACACCCGGCCCAGGTACTGGTGGCGGCGGCTGACCACGAACAGGTGATCGGTGTGGTCCGGCAGTTCGCCGCGCAGGCGCAGGTAGCGCAGCACCACATCGACGTTGACGTCGGCGCGTACCGTCACCACGTCCGGGTTCATCAGGCGGCCGGCGCTGTCCTCGGGGTAGGACAGCACCTGCTCCAGGCGCTCGCGGTTCTCGCGGTCCATCGACTTGAGGACTTCGTCGATGACCGTGTCCGGCAGGTCTTCAACCAGGTCGGCCAGATCGTCGATGTCGAGGTCTTCGACCGCGGCGATGATTTCGTCCGGGTCCATGTCCGCCAGCAGGCTTTCGCGCACGTCGTCGCCGACGTGGACCAGCACCTCGCCATCGTCTTCCGGATCGACCAAGCCCCAGACGATCTCGCGCTTGCCCGGCGGCAGCGATTCGAGCAGGTTGCCGATCTCGGCCGGCGCCAGGGTATTGACCAGACGGCGTACCGGGCCCAGCCGACCGCTGTCCAGTGCATCGGACAGCATCCGCAACTGGCGCGCAGTCTTGTCGTGGCGTACGGCCTCAGCCATCGCAGCTCCCGCGGGATATGAAAAGCCGCGATCCTGGCAAGGATGCGGCAACAGGGGTGTTCAGCGCGTCATTATCGCAAGGGGATGTTTCAGCGCATAGCCGCCGGGCATGGCGGCTATGCCGGGCGTTGGTAGTGCCGGCCGCTGGCCGGCAACTGCAACATGCCTACCGAAGGTCCATGAGGTTGCCGGCCAGCGGCCGGCACTACCGTCGGGAATCAGGACGCGTCCGCCACAAGCGCCAGCCAGCGCTCGATGCCGCGGCGGTCACGCATGCCCAGCAGCTTCGGTGCGCGGGCACGCAGGGCCCCCAGATCGGCATCACGGACGGCTCGGCGCACTTCCAGCAGGGTGCCCGGGTGCAGGCTGAACTCGGTCAGGCCCAGTGCCAGCAGCAGCGGGGTCATCCGTGCGTCGCCGGCGATTTCGCCGCATACCGCTACCGGAATGCGATGGCGTGCGCCGGTCTCGATCACCATCTGCAGCAGGCGCAGCACGGCCGGATGCAGCGGCGAATACAGTTCGCCCAGTGCTTCGTTGTTGCGGTCGGCGGCCAGCAGGTACTGCACCAGATCGTTGGTGCCGATCGACAGGAAGTCGACCAGGTCGATGAAACTCTCCAGCGCCAGCGCGGCGGCGGGTACTTCGATCATCGCGCCCAGTGGCACGTGCTCGGCCACCATGTGGCCCTCGGCGCGCAGTTGCTCGCCCAGTTTCAGCATGCGCCGGCGCACCGCCAGCAGTTCGTCGCGGGTGCTGACCATGGGCACCAGCACGCGCAGCTTGCCGTAGGCCGAGGCACGCAGGATCGCGCGCATCTGGGTGTCGGCCACCTTGGGCCGCGCCAGCGACAGGCGCACGCCGCGCAGGCCCAGCGCCGGGTTTTCCTCGTTGCTCAGGGTCAGGCCGGTGCGGTCGGCCTTGTCTGCACCCAGGTCGAGGGTGCGGATGGTCACCGGCCGGCCACTCATGCCCAGCGCCGCATCGCGGTAGGTCTGGAACTGTTCTTCTTCGTCCGGCAGCTCGTTGCGCTGCAGGAACAGGAATTCGGTGCGGTACAGGCCCAGGCCATGGGCGCCCAGCGCATGCGCCTGGGTCACATCTTCCAGCGATTCGGCGTTGGCCAGCAGTGCGATGTCGACCTGGTCGCGGGTACGGCTGGGCTTGCTGCGCAGGCGGCCAAGCTCGCGCTGCTCGCGTGCGTGCTCCTTCAGGCGCGCCCGGTAATCACGCAGGTTATCGGCCTGCGGGTTGACGGTGATGCTGCCGTCGGCGCCATCGATGATCAGCACGTCGCCGTCGATCACCTTGTTCAGCAGCTGCGGCACGCTGACGATCAACGGCAGGTGCAGGCTGCGGGCAAGGATCGCACTGTGCGAAAGCGCGCTGCCAGCGCTGGTGACGATGCCGACCACGCCATGCGATTGCAGCTGGGCCAGCTCGGAAGGGGCGATGTTGTCGCAGACCAGGATTTCGCCGGCCAGGCCCTTCACCACTGCGGGCCGTTCCGGCTGCAGGAACGCGTGGATGCGCCCGATCACATGGTCGAGATCGTCCATGCGGCTCTTCAGGTAGGCATCGTCCATGCCGTCGAAGACTTTGGCCAGGCGGTCGCGCTGCAGGCGCAGTGCGTAGCCGGCACTGTAGGGGCCGCTGCGGATCAGTTCGTCCAGGCCGAACAGCAGTTCGGGATCGTCCAGCAGCAGTGCATGCAGGTCGAGGAACTCGCCCACTTCCTGGTTCAGCGCGCCATGCAGGCGCTGGCGCAGCTCGTGCATCTCCGTGCGCGCCGCGTCCACGGCGCGATGCAGGCGTGCCAGCTCGGATTCAACCTGGGAGGGGGCGACGCGCTGTTCGGCCACTTCCAGTGCATGCGGCAGGCGCACGCGAGCGCGGCCCATTGCCGTGCCGCGGGCGGCGCCGTGGCCGGCCAGCAGCTGTACCGGCCGTTGGCCGGTAGGGGTTTGGCCGGCGCGCGCGCGCGGCACGCTCAGTTGTCCTCGTCGAAGCGACGCTCGAACAGGTCGACCACCGCATCCATCGCGGCGACTTCGTCTTCGCCGTTGATGCGGATGGTGACCGGCGTGCCTTGCCCGGCCGCCAGCAGCATCACGCCCATGATGCTCTTGGCGTTGATCTCACGGCCCTTGGCGGCCATGGTCACGTTGCAGCGGAACGGCGCCAGGGTCTGCACCAGCTTGGCGGTGGCCCGGGCATGCAGGCCCAGGCGGTTGCTCACAGTGAGTTCTCGTTCAAGCATCGTCGACTATCGCTCCATTACGGGTGCCCGCCGCCGCAGTGGCGGGCAGTTGATCCAGTCCCTGTTCCGGATAATTCATCACCCGCAGCAACATCGGCAGACTCAGCGCCGACACCCGGCGAACCGGGGTCCCCAACCGGGCCAGCTGCCCGGCAAGGTTGGCAGGGCTGGCGCCGTACAGGTCGGTCAGGATCAGCACGCCATCGCCCCCATCGACCCGCCGCAGAGCGGCCGAGGCGAGCGGGAGCAGAGCATCCAGGTCTGCGTCGAACGGTACTTCGAAAGCTTCGGTCTTCAGCGGCAACTGCCGCAGAAGCCGGGTCGCCACGTCGAGCAGGGCGATCCCGACCCCAGGATGTGTTACGAGGAGAATGCCACAGGTCATTACTGCACGTTAACAGGTCAAGGTGAATTGGCGATAGCAGCAGGAGAGGGGCACTGTGTCCCGTATTCAGCGTTGTTCGGGTCAGGGCCCTTTTCCATTGAAAAAGGGATCCGACTCCATCCGTTTTTTCGATGCCTGACAGAGATTCATCCACGCATGGCGTGGATCTACCGTGTCGACCAAGGTCGACACCTACCCACAGTGCAACTCCGACCCGCCGCGATCTGTCAGAGGCGGGGCGGTGTGGGGGTGCAGGACCGTTGGCGCCATGGATGGCGCCATCGAGCCCCCAAGGATGGGTTTACGGCGTGTCCTGCGCGCCCACACCGCCTCGCCATCCAAGGGAATCCGATGTTGCTGTTGCTTCGGCTGTTGCTGTTGACGTTGCCGTGGTTTCTGCGGGTGCCGGGCGCAGCCCGGCCGACCCCCTCAATCCTGTTCGCGGTGGTACGTCGCCACGTCTTCCCAGCCCATCTCACGCGCATGGCGGGCCAGACGTTCGGCCAGGAACACCGAGCGGTGCTTGCCGCCGGTGCAACCGAAGGCCACCGTCACATAGCTGCGGGTGCCATCGCCCAGCTTGGGCAGCCAGGTATCCAGGAAATCCATCAGCTGCGCCAGGTAGCGCTGCACATCCGGCTGCGCCTCCAGGTAGTCGCGCACGCCCGGCTCGCGGCCGCTCAACGCACGCAGTTCCGGATCCCAATGCGGGTTGGGCAGCACGCGCGCGTCGAACACGAAGTCGGCCTCGGCCGGCACGCCACGCTTGTAGGCGAACGATTCAAACAGCAGCGACAGGCGGCTGGCATGGCCCATCGCAAATTCAGTGATGATCCGGCGCCGCAGCTGGTGCACGTTCAACGCACTGGTATCGATCACCGCATCGGCTTCGCGGCGCAGCGGCGCGATCAGCTCGCGCTCACGGGCAATCGCTTCGGGCAGCGACAGGCCCAGCTGGCTCAGCGGGTGCCGGCGGCGGGTGTCGGCGTAGCGCTTGAGCACCGTTTCATCGCTGGCCTCGAAAAACAGCACCTTGGCGTCGACGCCGGCATCGGTGGCCAGCTGCCGCCAGCTGGACAACTGGGTCAGGTCGCTCTGCCCACGCACGTCGATGCCCACTGCCAACCGGCGCGATGCCGCGCCGTCATGGTGGCTCAGCACATTGCGCACGAAATCCGGCAGCAGCTGGATCGGCAGGTTGTCCGAACAGTAGTAGTCCTGGTCCTCGAAGGTCTTCAGGGCGACGGATTTACCCGAGCCGGACAGGCCACTGACGATGATCAGGGTCGGGGCGGTGGGAATGACGGTGCTCATGGACGGGCTCTTCGAAGGACAGGGGGGTCAGGGCGTTCGCCGTTCCAGCAGGTTGCTGTGGCGGGCGATGAACATCGCCGCCGGGTCGATACCCTTGGTACGCAGAATGTGCAGGCGGGTGGCCGCCTCGGTCAGGACGGCCAGGTTGCGGCCGGGCATCACCGGCAGGGTGATCAGCGGCACGTCCAGGTCCAGCACGTGGCGTGTGCCCGAGTCGCCGGTCAGGCGCTCGTAACCATGGGGGGTGGGCTCGGTCATCGGCTTGGTCAGGTGGACGATCAGCCGAAGGTACTTGTTCTTCTTTACAGCGGTGTCGCCAAACATCTCGCGCACGTTCAGCACGCCCAGGCCGCGCACTTCCAGCAGGTCCTGCAGCAGTTCCGGGCAGGTGCCATCGAGCACGTCGGGGGCGATCTGGGTGAACTCGGGGGCGTCGTCGGCCACCAGGCGGTGACCGCGGCTCAGCAGTTCCAGGGCCAGCTCGCTCTTGCCTGATCCCGCTTCACCGGTGATCAGCACGCCGATGGAGTAGATCTCCATGAACACGCCATGCAGGATCACCCGCGGCGCCAGCGTCCGGGCCAGGTGGTAGGACAGATGGTTGAGCAGTTCGTGGCCGCGTTTGGGTGACAACCACAGCGGCGTGCCGGATTCATCGGCGGCCGCGCGCAGGTCTTCCGGGCACGGCTGGTTGCGGGTCAGCACCAGCGCCAGCGGATGCGACTGCATGATCTTTTCGATGGTTTCCCAGCGCTGGCGTGGTTCCAGCGCGTCAAGCCAGGACAGTTCCTCGGTACCGAGGATCTGCACCTTGTTGGGATAGATCGCATTGAGATAGCCGGCCAGCGAAGGGCGTCGCGAGACCGTATTGCCGGCCTCCAGCTCGCGCTTCTCGCCGGATTTGCCCGCTGCCCAACGCAGGCCGAGCCGCTCTCGCTGCTGTTCGAACAGTTCGCGGGCAGTGATGCTGGTATTCATGCGGCGCTCGCCGGTGGGGTCAGGTCCAGGGCCTGGCGCAGCTCCCGTGCATCACCGGCCTCGCGCAGCGCCTGGCGGATGCAGGGCGCGGAAAACAGCTCGGCCAGCTCGGACAGCAGCATCAGGTGTTGATGGGTGTAGTGGGCGGGAACGGCCATGGCGAATACCAGGTCCACCGGCTCGTCACCACCGAAATCGACCGGGGTCTGCAGGCGCAGCAGCGCGCCACGGGGGCGATCCAGGGTCGGCGCACGACCATGCGGGATGGCGATGCCGTAGCCGATCGCGGTACTGCCCAACGCCTCGCGCTGGCACAGGTTGAGATAGATCTGTTCGGCGTTGGCCTGGCGGCAGGCCAGCAATCCGGCCGCGGCCTGCAGGACGCTGTCGCGGTCGGTGGCCGTGCAGAGCTGGGTCTGCACGGCCGCCAGGAGGTCAGTCAGGGGCATGTCTGCGGGGAGCGGTGGCGATCAGCCACCATTGTCGCCCACCGGCAGCGGTGCGTGCTGCTGTTTTTTCTCCTTGTGCTTGATCACCAGGCGGTCAAGCTTGTCCGCCAGCAGGTCGATCGCCGCATACATGGTCTGCGCATTGGCTTCAGCGTGCAGGGTCTGACCCGGAATATTGAGGCTGGCATCGACGTGGTGTTCAGTCTTCTGCAGCTTGAGCGTCACCCGCGCTTCGCAGTGCTGGTCGAAGTGTTTGCCGATCCGGGCCAGCTTCTCCTCTACATAGGACTGCAGGGCCGGGGTGACTTCGACATCTTTGCCAAACGTTTCGATGCGCATCGGGTTTCTCCTTTGATCGGAAGTGCCAATGAACCTCTCCGCCGGGCGCGGCGGCGCGTCAAACGATTCTGACTCTTTCGTGCGAGGCGGAGATGTTCATGGCCTCACGATACTTCGCCACGGTGCGCCGCGCTACTGGGATTCCCGACGATTTGAGCAGGTCAGCCAGCTTGGCGTCAGAAAGCGGCTTGCGTGGGTTCTCGTCATCGATCAGGCGCCGGATCATGGCCTGGATGGCAGTGCTGGACGCTTCGCCACCGCCGTCGGTGTCGATGCCCGAGGCGAAGAAGGCGCGCAGCGGCAGGGTGCCGCGTGGCGTACGCACATGTTTGCGGGCGATCGCGCGCGACACGGTGGATTCGTGCAGGCCCAGTTCGGCTGCGATTTCGCGCAGGGTCAGCGGGCGCAATGCCTGTTCGCCAAATTCAAGGAAGCCGGCCTGCTGCTGGATCAGGCTTCGCACTACCCGGAGCAGCGTTTCGCCTCGCGCCTGCAGGCCCTTCAGCAGCCAGCGTGCCTCCTGCAGCTGGCCGCGCAGATAACCGGCATCGGCGTCACCGCAGCGGCGGATCATCTGCTCGTAACCGCGGTGGATCACCAGCTTGGGGCCGGCATGGGCGGCCAGCGCGGCGCGCCAGATGCCGTTCTGCCGCCATACGACGACGTCGGGCACCACGTAGGTGTCCTGGGCGAGCGGGGCGATCTGGGTGCCGGGGCGCGGGTCCAGCGAGCGCAGCAGGGCCACGGCGGTCTCGACCTCGGCCAGCGGCTGTTTCAGCTGCTGGGCCAGGCCGGTCACGCCGGAGCGCGGCAGTTGTTCCAGTGGGCCGGCGGCAACCTGCCGGGCCAGGGCCAGGCACGGGGTATCAGCAGGAAGCACGTCCAGCTGCAGTTGCAGGCATTCGCCAAGGCTGCGTGCGGCCACGCCTACGGGGTCGAAGCGCTGGATCTGGTGCAGCACGGTCAGGATTTCGTCTTCACCGGCGTGGATCGCCGGCAACAGCGCTTCGGCGATGGCCGAGAGCGGCTCGCGCAGATAGCCGTCGTCTTCCAATGAATCGATCAGCGCGGCGCCGATGCTGCGGTCGCGCTTGGACAGGTGGGTCAGGTGCAGCTGCCACAGCAGGTGGTCGGCCAGGGTTTCGGTTTCGGCAACGCGTTCGGCGGCACTGCCGTTGTCGTCGTCGTCATCGAAACTGCCGCCGCTGCCGCCACTGCTCCAGTCCAGCTCGGCAGGCGCCCAGTCGTCGCCGCTGCTTTCAGCGTTGTCGGGCGGGGCGTCATTGTCGCCGCCCGCGTCCTCGCTGCTGCCGTCCTTGTCGACACCGGCGCCTTCGTCGCTGCTGTCCGACCAGTCCAGCAGCGGATTGCTCTCCACCGCCTGGGCGATTTCCAGCTCCAGCTCGGTCGTGGACATCTGCAGCAGCTTGATCGCCTGCTGCAGCTGGGGCGTAAGCACCAGCTGCTGTCCCAACGATGTCTGCAGCCGAGTCTTCATGCCTGTGCCGAACGGAAGGGAGAGGGCCCGGCGGCCGCGGTTACAGCTTGAAGGAATCCCCAAGGTAGACGCGGCGCACGTCGGCATTGTCCAGGATCGCCTCGGGCGAGCCCTGGGCCAGTACGGTGCCCTCTGCGAGGATATACGCGCGGTCGCAGATTCCCAAGGTCTCGCGCACGTTGTGGTCGGTGATCAGCACACCGATGCCGCGTTGCTTGAGATGGGTGACGATGCGCTGGATTTCACCGACGGAGATCGGGTCGACACCGGCGAAGGGTTCGTCAAGCAGGATCAGGCGCGGTTTGGCGGCCAGTGCACGGGCGATCTCGCAGCGACGGCGCTCACCACCGGACAGGCTGGCGCCGAGCTGTTCGGAAACATGCCCAAGCTGCAGTTCGTCGAGCAGGCTGTTCAGTTCGCGCTCGCGGCCCGCCGAATCCAGGTCCTCGCGCAGTTCCAGCACCAGGCGCAGGTTGTCGGCCACGGTCAGCTTGCGGAACACCGACGGTTCCTGCGGCAGGTAGCCCACGCCCTGCTTGGCGCGGGTGTACATCGGGTCGCCGGTGATGTCCTTGCCGTCCAGCACGATGCTGCCGGCATCGGCACCGACCAGGCCGACGATCATGTAGAAGCAGGTGGTCTTGCCGGCACCGTTGGGACCGAGCAGGCCAACCACTTCACCGGCGTCCAGGGTCAGCCCGAAGTCCTTGACGACTTCGCGCTGCTTGTAGCGTTTGCGCAGGCCAGTTGCGACGAGCATTACTTCTTGCCTCCAGCCGGAGCCGGAGCGGCCGCAGGCGTCTTGTTCTTCGGCGGAATCACGGTGCGCACGCGGCTGCCATCACCGCCGGAGTTCATTTCACCGCTGCGGGTGTTGTAGACCATGCGCTGGCCCGCATTGGTGCCGCGCGCGCTGGTGACCTTGTAGTTGCCGGTCAGGGTGATGATCTCGGTGGTGATGTCGTAGTCGATCCGGTCGGCCACCGCATCCATCCAGGTGCCATCGTCGAGCTGCTGCTTCATCTTGGCCTGCTTGCCGGTGAACACCGCACGCACGGCTTCGCCGCCCTTGAGGTAGATCTCCGCTTCGGACGAGCGCAGGTCCAGGGTGCCCTGGGTGATGATCACGCCACCGGACAGCACGGTCTTGCCATCACCGGTGAGGGTGCCGGACTGCGCACCGGAATCAATGTTCATCGCTTCGTTGCGGTCCGTCGACTTGGCAAAGGCGACAGCGGGGACAAGAAGACTGAGTGCGAGCACGGCTGCAAAGGGAATCTTCATCGGGGTCCGTTCTACCGGTGGTGGCCCTCCGGCGGGACCGGGGGGCGGCGGGTGGGGGCTGCCGGCTTCGCGCCTGTCGGGAAGACGTCGCGGGCGGGCGGCGGAATCAGCGTTTGGGCGTGTAACGGCCCTTGGACTGGCTGAGGAAATGATACGTGTTGTTCTTCGAATCCACCTCGAACCCGACGCCGGACTGCTCCATGCCGGGCCGGGTCATGGTCACCAGGGCATCGGTGCGGGCGCGGTTGTCCTTCGGGAATACATCCAGGTGGTCGGTGCGGAAGGTGGTCGGGACCACGCCCGGGCCGGCCGGGCTGTCGCCGGCGACGTTGCCCCGCAGCTTCATCTCGTCGCCCTTGGCACTGAGCCAGCCGGTCTGGGCGCGCAGCGTCCAGTGCTTGCCATCCTTGTCGGGCATTTCGAACAGCGGCGTGGTGATGTTGAGCGTCTGGTCACCACGCTGGCGTTCCAGCAGGGGCGCGCGCAGGGTGGTCGATTCCTTGCCATGTTCGTCCAGGGCGACGATCTGGAAATCGTGCAGGATGTAGTCCACGCCGGCGTCCTGGCCTTCGACGGCAGGTGCCTTTTCGCGGTTGCGCAGCGCCGCCCAGCTGCTCAGCAGGGCGGCCAGCAGCAGGCCGACGCCGAGGATCATCCGCCAGTTCAGGGTGGGGGCATTCATGCGCCGAACCTCGCCAGCACGGCGTCCACGCGGCCCTGCGCGGCCAGCAGCACGTCGCACAGCTCGCGCGCGGCACCACGGCCACCGTCAGCACGGGTAATCCAGTGCACGCGCTCGGCGATCCACGGATGGGCATTGGCCGGAGCCACCGCCAGGCCGACCGCGCCCAGCGGCGCCAGGTCGGGCAGGTCGTCACCCATGAAGGCCACCTGCTCCAGGCCGATGCCGTGCTGGGCGCACAGCGCCTGCACGCTGGCCAGCTTGTCGCCGACGGCGATCTGGGTGTCGATGCCCAGGTCGGCGCCGCGCTTGAGCGCGGACTGGCTGTTGCGCGCGGTGATCAGCACGGGGTGGATGCCGTGCTGCTGCAGCAGTTTCAGGCCCAGACCATCCTGCACGAAGTACGCCTTGCTCTCGTTGCCATCCTTGTCGTAGTACAGCCGACCGTCGGTGAGGGTGCCGTCCACGTCGAAGCAGGCCAGGCGGATACCGGCCGCAACGGCATGCAGGTGGGTGGGGAAGGCGGGCAGGGGGGACCAGGGCATCAGGGCATCGGACTCGGTGGTTGCGGGCTCGTTGGTACAGACTGAATGGGGTCTACGGACTGTCGGTTAAACCACCCGCGCCCGCAACAGGTCATGAATGTTCAGGGCGCCGACCGCGCGGCCCTGGCTGTCGACCACGATCAGGCCGGTGATCTTGTGGGTTTCCATCAGCCGCGCAGCCTCCACCGCCAGCTTGTCGGCGCTGATGGTGCGCGGTTGCCGGGTCATCACATCGGCGATCCTGGCGGTGCGCACGTCCAGGTCGGTGTCCAGGGCGCGGCGCAGGTCGCCGTCGGTGAACAGCCCGATCAGCACGCCCTGGTCGTCGACCACGGCGGTCATGCCCAGGCGCTTGCGGCTCATCTCCATCAGCGCTTCGCTGAGGCTGGCGCCGACATCGACCTTGGGCAGGTCCTCACCGGTGTGCATGACGTCGGTGATGTGCAGCAGCAGGCGGCGGCCGAGGCTGCCGGCCGGGTGCGAACGGGCGAAATCGTCGGCGGTGAAGCCGCGTGCATCCAGCAGGGCCACCGCCAGCGCGTCACCCATCGCCAGCGAGGCGGTGGTGCTGGAGGTGGGCGCCAGCGCCAGCGGGCAGGCTTCGGCCGGCACGCTCACATCCAGGTGGAAATCGGCGGCGCTGGCCAGGCTCGACTGCGGGCGGCCGGTCATGGCGATCAGCACATTGCCTTGGCGCTTGAGCACCGGCAGCAGCATCAGCAGCTCATCCGATTCCCCCGAATAGGACAAGGCCAGCACCACGTCGTCCTCGGTGATCATGCCCAGGTCACCATGGCCGGCCTCGCCCGGGTGCACGTAGAACGCCGGGGTGCCGGTGGAGGCCAGGGTGGCGGCGATCTTGCGTGCCACATGGCCGGACTTGCCCATGCCGGTGGCGACCACCCGGCCACGGCTGCCCAGGATCGCCCGGCAGGCCTGCTGGAAGGCGTCGCCGAGGCGGTCGGCCACGGCGTCCAGCGCCTGCCGTTCGATCTCGAACACGCGCCGGCCACTGGCGACCAGGGCGGCAGGGTCGGCGGAACGGGGGGGCAACAGGGATTCGGCCATGCGGACGCCACGCAGCGGAAGTAGAATGGACGCACATTTTATTAGGAAAGCCCGTTGGACGCCGACACCATCCGCAATCTGATCGAAACCGGCCTGCCCGGCGCCCGCGCCGACGTGCAGGGTGACGATGGCGTGCATTTCGAAGCGACCGTGGTCAGCGAGGCCTTTGCCGGCAAGCTGCCGCTGGCCCGCCACCGGATGGTGTATGCCACTCTGGGTGACCTGATGGGCGGCGCGATCCACGCGCTCGCACTGAAAACCGTGACCCCGGCCGAAGCCGGCTGAACCGCAGAAGATCCCCAATACATGGCCAAGATCGTTGTGACCGGCGGCGCTGCGCTGCACGGTGAAGTAAGCATCTCCGGCGCCAAGAACGCCGTCCTCCCCATCCTGTGCGCGACCCTGCTGGCCGATGCGCCGGTGGAGATCACCAACGTGCCGCATCTGCACGATGTGGTCACCACGGTGAAGCTGCTGGGCGAACTGGGCGCGAACGTGACCATCGACCAAGGCACGCTGTCGCGTGGCAGCGCGATCGTGGTCGACCCGCGTCCGGTCAACCAGCATGTGGCTCCGTATGAGCTGGTCAGGACCATGCGCGCCTCGATCCTGGTGCTGGGCCCGCTGCTGGCCCGTTTCGGTGCCGCCGAAGTATCGCTGCCCGGCGGCTGCGCGATCGGTTCGCGCCCGGTCGACCAGCACATCAAGGGCCTGCAGGCACTCGGTGCCGACATCGTGGTCGAGAACGGCTTCATCAAGGCCACCGCCAAGCGCCTGAAGGGTGGCCACTTCACCTTCGACATGGTCAGCGTGACCGGTACCGAGAACGTGCTGATGGCCGCAGTGCTGGCCGAAGGCACCACCATCCTCGACAACGCGGCGATGGAACCGGAAGTCACCGACCTGGCGCATTGTCTGATCGCGCTGGGCGCGAAGATCGAAGGCCTGGGCACCGCCCGCCTGGTCATCGAAGGCGTCGAACGCCTGTCCGGTGGTCGCCATGAAGTGCTGCCCGACCGCATCGAAACCGGCACCTTCCTGGTGGCTGCAGCGATGACCGGTGGCAAGGTCACCGTCAATCGCGCGCGCCCGAACACCATGGACGCGGTGCTGGCCAAGCTGGTGGAAGCCGGCGCGACCATCGAGACCACCGAAGACAGCATCACCCTGGACATGCACGGCAAGCGGCCGAAGGCAGTCAACCTGACCACCGCGCCGTATCCGGCGTTCCCGACCGACATGCAGGCGCAGTTCATGGCGCTCAACTGCGTGGCCGACGGCGTGGGCGTGATCAATGAAACGATCTTCGAGAACCGTTTCATGCACGTCAACGAGCTGCTGCGCCTTGGCGCGGATGTGCAGGTGGAAGGCCACACGGCCATCGTGCGTGGTCACGAGCGCCTGAGCGGTGCACCGGTGATGGCAACCGACCTGCGCGCGTCAGCGTCGCTGATCCTGGCCGGCTTGATGGCCGATGGCGATACCACCATCGATCGCATCTACCACCTTGATCGCGGCTACGAAAACATCGAAGAAAAGCTGTCTTCGCTCGGCGCCACCATCCGGCGCGTGGCCGCATGATCCTGCGCGGCAGGTTCAGCCGTCGCCGCAAGGCGCTTCTGGTGCTGGTGCTGATCGTGCTGGCGTGGCTGGGCTATGCCTGGTACGCCAACATCGCCATCACCAAGGGCATCGAGCAGAAGGACATGGACTGGAATGGCGACGGCACGGTAACCCGTGACGAGATCATCCAGTCGTTCTACGCGGTTGCGGTGAACGACAGCCAGGAGGGCAACCGCCATTGCCGCACGTTCGTGCGCCGATCCACGGGCGAGCAGATCCGGGTCGACTGCCGCACCGAGTTCAAGCCGGCGGAAGAAACGAAGAAATGAAAAAACGCCCGCGAAAGCGGGCGTTTTTGTGTGCGGGGCGTGAATCCACGCTTGGCGTGGATCGACGTTGGGCGGTAGCGCCGGGCCATGCCCGGCGAGCGCGCAGCGCGTTCGGTCAGTTCATCGCCTTGATGGTCAGGTCCAGCGCATCGCGGCCGCTCTCACGCTGCAGCATGCGCGCCGGCACCGGGAACTCCGGCACGATCCAGGCGATCAGCTCCTTGTTGCCGTCGGTGCGCGAGACCTTGGTGGCCTCGTAGCTCTTGCCGCCGACGGTGACCGATTCCTTGCCCACCACGCGGTAGGTCATGTTCTTGATACGGCCTTCGTCGACCATGCGATAGGTCAGCGGCTTGCCTGCGGCCAGGTCGCGGGCGATGGCCAGGTTGATCAGCAGCGCGTCCATGTCGCCGGCCTTCAGGGCGATCGGTCCGGCGCGGTCCGGCTTGATGTCGCCGGTCCAGGTGGCCTGGTTGCTGGTCCAGTTGTAGTTGGCCTGCACATTGCGCTTCTTCACCAGCAGCGCAGAGCGGTCCTGGCTGCTGAGCGGGCGCAACTGCCCGCGCACTTCCTCGAACACCGTGGTCTGGCTCAGGTCCGCCAGCTGGTTCTTGACCTGCAGGCTGTAACGCCACTTGTTGGTGCCTTCGCTGGCCAGGGTCATGCTGCCATTGGCCTGCATGCCCATGTAGCTGGCGAGGTAGTCGGCCTTGAACGGCTGCAGGGCCATGGCCGGCAGGCTGGCCACCGACAGTGCGGCAGCGGCGATCCAGGTCAGGGGGCGGGTCAGGGTGTTCATGCTCAGACTCCTTGGTATTCAATCAGGCGCAGATCGACGCGATCTTCGCCGTCTTCACGTTGCAGGATGCGCACCGGGGTGGGGACACCGTTGGCGATCCAGAGAATGGTTTCATTGTTGCCGCCGTTGGTGCGATACACCCGCAGCGCGTTGTAGGACAGGTCGCCGACCTCGACGTTCTCGGTCTGCGGCGCAGCCTGGTAATCGTGCTGGCGCACCTTGCCCATGTCGACGTAGCGATAGTGCATGGCCGCGCCGGGACGGGCGTCGCGCATGATCGCCAGGTTGATCAGCAACGCGCTCTGGTCGCCGGCCTGCAGTGGAATCGGCTGGGCGCGCTTCTTTTCCACGTCGCCGCTCCACTGCGCGGTACCGGCCTGCCAGTTGTAGGTGCCGACCGCCTTCTTGCCGAGGAACAGGCCCTTGCGCACCGTGCTCTGGCTGAGCGGCGCATACACACCGCTGCGCTCCTCGAACACCGTGCTCTGCTCGATGTTCAGGCCGAGCACGCTGGCAAAGCCGCGGCGGCCGACCACCTGCATGTCCACCCGCCACTGGCTGCCGCCGGTGTGGGTGACCTGCATGGTCGCATCGCCTGCTTCCTTGCCCTTGAAGAACGCCTGGTAGGTCGCGCTGAACGGCTGCAGCGGCGGCGGCTCCCAGGCCAGTGCAGGCAACACCGGCGGCGCCACCTCCGCAGGTGCCGGCGCAGCGGGCGCTGTTGCCTGGCCCCAGCCCGCACAGGCGAGGACGGCAAGCGGCAGCAGCAGAGTTGTACGCAGCAGGGACGTGGTCTTCATGGCCGACAGGAACCGCAGGAGGGGAGCAGGATGCCAGCCCCGCAGTCAGCGGGGCGTGTGCACGGGCGTTACCGGTTCAGGTTTCCGGCGGAATCTAGAGCCAAGGGGCTAAACAGGGGGTGACCGTCGAACGTCGGCTGGCCTTCCCGTTCAGCCAGGCGGCCAGCACAGAGCAGTTCCAGGGTGGCGATCAGCAGCGGATGCTCCACCGCAAGCACGCGTTCGGCCAGGGTCTGCGCATCGTCGCCGGCAAGCACCGGAACCCGGGCCTGCGCCAGCACCGCGCCGGCATCCAGTTCCGGCACCACCAGGTGCACGCTGGCGCCGTGCTCGCTATCGCCGGCCTCAAGCGCCCGTGCATGGGTGTGCAGGCCCTTGTGCAACGGCAGCAGCGAGGGGTGGATGTTGACCAGGCGGCCAGTGAACCGCTGTACGAAATCGGCGCCCAGAATGCGCATGTAGCCGGCGCAGACGATCCAGTCCGGCGTGGATGCTGCCAGCGCATCACCCAGCGCCTGCTCGTAGGCCGCGCGGTTGCTGAATTCCTTCGGCGCATGCCCCCAGCGTCGATCCGTTGCCACCCGCTCCAGGGCGGTCGCATCGGGACGATCGGAGAACACGCCGACAATCTCGGCCGGCAGTCGCCCTGCCGCGACGGCGTCGACAATGGCCTGCAGGTTGCTGCCGCGCCCGGATGCCAGCACGGCGATTCGGCGGATGCTCATCGCACCACGCTCCGGCGCACCAGCGGCCACAGCAACAGGCTGCCCAGGGTCGCCAGCAGCATGTCCGCATGCGCGTCCCACATGTCGCCCTGCTGGCCGTTGTAGGCCTCGGCCGCTTCCGGCGACAGGGCAAGGGCGATGCCCCATTCCAGCCACTCATACACCAGGCTGGAACACATCACCGCCATCACCGCCAGGGTGAATGCCTGGCCGATGCGCAGCGCAGGCCAGGAATGTCGCGCCAGCTGCAGCAATGCGGGGGTGAAGCAGACGCCATAGAGGAAGTGGATCAGGCGATCGAAGTGGTTGCGCTGCCAGCCAAAGGCTGCGTCCGGCGACCACCCGAGCAGCGACTGCAGCCATGCGTCATACGGCACGTTGGAGTACAGCCAGCGCGCGGCCACGCAGTGGATGGCGATGAAGCCGCAGATGGCGATGAACGCGCCGTTGCCCAGCTGCCAGCGCCGGTCCACCCACCACAGGGCCAGCAGGCCGATCACCGTCAGCGAACTGTGCAGGGTCTGCTCGAGCGGCCACAGCGGATGGATCCAGGTGGCGGCGAAGATGCCCAGCACCGCGACCAGTGCGGCCTTCTTCGGTGCCGACAGGGAGTGGGTGGCGCGGTTGCGGGCGAGCGTGGAGGCAGCGGGCGTGGACATGTCGGGGCGATCAGCAGAAGAGACGGAACATGCGCTTGCCAGCTCAGACGCTGACGTGGTCGCCGCGGTCGAACAGGGCGGCGATCTCCGGCTTGCGCAGGAAATACACCGCGTAGGCGGTCAGGGCCATGCCCAGTGGGCCGGCCATCACCGCTGCCCAGGCCGCGCCGCGACACCAGGCCAGGTGGCTGCGCTGGCCAAGCAGCCGCGCGGTGCGCAGCTGCAGGAAACCCAAGCCGATGGCCAGCAGCGACACCGCGCCGTACACCGTCGCCAGCACCGCGCCGTCGTCCATTCCGCGTTCGAAGGCGACGATGCCGACAAAGCCGAGGAAGACCAGCGCTGCCAGCCAATGGAAGCCGGCCAGCGCGTAGAACAGGATCTTCAGGTTGTGCAGGTGGCTTGCGGTCTGCAGGTCCGCCAGGGTCTGCCGTGGCAGCGGCGGTGGGTTCATGCCATCGCTCATGCCACACCCGCCTGGCCAGCGAAGGTGGCCTTCACCTGCGGGCGCAGCAGCACGACCAGGGTGAACACGCCGAGGATGGTGCCGATGGGGGTGAACAGGCACGCCAGCCCCGCCACGATCATGCACAGCAGGTAGCGGCGCTGCTGTGACAGGCAGCGGCCGGCATAGGCCACGAAGCCTGCCAGGGTCAGCCCGCCGAGCACGATGCAGACGCCCATCACGGTGAACAGCCAGCCGACGAACTGCTGCTCTTCCGGCGATGACGGTTCACCGCCGGATTTCATCGGCAGCGAGCCGGACAGCATGGCGATGCCCAGCACGATGTGCAGGACGAAGACCAGCGAGAACACCGCCATCAGGCCAGCGACCACATAGTGGCCGATCGCCAGCTGGCGCAGCTGGGTGGCGTCCTGCGGGCCGAACACCGGCACGGCCGGGTTCGGCGGCAGCACGGGCGGAGCCGGCGGCGTCGACAAGGGAGGAGGTGCGTCCATGCGGGTTCCTTTGTCCAGTGGATCAGGCGATGTGGACGCGTTCGCCGCCCTGGGCGGTGACCACCTGGCCGATCGTCCAGTGCTCCAGGCCTTCCGCCTTCACCGCAGCGGATACGGCCTCGAGCTGGTCCGCAGCGACGATCAGCACGAAGCCGATGCCGCAGTTGAAGGTGCGCCACATCTCGCTGTCTGCCACCGCGCCTTCCTTCTGCAGCCACTGGAACACCGGCGGCAGGGTCCACGACGAGGCCTGGATGTCCAGGCCGAGGCCCTCGGGCACCACGCGGATGATGTTCTCGGTCAGGCCGCCACCGGTGATGTGGGCCATGCCGTGGATGGCATCGCCGTGCGACTTCAGCAGCGACAGGATCGGCTTGACGTACAGGCGGGTGGGAGCCATCAGCGCATCGACCAGCTTGACCCCGCCTTCCAGTTCCAGCTCGGCCGGGCGGCCGGCGCGGTCATAGATGCGACGGACCAGCGAATAGCCGTTGGAGTGCGGGCCGGACGAGGCGATGCCGATCAGCACGTCGCCGGCGGCGACATTGGCGCCGTCCTTCAGTTCGCTCTTTTCGACGGCCGCGACGGTGAAGCCGGCCAGGTCGTACTCGCCCGGCGCGTACATGTCGGGCATCTCGGCGGTTTCGCCGCCGATCAGGGCGCAGCCGGCCTCGGTGCAGCCATTGGCGATGCCGCCCACGACCGCGGCGGCGGTGTCGATGTCCAGCTTGCCGGTGGCGAAGTAGTCCAGGAAGAACAAGGGCTCGGCGCCCTGCACCAGCACGTCGTTCACGCACATGGCGACCAGGTCGATGCCGATCGTATCGTGGCGGTTCAGCTGGTGGGCCAGCTTCAGCTTGGTGCCGACGCCGTCGGTGCCCGACACCAGCACCGGCTCGCGGTACTTGTTGGACAGGTCGAACAGGGCGCCGAAGCCACCCAGGCCGCCCATCACCTCCGGACGGAAGCTGCGCTTGACCAGGGGCTTGATCCGCTCGACCAGTTCGTTGCCGGCGTCGATGTCGACACCCGCGTCACGGTAGGTGAGGGGAGAAGGGGCGGAAGACGGGCTGTTGGTCACGGGCGTCGGCGCTGGCAGGGGTTGAATCGCCGATTTTAACAGGCCGCATTGGCGCAAAGGCCGTATTCGGGCAACAATTCCCCCCGGATACGTCGAGCCAATGGATGTCCTGATGCGCCGCAGCCTGTTTTTGACCCTGCTCCTTGCGCTGTGCCTGCCGGTGGCCACGATGGCCCAGAGCGGCATGCGAACCGAGGGGGATGTTGCCACTGCCAGTGGTGCGTACGAGGCCGAAGTGCCCGTCAACAGCCAAGCCGAGGCTGACCGCAACGGTGCACTTGCCCGCGCGTTGAGCGTTGTACTTGGCAAATTGTCCGGCGATCGCAGCGTCATGTCGCGCCCCGGCGTGGCGCAGGCGTTGCGCAATGCCAAGGACTATGTGGCCAGCTACGACTACAAGCAGGACCAGAGCGTGGGCGCCAGCGGTGCGCCGAGCTTCCGTACCCTGCTGGTCGCGCGCTTCCGCGAGGACGACGTGGACGGGCTGGTGTCGGCCCTGGGGCTTCCGCTGTGGCCTCAGCCCCGGCCGAAGCCGGTGCTGTGGCTGGCCGTCGACGACGGCAGTGGTCCGCGTCTGGTCAGCGTGCAGCAGGCCAATGCTGCGCGGCCGCTGCTGAGCCGGGCCATCGAGCGCGGCTACAAGCTTGGCCTGCCCAGTGGTGGCGCCGCCGAGCAGGCCCTGGCCGGTGCCATCTGGCGCCAGGACAGCGCCGCAGTCGCGCGGGCCTCGTCGCGCTATTCGCCGCCGATGCAGCTGATCGGCAAGCTTTACCGCGCCAATGGCGGTTGGCAGGCGGACTGGGTGTTCGTCGACAACGGCCGTGAACTGAACAAGTGGACCAGCAAGGACGCCAACGCCATGCGCGCGATGGCCGCCGGTGCCGATGGCGCTGCCGACGCGCTGGTCAAGCGTTATGCCAAGGCCGGTGCGGCCACCGGCCAGGCGGGCACCTACCGCGTGGTGGTGACCGGCATCAACAGCGCTGACGAATACCTGCGCCTGGCCGCCGGCCTGCGTGAAGTGGCCGTGGTGCGCAACGTCACCCCGCTGCGTGCGACCGCCGACCATCTGGAACTGAATCTGGAAATGACCACCGGCCTGGCCGGCTTCAACCGCATGCTCGGCGACAACGGCGTGCTGGTGCCGTCGGCGACACTGCCGGCCCTGCCGACGCCGATCGACGATACGACCGGTGCACCGGCACCGGCGCCGGTCAGCAATGAGTACCGCCTGCGATGATCCTGTCCCCGGAAGCGGAAATCGCGCAGTTCCTGCGGCGGCTGAAGTTCATCCTGCTGGCCGGCCTGATCGGCTGGGTCGTGTGGCTGCTGGCGCCGATCCTGACGCCGTTCGTGCTGGCGCTGGCGCTGGCCTGGCTGGGCGATCCGCTGGTGGACCGCATCGAAGCCACCGGCCGTTCGCGCATGACCGGCGTGGTGCTGGTGTTCGTGGCGATGGTGCTGGTGATCGTCGCGCTGCTGCTGGTGCTGGTGCCGATGATCGAGCGCCAGATCAGCACACTGATCGCCGCGGCTCCGCAGGCGCAGGCTTGGCTGATGGAGAAGGGCATTCCCTGGTTCGAGCAGAAGACCGGGCTGGAAGTGATGCAGTGGATGGATCCGGACCGTGTGATCGAATGGGGGCGCAGCCATTGGCAGCAGGCCGGCGGATTCGCCACGACCTTCATGGGCTACGTATCGCGTTCGGGCTTCACGGTGGTGACCTGGGTGGTCAACCTGTTGCTGCTGCCGATCCTGGCGTTCTACTTCCTGCGTGACTGGGACAAGCTGGTCGAACGCGTGGCATCGGTGATCCCGCGCAACCAGATCGGCACGATCACCACGCTGGCACGTGAATCCAACGAGGTGCTCGGCGCCTTCATCCGCGGGCAGTTTCTGGTGATGCTGGCGCTGGGCGTGATCTACGCCGGTGGCCTGTCGCTGGTGGGGCTCAAGCTGGGCCTGCTGATCGGCCTGATCGCCGGCCTGATCAGCTTCATTCCCTACCTGGGCGCGACCACCGGCATCCTGATGGCGATCGTGGCTGCGCTGGTACAGGCGCAGGGGTTCGACCTGAAACTGCTGATCCTGGTGGGCGTGGTGTTCACCGTTGGCCAGCTGCTGGAGAGCTACGTGCTGACCCCGCGCATCGTCGGCGACAAGATCGGCCTGCACCCGGTGGCGGTGATCTTCGCGGTGATGGCCGGTGGCCAGCTGTTCGGCTTCCTGGGCATGCTGCTGGCGCTGCCGGTGGCGGCGGTCAGCAATGTGCTGTTGCGCTATGCGCACCAGCGTTACCGCCAGAGTGAGCTGTACGCCGGCGAGAAGCCCGCGATCGTGCTTGATGGTGTGATCGACCAGCCCCATATCATCGTGCCTGGCAATGACAAGGGTCCGGAACTGAAGTGATTGGTGTGCCGCAACTTCCGCTGGCCCTGCATTACCCGCGGGACCAGCGGCTGGAAAGCTTCATCGGCGCGCCGGACGGCGCGCTGGCGCAGCTGCATGCCATCGCGGTAGGAGCCAGCCACGACTGGGTGTACCTGGAAGGCGCGGCCGGCACCGGCAAGACCCACCAGGCACTGGCGATGTGTTCCAGCGCCGAGCAGGCCGGGCGCCTGCCGACCTACGTACCGCTGGCCAGTGTGGTCGGCCGGGTGCGGGTGGCGCTGGAAGGGCTTGAGCAGCGCGAGCTGGTGGCGCTGGATGGCCTGGATGCGGTGGCAGGCAATCGTGAGGACGAAATCGCGCTGTTCGATTTCCACAACCGCGCGCGCGCTGCCGACGTGACGGTGCTGTACACCGCACAGAAGTCGCCGGGCGAACTGGGCCTGGTGCTGCCGGACCTGCGTTCGCGCCTGGGCCAATGCGTGCGCGTGCTGTTGCAGCCGCTGGACGAGGAAGGCCGCGCGGCGGTGCTGCGCGAGCGCGCGCTGCGCAGGGGGCTGGCGATCGACGAGGCCGCCATCGAGTGGCTGCTGTCGCACACCGGGCGCGAGCTGGGTGGGCTGATCACGCTGCTGGACTGGCTGGATCGCGAGTCGCTGGCGGCGAAGCGGCGGATCACCGTGCCGTTCCTGCGCCAGGTGCTGGAAGAAGGCCGTCCTCGTTACTGAGGGTGGGGTTTGTTTGCAGGGCTGCCGCCCTGCACCCGCAGAAGCAACGTCAACGTCAGAAGCTGGCTATCCGTGGGATGGCGGGGCGGCTCAGGTTGCGGGGGACGGCGCAAGTACGTCCCTGTAGCCTCGGTCGCGCCATCCATGGCGCTCACGCCCCCGCAACCTGAGCCACCCCGCCTTCGACAGGTTCCCGCGATCTGTCGGGTCGGCGTTCTGCACTGCTGTTGGTGGGTGTCGACCTTGGTCGACACGTGTCTTGCTTGTGGTGGGTGACGACCGTTGGTCGTCACAAGAGCAAGCGCAGCGATGCGACCCGCTTCTGCTTTTCTTTTTTCTTTTTCGTGGCTGGACGCGCACGGAATTTGTCAGAGGCCGGGCGGGTGGGCCATGCAGGGGCGTTGGCACCATGATGGCGACAAGTAGATCCACGCCATGCGTGGATGAGACTTTCCGGGGAAGGACTGCCTTGGATCCGACGTTCTCTGCTTGAGGTGGGTGACGACCGTTGGTCGTCACCAGAGCGAAGCGACCCGCTTCTGCTTTTCCTTCTTTTCCGTGGCTGGACGCACACGCAGACTGTCAGAGGTCGGGCGGGTGGGCCATGCAGGGGCGTTGGCGCCATTGATGGCGCCATCGAGCTTACAGGGACGTACTTGCAGCGTCCCCTGCATGGCCCACCCGCCCGGCCAAGCACGGCTTTTGATTCAAGCGACCAACCACGACGGGCTCAGCCGTTCGCGGCCAACTCCGCATCCAGCGCATGCAGGCGATCAACGGTCCCGACATCGGTCCAGCGCCCGCGATGGTGCTGCCCCGTCATCAACCCCTGTGCCATGAAATGCTTCTGCAACGGCACCACCGAAAACTTCGGTGGCACACGCTCGCTGCCCGGTGCCTCACCGATCACCGCACGCCAATCGGCCACGATCGACGGACGATAGACGCCGATGCCCGCATAGGTCAGGCACGGGCCTTCGCGGTCATGGTGCAGCACACCGTGCGCGTCCAGCCGGTAGTCGCCATTGGTGTGCTGCGCCGGGTTGTCGACCAGTACCAGATGCGCTTGGCCGGCCGGTTCACGCGGCAGCGTGGCGAAATCGAAATCGGTCCAGATATCGCCGTTCACTACCAGGAACGGATCGTCCCCCAGCGCCGGCAATGCATTGAGGATGCCGCCACCGGTTTCCAGCGGGGTATCGCCTTCGTGCATGAAATGCAGGCGCAGGCCCCACTGGCTGCCATCGCCCAATGCGGCCGGGAACTGCTCGGCGAGCCACGCGGTATTGATCACCACGTCGTGAATGCCGAGCGCAGCCAACCGCTCCAGATGCCACGCGATCAGGGGTTTGCCGGCCACTGCCAGCAGCGGCTTGGGCGTGTGCAGGGTGAGGGGGCGCATGCGCTCACCCAGGCCGGCGGCGAAAATCAGTGCCTTCATCGATGCGGCCTTCAGCGCTGCACGCGCATCGGCGCGGCCAACTCGGCCAGTGCCGGTTTGATCCGCGTTTCCAGCAACTGCTGCAGGGGCGCCAGTTCGCGATAGCGCGGCAGCACTTCATCGAGGTAGGCGATGAAGCGCGGCGCATCGTCTAGGTAGTGGCCCTTGTTGTCGCGATAGCGCAGGCGGCAGAACAGGCCGAGGATCTTCACGTGGCGCTGGATGCCCATCCAGTCGGCATCGCGCAGGAAAGTGGCACGGTCGGGTACCGGCAGGCCGGCATCGCGTGCGCGCTGGTGATACTGCGCCAGCCATTCGTCCACGCGCTGCAGCGGCCAGCTCAGGAAGGCATCCTTGAACAGACTTACCGCGTCGTACGCGATCGGGCCACGCACCAGGTCCTGGAAATCCAGCACCGCCGGGCCGCCATCCACCGGCATCAGGTTGCGCGGCATGTAGTCGCGGTGGGTCATCAGCTGGGCCTGGCCCAGCGCGTTGTCCATCAGCCGACGGTGCACCAGCTGCAGGCCTTCGATCTCGCCGCAGTCCAGTTCAAGGCCAAGATGGCGTTGCAGGAACCACTCGTCGAACAGGCCGGCATCACGCTGCAGCAGCGCTTCGCCGAACTGGCCGAAATCGGCCGGCACCGGAATGGCCTGCAGGCGCAGCAGCTGATCGATGGATCGGCTGAACCACGCGTCGGCATTGCGTTCGTCGAGGATCTTCGCCAGCGTCGGGCCGCCCAGGTCTTCCAGCAGCAGGAAGCCGGCGTCGAGGTCCTGGGCAAGCAGGGCGGGCACGCGCAGGCCGTGATCGTGCAGCAGGCCGCGCATGCGCAGCCACGGCGTGGGGTCTTCCAGCCCCGGCGGGGCGTCCATCACGATGTGGCTGCCGCGCTGGCTGGTGGTGCGCCAGTAGCTGCGCATGCCGGCGTCGACCGAGGCGCGTTCGACCACGGTGTTGCCGTCGTCAAGCTGGGTACGGGCCCATTGCAGGCGCTGTGCGCTGCGCTGGGGATCAGAGGCGGGTTCGGTCATGCAGGCATATCCGGGCGCGCCGGGCGCGCCAACGTCGGGGCAGAATGGAAAAGGAGATGGCGGCTCAGCGGCGGCCGCTGAACAGGCGCAGGATCGCCAGCACGACGACCGCACCCAGCACCGCGCCGAGGAAGCCGGCCGGTTCACCGGGCGCGTACCAGCCCATGTACTGGCCGAACCAGCCGGCCAGCAGCGCGCCGATGATGCCCAGCACGATGGTCAGCAGGCAGCCCATGCGGTTGTTGCCGGGCATGAAGAAGCGTCCCAGCAGGCCGACGAAGAAGCCGACCAGGATGATGTAGAGCCAGCTGGTGCTGCCAAACAGACCGTTCATGCGATCAGTGCTCTGGAAGGTTGGACGCAGCCTAGCAAGGCCGGGCTGCGTCCGTCACTGCGTGCTGGATCAGCAGCAGCCGTGGTCGCCGTGGCGGGTGCCGCTGTCGGCGGCCACCGGCGAACCGCTGGTCTCGCCACGCAGGCTGGCCGCGTAGTGCTCGCTGATCACCTTGGACACGCACGAGGTGACCTTCTTGCCCATCGGGATGTGCAGGAACTCGTTCGGGCCGTGGGCATTGGAGTGCGGGCCGAGCACGCCGGTGATCATGAACTGGGCGCCCGGGAACTTCTCGCCCAGCATGCCCATGAACGGGATCGAGCCGCCTTCGCCCATGTACATCGCCGGCTTGCCGAAGAAGGTCTGGCTGGCATCGTCGATGGCCTTGGTCAGCCACGGTGCCATCGCCGGCGCGTTCCAGCCGGTGGAGGCCTTTTCCAGGTCCAGGGTGACCTGCGCGCCGTTCGGCGGATCGCGAAGCAGCGCTTCCTTCAGCAGTTCGCCGCAGGTCTTGCCATCTGCAGTGGGCGGCAGGCGCAGCGACAGCTTCACTGCGGTATGCGGGCGCAGCACGTTGCCGGCCGATTCCAGCGGCGGCATGCCGCCGATGCCGGTCACCGAGAGGGCAGGGCGCCAGGTGCGGTTGAGCACCAGCTCGGTCAGGTCGTCGTTCATCGGCTTGAGGCCATCGACCAGCGGGAATTTCTCGAAGATCGCGGTGTCGACCACGTCGGCGGCACGCTTGGCCTGTTCCAGGCGCTCGGCCGGGATCTCCACGTTCATGCCGTCGATCAGGATGCGGCCGGTGTCCTGGTCCTCGATGCGCGACAGCAGCTGGCGCAGCAGGCGGAAGCTGGACGGCACCACGCCGGAGGCATCACCGGAGTGCACGCCTTCGTTGAGCACCTTCACCGAGAAGTTGCCGCCGGTCAGGCCGCGCAGCGAGGTGGTGCACCACAGCTGGTCGTAGTTGGCACAGCCCGAATCCAGGCAGACCACCAGCGACGGCTTGCCGATGCGGTCAGCCAGATGGTCCACGTAGGCCGGCAGGTCGTAGCTGCCCGACTCTTCACAGGCTTCGATCAGCACCACGCAGCGGGCATGCGGCAAGCCCTGGGCCTGCAGTGCCAGTACGGCGGCCAGCGAGCCGAAGATGGCGTAGCCGTCATCGGCACCGCCACGGCCATACAGCTTGTCGCCGCGCAGGACCGGGGTCCACGGGCCCAGGTCGTCGTCCCAGCCGGTCATCTCCGGCTGCTTGTCCAGGTGCCCGTAGAGCAGGATGGTGTCGTCGCCGGTTTCGGCGCCGGTAGCCGGAATTTCCAGCAGAATCAGCGGGGTACGGCCTTCCAGGCGCACCACTTCGACCTTCAGGCCGGGCAGGTCCTGGGCCTTGGCCCAGGTTTCCATCAGGGTGACCGCCTGCTCCATGTAGCCGTTCTGCACCCAGTTGGCGTCGAACATCGGCGACTTGTTGGGAATGCGGATGTAGTCGACCAACTGCGGGACGATTTCGCTGTCCCACTTGTCATTGACGAATTGGCCGAGCTTGGCGCTGTCCATCTGAAACTCCGGTTGCATGGCTGATCCGCCCATTCTACGCCTCGGCCAAGGGTAGGGTTTTCCCTACATCACGTCGGGTATTTGGCTGGCTTTTAGAAATCCGTGAACCCTATACGCTGTGTGCATGTGGTGACGGACACTGTTTCGACCGACGGGATTGCCAGTCGGGACGGTCAGAACCACAAGGAGATACACGTCGTGCCTTGGTTTGTCGTGTTAAGGGTGCTGGTGCTGGGAGTGTGGATCGCGGGAGCGCAAGCTGCCGAGCCGATCGACATCAACCGGGCCGATGCCCAGGCGCTGCAGCAGGGATTGACGATGGTCGGGGCCACCAAGGCTGCGGCGATCGTCGAGCACCGGCGCAGACACGGCCCGTTTCACCGCGTCGAGGACCTGACGCAGGTGAAGGGGATAGGGACATCGATCGTCGAACGGAATCGACGACGGATCACCGTTGGCAACACGATGTTGCCTGCGGATCCGGTACCCGGATCGGTACCGGTGCGAACCGTACCCAGGCGCTGACAACAGGAATCGTCGGAATCTGCAGGATGCAGGTTCAATGGCTGCGGACAGGATGGCTGCAGCCGCCGACCGTCGCAGGGATGCGGCACCAATCACCAGGATGGTGGCATCACAGACCTGTGGAAGGGGCTGAGATACAAACAGGACAGACGCGGCCGCGTGCAGGATGCAACGCCGCCCCCGCTTCGCAGGATGCGAGGGGGTGGCAGCAGGCCGACAGGGACGTGACGATTGCCCGGTACGACACATGGCTGTGTCGCCGGGCAATTTCTTTTGGCGCGGCTGCGACGTGCCCATGGTGTACGGTGGGGCCTTCGCATGGAATGGAACCTGCTGGATGCACCTGCACCGTTTGACCTTGATGCTCGCCGTGGCCTTGGCACTGCCGTGCGCCGCACAGGCGGCCGCACCCTCCAAGCCTGTCGTGGCCACGACCTCCGAAGTACGCGGGCCGACCGACCTCAAGCCGGGCGAGTACCTGTGGCATCCGGAAGTCTCGCCGGCCGGTCCGATCGTGCTGGTGGTGAGCCTGGATGAGCAACGGGCTTACGTGTACCGCAATGGCATTGCCATCGGCCTGACCACGATCAGCTCGGGCAAGACCGGCCATGAGACGCCGACCGGTGTGTTCACCATCCTGCAGAAGGATAAGGACCACCGCTCCAACCTCTACAACAGCGCACCCATGCCGTACATGCAGCGGCTGACCTGGGACGGCATCGCCCTTCACGGCGGCAGCCTGCCCGGGCATCCGGCCTCGCATGGCTGCGTGCGCCTGCCGCAGGCCTTCGCCCAGAAGCTGTTCAGCGAAACCAAGCGCGGCGATACGGTGGTCGTGGCCGATGCCAAGAGCGCGCCGATGACGCTGGCCTATCCGGCGGTGCTGGCGCCGGTGAATGCACGCGGCCAAGCCCTGCCGGAAAGCGAGGGCGGTGCTCCCGACAAGGCCTGGTGGGATGATGCGGCCGCACCCAGTGGCCAGGTCGGCATCCTGGTCAGCCTGCACGACCAGCGCCTGTACGTGCTGCGCGATGGCGTGATGATCGGTGAGTCGCCGCTGAAGGCCGACGCGCTGCCAGCGTTCCAAGGCACCACCCTGTTCGTGATGGGCCAGGGCTACAGCGATACGCCCAGCCCGCTTGATGCACAGCAGCGCCTGCACCAGTGGACGGCCTATCCGCTGCTCGGCCAGGACCGCGCCCAGGCCACGCCGGACCTGCTGGCCACGCCGTCGTTGCCGATGGCCCTGCCGGCCGATTTCGCCCGCCAGCTGTACCAGGTGCTGGTGCCGGGCACGACCCTGCTGGTGACGTCGCTGCCGGCGGTGCGCCCAAGCGCGGCTGAATCGGGAATGCAGCCGGTCTTGGAATCAGAGCCGCCAGCGTCCACCCTCAAGGGATCCTGAGACCTCCCTACGTGCCCATGTCTGCTTCCCCCCTGTGCCGGCTGGCCGCCCTTGGCCTGCTGGCAACCACTGCCAGTGCCCCGGCCGGGGCACAGACGCCCATTGCCGCCATCAGCGCCGACGACCTCGCCGCGCAGCTGGCACGCACCGCGCCCAAGGCGGACCGTCGGGTTCTGCAGTTGGCTGCCCACGCCATGCGCTGCGCACTGCAGCGGCCGGAGCTGGGAGTCAGCAGTGAACGCCTGAGCGTGATCGATTACTCGCGGCCGTCCACCGAGCCGCGGATGTGGGTCTTCGATCTCGCCCGCCAGCGGCTGTTGTTCGAGGAGTGGGTGGCGCACGGCCGCAACAGCGGCGAGAACCGCACCGAACATTTCTCCAACCGCGATGGCAGCTTCATGTCCAGCATCGGTGCGTTCACCGCGCAGGAAACCTACATGGGCGGTAACGGCTATTCGCTGCGCCTGGCAGGGTTGGAGCCGGGGTTCAATGATCGTGCACGCGAGCGCGCCATCGTCATCCACGGTGCGCCGTATGTGAATCCGTCCACTGCGCAGTTGCAGGGGCGGTTGGGGCGCAGTCTGGGCTGCCCGGCGGTGCGGTTGTCGGTGGCCAAGCCGCTGATCGACGCGCTGCGAGGCGGCACGATGGTGTTTGCTTACTACCCCGACAAGGACTGGCTCAAGCACTCACAGCTGCTGGGCGGCGATTGCGGTACGGCTGCGGGTCTTGCAACGCGTTGATGCGTTGCGGCGCGCGGCATGATGCAATGCGCGCATGAACATCGACTCCCTGCTGCAGACCCCGAGCCAGGTGATTTCCAGCCTGGACTACCGCCGCGAACGCTGGCGCAACGGCCTCGGCTGGACCCGCGAGATCCTGCGGTTGCCAGCGCAGGGCGATGATTGGGCGTTGCGCCTGTCGGTGGCCGAGATCGAGCAGGACGCCGCGTTTTCCGCATTCCCGGGCGTCGAGCGCGAACTGGTGCTGCTGCAGGGCAATGGCGTGCGCCTGCGTTTCGAGGACGGCCGCGTAGCCGAGGTGCTGCCACCGCATGGGCGCGTGCGTTTTGCCGGCGAATCAGCGCTGCACGGCGAGCTGGTGGACGGCACCACCCACGATTTCAACCTGATGTGGAAGCGCGGACTGCTGCAGGCCGAGCTGCTGCACCGTCCACTGGTCGGGCCGATGTTCTTCTTCTGCGAGCCGGGCGTGGCCTGGGCCCTGCACCTGTTGGGCGGGCAGGCCACGTTCGGCGCGGACAGCGGATTGCCTGCGATGCAGGCCGGCGATACCGCGTGGTTGGCCGCCGGTGAGCGTCAGCGGCATGCATTGCAGGGCGGCGGCGAGTTGTTGGCAATACGGGTGAGCGCGGCGGGCGGCTGAGCCAGCGTCGGCGCCCGGAGGCAATCATCCACGCATGGCGTGGATCTACTGCAGCATGGTTGTCACCTTGGATCCGCGTAGATCCACGCCATGCGTGGATGCGGCGGCCGATATCGCAGGTGCGGACAAGGGATTGCCGCCAGCCGTTCAGTAGATCCACGCCATGCGTGGATGCAGCAGCCGATATCGCAGCAGAGTGCCAACAAGGGATCGCCGCCAGCCGTTCAGTAGATCCACGCCATGCGTGGATGCAGCAGCCGATGCCGCAGAAGGGTGCGAACAAGGGATCGCCGCCAGCCGTTCAGTGGATCCACGCCATGCGTGGATACAGCAGCCGATGCCGCAGCATGGTGCCAACCAAGGTTCGCACCCACCAGGAGGCAATTCGCCCCAAACGTTCGCTCAATACACGTCGCGCCGGTAACGACCGGCCAGCAGCAGCGCTTCCTTGCCGTCGGCACCGAGCACCTGCTCGATCACCGCATCCACTGCCGGGGCCATGCCCTGCAGGCTGCCGCAGACCAGGATCGTCGCGCCGTCATCGACCCACTGCCGCAGCGTGGATGCTTCGGCCAGCAGGCGATCCTGCACGTAGCGATGTGCGCCGCCATCACGGCTGAATACCGTATCCAGGCGGGTCAGCGTGCCGTTGCCGAGCATCGCCTGCAGTTCATCGCCGAAGTGGAAATCATGCGCGGCCGAGCGTTCGCCGAACAACAGCCAGGTGCGGGCACCGCCAATGCGTGCGCGTTCGTGCAGGTGCGCGCGCAGGCCGGCGATACCGGTGCCGTTGCCGATCAGCAGCAGTGGAACATCAGCGGCGACGCCATGGAAATTCTCGTTGCGGCGCAGTCGCACCTGCAGCGTTGCGCCGATGACGGCGTGGTCGCACAGCCAGCCACTGCCGATGCCCGGCGTGCCATCGGCACGCAGCTGCCGGCGCAGCAGCAGTTCCACCGCGCCGTCGTCCATTACCGAGGCGATGGAGTATTCGCGATGTGGCAGGGGCTGCAGTGCCGCCAACAGCCCAGGCAGATCGCCTGCTGCAACCAATGACGGCAGGTGCGAGCGCGCAACGCGGGCGAGCAGCGTCGTGCCGTCGTCCAACACGGTGTCCGCATCGAAGCCCTGCGTCTGCAGCCAGTTGCGCGTGCTCTGTTCGGCATGCTGCGGACCGACCTCGGCGATGTCACCGGCCTGCCACTGCGCGTCGCTGCCGGTCGGGGGCTGCAGGCGCAGCCAATAGACCGGCCCACCGGCGCTGCCGGGGTTGAGGTGGGTACGCTGCAGCAGCGTCCACGGCTGGTACTCGGCCGGTGTCCAATCGGGAAGTTCGCTCGCGCCGCCGCCGAGCTGGCCAAGCAGTTGCTGCCAGTGGCGCAGGGCAGCTGGATCGGCGTTGTCGACTTCAATGGCATCGAACAGCGGATGTGCTCCGTGCTGGCGCAGCCAGTCGTGCAGCTGGTGGCCGAACGCGCAGAAATGCCCGTAGCTGCGATCGCCCAGTGCGAGTACCCCGTACTGCATGTGGTGCAGGGGCGGCGGCGTGCTCATCACCTTGCGCAGGAAGGGCAGGGCGTGGTCGGGTGCATCGCCTTCGCCGGTGGTGCTGACGATGAACAGTACACGCGCGCTGCCCGCCAGCAGCGTGGCATCGACCTCATGCAGACCGCGCAGGCGCACCGGCATGCCGGCCGATCGCAGAGCCTGCGCACTGCGCTCGGCCAGTTCGCGGGCGAAGCCGGTCTGGCTGGACCAGACCAGCAGCATCGGTGGGTTGCCGCCTTCGGGCGTGTCGTCACGCGGACGGCTGCGCCACCACAGCACGCTACACGCCAGCAGATACAGCGCAGTGGCGGCCAGCGCGATGCCCCATTGCCGGGCCGGCGGTGCACCCTGCCACCACGCTTCGCCCAGGTGCAGACACAGCAGTGCCCCGCCGATCACGGCCAGCAGGGCCAGCAGCATGACGTTGCCAACGGTCGCGCGCGGGAAACGCATGCTCATCCAGCCTGCTCATCCAGCAGCTGCTGGAAGGCGCTGCTGAGGGTTTCGCGTGGGCCGGTGGTGGTGCGTTCCAGGTAGCGTGCGGCCAGCCCCTCGCGCTCTGCCAGCGCGATGCCTGCATCGCGGCCGAGTACGGTCAGTGCGGTGGCCCAGGCGTCAGCGTGCATCGCGTCGCTGGCGACCACGGTGACGGCGGCTGCGACCTGCCGTACCGGCGTGCCGCTGCGCGGGTCGAGGCTGTGGCTGTAGGCCACGTCATCGTCGTGATAGTGGTGCCAGCGATCGCCGGAGGTGGCCACCGCCTTTCCGTCCAGCGCCAGTACACGCGGTGGCGTATCGGTGTGGGCATCTTCTTCCGGCGCCGACTCCACCAGCACGCGCCACGGCTGGCCGTCGGGCTTGCGGCCGTAACCGGCCAGTTCCCCACCGACTTCAATCAGTGCGGCATCGACATCCTGGCCGCGCAGCCAAGCGGCGACGTGGTCGACGCCGAAGCCCTTGGCGATTGCCGAAAGATCCAGCTCCAGGCCACCGGGCTGCAGCAGCGCATCCTCCTGCCAGTGCAGGCGCTGCCAGCCGCAGCGTGCACGGGTTGCCTGCAACGTGGCGGCATCGGGTGCGCGCCGTGCGCCGGCATGGGCGCCGAAGCCCCACAGCGCCACCAGCGGGCCGACGGTGGGGTCGAACGCACCGCCGCTGGCTGCAGCGATGGCCTGCGCGCAGGCCAACACATGGCGTGTTTCGATGGGAAGCACGAGGTACTGACCTGCGTCGGCACGGTTGTAGCGGCTCAGGTCGGAACCCGCTTCCCAGGTGCTCATCTGCGCGACCACTTCATCCAGACGTGCCTGGATGCCAGCATGCAGTGGATGCAGGTCGCGCTGGCGCGGTACGACCAGTGACACGCTCCAGGTGGTGCCCATGGTGGTGCCGCCCAGCCGGGCGATGTCGAGTGCGGTAGAGGTCATGGGCATGCGTGGCAGGCTGCAATACCAGGGCGCGCCGGGTATCGCAGCGCTGTCTTTACTGCGGCAGCACTTCCAGCGTGGCGACGTAGCTGAGGCGGCGCTTGGCGGCCTGCTTGACCGAGGTCTTCTTGTCCTCGGTGCCGGTTTCCAGCCAGTACATGCCGGCTTCCGGCCAGGTCACCTTGATCTCGCCCTTGGCGTCGCTGGTCAGCTTCTGCTCGTCCTGCGCGTTGCGGTAGCGGGTGCCGCCGCGCACGATCTCGAACTCCAGGCCTGCGGTCGGCTTGCCGTCGACCAGTACGCGGAAGGTGGCTTCCTCGCCGGCGAACAGGTCGTTCGGGTGACCGACGGCCACCAGTTCGATGCCGCGGTTGGTCGGCTTCAGCGCGGTGTCGTTCGGCGCCCCGTTGGTGACGAAGGTCTCCACGCGGCCGACCGACTGGCTCACTTCCAGCTTCTTCGCATCCTTGGGCAGTTCGCCGAAGGTGGCGGCGGTACCGCGCCAGCGCTTGCGCTCGCCGTTCAGCTCATAGGTGGCCGACAGGCCGTCGTTGACCGAGGCGATGCGGTAGGTGCCCTGCTGCTTCAGCTCGACGTCGAACACGCTGCGGTACTTGCCGGTGGCCGCGTTCTGCGCCTGCACGGTGCTGCCATCCGGGGCGGTGATCACCACCGATTCCAGGCGCAGCGGCACGTGATTGAAGTAGAACAGGTCGTTGGAGACCGCACCGTCGACGGTGATCCACGGCGCGTTGCCGGCGATCACGGTCTGCGAGGGCAGCAGCCAGGCCTTGTGGGCCAGGGCAGAGAAGGGAAGGGCAGCGGCCAGAGCGGCGGCGAGGACGAGCGTGCGCTTCATGCGGAAGACTCCAGGGTGATTGATGGGGTCAGAGCCCTTCCTGCGGAAGTGATCCGACCCCTGGGGTGCTGCGATGGGTTCGGATCCCTTTCCAGCGGAAAGGGCTCTGACCCCGGCTCAGGCAATTACGGTTTGACGGCGAGGGTCACCTGGCCCAGTTCGGTGGCGCCCTGCGCGCGGCCGTTCTGTGCGGCGGTGGCCGGCCAGGTGAAGGGAATCTTCAGCAGTTCACGGCCGCCGACTTCGCGCACCGCTTCCACCACCAGGGTGTAGTTGCCCGGGGCCAGCTGCTTCAGTGCGGGCTGCTTGTCGTTGAACGACAGCGCGTGCTTGCCGGCCGGGCGGGTCGGGCCGGTCACGCCGTCCACCGGCACCTGCAGGGTGCGGCCGCTCTTGCGCCACCACTGGCGCAGGTCGGGCAGCCACTTGGTGCCATGGCCTTCGCTGTTGCTGGTCTGCTGGTACCAGACCGACAGGTTGGCGGCGACCTTCTGGTCGGCGCCTTCCAGCCACACCGCCACATACGGGCGGTGGTACTCGGCCACGTTGAGCTTGGGCACTTCGACGTTGATGTCGAGGGTGGTGGCGTAGGCCGGCGAGGTGGCCAGCAGGCCGCTGAGGGCGATGGTCAGGGTGACGCGCATGGGGCGGCTCCGGAAGAACGGATGGAAGTCACGGTGGAAGTCAGTGGATCAGCAGCAGGGCGATCAGCAGCGGGATCATCAGGCCCAGGCCGACCAGTGGCCAGGTCATGCGTCGCTGCCGCGCATGCAGGTGCAGCAGGAACAGGCCGGTGATGCAGAACACCAGGCAGGCCACGGCGAACACGTCCAGGAACCAGCCCCATGCGGGGCCGGCATTGCGGCCCTTGTGCAGGTCGTTGAGATAGGACACCGCGCCGCGCGAGGTGGATTCGTACTCCACCGCGCCGGTTTCGCGGTCGATGCTCAACCAGGCGTCGCCGCCGGGGCGTGGCAGTGACAGATAGATTTCCTCGGCCGACCATTCGGCGGGTCGACCGCCAATGGAGATGCCCAGCTGATCGTCGAGCCATTGCCGGGCCGGGCGCGGCAGTGGTGCATTGCCGTCCTCGCGGGAGCCCAGGCCGCCGAGCAGTTCGGCCGGCAGTTCCAGGTGCTGGTTCTGCACCTGTGGCTTGGCCTCGATCTTTGCTGCATGGTTCAGCGTCAGGCCGGTCACCGCGAACAGGAGCATGCCGATCAGGCAGACCGCAGAGCTGATCCAGTGCCACTGGTGCAGGGTACGCAGCCAGAAGCCGCGGCTCTGCTGCTGCTGCACGGTGGAAGATGCGGGACGGCTCACGGCACGGTTCGGGACGGATGAATACTGGTCATTACATCATTGATGAGAATTGCTCGCAATTAGATGTCGTTGTGTATCTCTGAAAGGGTAGTGCCGGTAGATCCACGCCATGCGTGGATGAAGCGGTGCCGACCAAGGTCGGCACCCACCAGAGCGGCGATCAGAACTTCGCGTTGAGCGAGATCCAGTAGCTGCGGCGCTGGTCCTTGGTGGCGTAGTCGTCCACGCAGTTGTATTCGCTGGGGCTGGTCAGCAGGCACGACTGCGAGACGAAGTTCTTGTCGAACAGGTTGTTGACCCGCGCGTTGACCGTCAGCCACTGCGTGGCCTTCCAGCTGCCACCGAGGTGGAAGAGGGTGTAGTCCTCGTAGTAGCGGGTATGACTGGCACCGGCGGCATCAAGGATCGTGTCGCGGTAGCGGTCGTAGCGGCCTTCGCCGATCAACGACAGGCTGATGGCATCGTTGAGTTGCCAGTTCAGGCTGGCGTTGGCCATGTGCTTGGCCGGCATGGTGCCGGTGATCGGCAGGCCCTTGCCGGAACCGGCGGTCTGCTCGCTCTTGGTCCAGGTGTAGTTGCCGCGCAGCTGCAGGGTGTCCAGCAGGTCGACGTGGCCGGCCAGTTCTGCGCCACGTGTCTCGGCCTTGTCGATGTTCACGCTCTGGGTGAAGGTGCTGTAGCCCAGCGACGCCCAGCCCGGGCCGATGTCCACGCAGTAGCCACTGCCGGCCGGCGCGACTTCACAGTTGGGGAATGTGCCGCCGCTGGCGATCTTGTCTTCGAACTTGTTGATGAAACCGGTGACGTTGAAGCCCCAGCGCTGGCCCTCGTAATAGGCGGCCAGCTCGTAGTTGGTGCTGGTTTCCGGCTTCAGGTTCGGCGAGCCCACCAGCGGCAGCACGCCCTGGCCACCAAAGCCGGTGATGCCGGGGAACAGCTGGTCCGGACGCGGGGTCTTGTAGCCGGTGCTGACGCCACCCTTGAAGGTCCAGGCATCGGTGGCATTCCAGACCAGGTAGCCGCGCGGGCTGAGGTGGCTGCCGAAGATGTTGTGGTCGTCGTAGCGCAGGCCGAAGGTGGCGGTCAGGGTGTCGGTCAGCGACCAGTTGTCCTCGGCGAACAGCGCCCACATGCGGTGCTTCTGTTTGGTGTTGCTGCGGTAGCCGGCACCGTCCATGCCGAACACGCCGTCCACCATGTCGGTGTCGTTGTACTGGCCGCCCACAGTCAGCTTGTGCGCACCGAAGTCGAGGTCGAGCATCGTGTCCAGCACGTAGCCTTCCAGTTCCATGGTGCGCAGCGGCCGCGGCAGGAACGCCTGCAGGCGTGCCTGTTCGCTGGCGTTGAGTGCGGCCAGCCCGTTGTTGCGGCCGGCGGCACAGTTGTTCGCGGCACCGGTGCGGCGGCAGACGTCGTTCCACAGGGTCTGCAGGCCGGCGCGCTCGTCCAGCGTCAGTGGCAGCGAGCGGCCGAGGTTGTTGCTCTTGCTGTGGGTCAGGGAGGTCTGCCAGGTGCCGAAGCTGTAGCGGCCTTGATGGGTCAGCGAGAGCTGGTCGCGCTCATAGCGCTGGTAGGCGGTGTAGCCCACGCGCGGCTGCACCACGCGGCGGGTGACGGTGCCGCTGCCATTCGGGATCGGCACCACCGCGTTGCCCACGCGCCACAGGCTGGCCAGGCTGTCGAGGGTGCCGGTCTGGCCTTCGCTGTTGTCGTACTTCTGGCGTGAGACGTCGTAGTCCAGCCACAGTTCGTGGTCGTCGTTGACATGGAAGTTCAGGCGCACGCCGGTGTTCCAGTTGGTGTTGGCCACCGACTTGCCGCCGCCACCGAAACCGATGCTGCGTTCCCACAGCGTGCCGTCGGGCAGGGTCAGTGCATCCCATTCGGGATTGGATGCCTTGGCGTCGTAGTAGCTGCCGCGCACGGCCAGGCCCAGGCGATCCTTGACCAGCGGGCCGCTCAGGTACAGATCGGTGCTGCGCGCGTCGCCGAACTGGTCGTCCTGCTGCACGGTGAAGCCTTGGGTGACCGCACCGTGCCAGCTGTCCTGGTTGCGGCGGGTGATGATGTTGATGACGCCGCCCATTGCATCCGAGCCGTACAACGTGGACATCGGGCCACGCACCACTTCGATGCGCTCGATCGCATCCAGCGGCGGCAGGTAGGCAAACTGGCCACCACCGAAGTTGTTCGGATACAGCTGGCCGGCGTTGCTCTGGCGGCGACCGTCGATCAGCACCAGGGTGTACTCGGACGGCAGGCCGCGCATGGAGATGGTGGCGCGGCCGTTCTTGTCGGTGGCTTCCAGGCCGACGTCGATGCCTTCGACGTCGCGCAGGGCGTCGACCAGGCTCGTATAGGGGCGCTTGCTCAGCTCTTCGCGGCTGACCACGCTGATGCTGGCCGGTGCATCGACTACCTTCTGCTCGAAACCGGAGGCGGTCACCACCACCTTGTCCAGCGTCTGCTGCGCGCCGCTGGCGGCACCATTGGCGTAGGCGGGAGCCGCGACCGCAGCCAGCACGGCGCTGGTCAACAGATGGCGGGACAGGGACGAACGGACACGATGGCGCTGGGCCATGGCAGATACCTCGAAGGATGTAAGCAGCGCGATGCCGGGTGCGGAGCGCACACGGCAGGGCAGGGATGGCCCGGTCAGGGGCGGCAGGGGCGAAGCAGGCAGGGGCGAGCCGGTGCAACCGCGCAGGCGGTCACGGCGTGCCGTGGATCAGGCGAGCGGCGGCGCCTGGCCGCGCTGCTGGCGGCGCCCGGGCGCATCGGCCCAGGGCATGTCCGGTACGGCCAGCGGCCAGTGCGGACGCGCGCCGGAGGGAACCGACGCAGAGGGAACCAGATCAAGTTCGGTGCGCAGCCAGTGGCTGGCCAGCAACAGCGGCGGGATCGGCTTGTCCGTGGACTTGGCCGGTGCCGAGGCGCAGCGCCGCAGTTTGGCCGGCGCTTCTTCCTGCAAAGGGCCTTCGCCGCCGCGCTCTTCCAGCGGCTGCTGCAGCGCCTGGGGCGCGGCAGCGTGGGCGACCGGCAGCAGCGGCAGGGTGCCCAGCAACAGCGTCAGCATCGCCACCCACGCCAGCAGGCTGGCCAGCGCAGGCCGACGGCCGCGCATGGCGGTGCCGAGCTGTACAAGCCGAAGCGGGCGAGGGCGGAACGGGCGACGCAAGCGGAGATCCCTGGCTGGCCGGAACATCCGGCGTCAACGGGGCGTGATTGTAATGAGACCCGTTAGCCGTTGCAAATGAGAATGATTGCCAAATTGCCACGGGGGTGGCCTGATCGGTTCAGACCTCGCTCCAGCGCCGCAGCAGGTTGTGGTACACCCCGGTCAGCTGCAGCACCGCGTCGGCATCGCCATCGGTCTGCCGCAGGCGCTCGATGGAGGTATCCATCTCCCACAGCAGACGACGCTGCACATCGTCGCGGATCATGCTCTGCACCCAGAAGAACGATGCCACGCGCGCACCGCGGGTGACCGGATTGACCTTGTGCAGGCTGCTGGAGGGATACACGATCAGATCGCCGGCCGGCAGTTTCACCTCGTGCTCGCCGTAGGTATCACTGATGATCAGCTCGCCGCCGTCGTACTCGTCCGGGTCGGACAGGAACAGCGTGCAGGAGATGTCCGAGCGTAGCTGCTCGCCGTTGGCCAGGTTCATCACCGCGCCATCGACGTGGAAGCCGTAGGTGCCGCCGCCGCTGTAGCGGTTGAAGCGCGGTGGCAGGTACTTCAAGGGCAGCGCGGCGCTGAAGAACAGCGGATGCCGTGCCAGGGCCACCAGAATGGTTTCGCCCAGTTCGCGGCGCAGCGGCGAAGCTTCAGGCAGCTGCTGGTTGTGCTTGGCCTGCGCGCCGAGGTGGCCGACGGTCTCGCGGCCATCGGTCCAGTCGGCTGCGTCGAGCCTGCGGCGGGTGTCAGCCACCTGTCCGGCGCTGAGGATGTCGGGGATGTGCAGCAGCATGCGGAAGTCCTCAGCAAGCAGACGGTGCGACCAGCGCGCGCACCTGCGGGTAGGGTGAGGCGGCCAGCTCGGGCACGATATGTGCCATGAACGCGGGACTACCGTGCTGCAGCGCCAACTGCAGCCAGTGCACGGCCTGTTCGATCTCACCGGCCTGCAGAAGGATGGAGGCGTAGTTGGCCTGGCCGCGGAAATCGCCGGCCTCGGCCGCGCGCCGATACCAGCCCAGTGCAGCCTGCGGATCGCGACCGGTGTCCAATCCATCTTCCAGATGCCGGGCCAGCAGGTTCATCGATTTGGCGTGGCCCAGATGGGCCGCGCGGGTGTACAGCGCCAGTGCCTGTGCACGTTCCTGTGGTACGCCGCGGCCGGTGGCCAGCAGGTTGGCCAGGTTGTACAGGCCCCAGTCCAGGCCGGTGTCGGCGGCGCGCCGGTACCAGACCGCTGCGAGCGAAGGATTGGCGGTGGTGCCCTGGCCCAGCTCATGGCAGCGGCCAAGCATGTTCATCGCCATCGGCGCGCCGTTGTTGGCTGCAGTCTCGTACCAGAGCAGGGCCGCAGCAGCGTCCTGGGGCGTGCCTTTGCCTTCCATGTGCATCTGCGCCAGCAGCAGCTGCGCCTCCACCTGCCCGGCCTGTGCTGCATCGCGCACGCGCGCGAAGGCAGCCTGCGGGTCGTGCAGCAGCAGGTCGGTCAGGGCGTCGGAATCAAAGGGGATGTTGGAAGCCATGCGCGGAGTATCGCCGGAAACAAAAACGGCGGCAGGAGATCCTGCCGCCGCGTGGGTGATGCGGGTTACATCAGAACTTCACGTTCAGTGCCAGGGTGGCCGAACGACCCGGGGCGATGCTCGCGTAGTGCGACGCGTAGGCCTTGGTGAAGTAGGTCTTGTCGGTCAGGTTCTGCACGTTCAACTGCAGGCTGATGTTGTCCTGAATCGCGTAGCTGGCCATCGCATCGAAGCGGGTATAGCTGGGGATCCACTTGGTGTTGGCCACATCACCGTACTGCTTGTCGGAGTAGTTGGCGCCGGCGCCGACGGTCAGGCCGAACGGGAAGCGGTAGGTGGTCCACAGGGTGGCGCTGTGCTTGGCGGTGTTCGGGAACACGTTGCCGTTGTACGGCGAGGGCACGTAGATGTTGGACGGGCAGGTGCGGCCGGACACGGCGCAGACGAAGCCGTTGTCCTTCAGTTCCGAATCCAGGTAGGTGTAGCCGCCGTACAGGCTCCAGGCGTCGGTCAGCTGGCCGGTGAAGCCCAGTTCCACGCCGTTGATTTCCTTCTTGCCGGCGTTCTGGCTGGTGCCGTTGTCGACGGTCACGCGCGCGTTGTCCATCACGGTGTGGAAGATCGCCGCGGTCAGGTTCAGGCGGTTGTCGAACAGGTCCCACTTGGTACCCAGTTCGAGGTTCTTGGTGTCCTGCGGCTTGAGGTCGGCCACGGCCGCGCTGAGGCCATCGGAACCATCGCCACCGTCCATGCCCGGCGGGGTGGAGGAGGTGCCGTAGGACAGGTAGATGCTGCCGTTGGCGGTCGGCTTGAAGACAATGCCGGCCTGGTAGTTCAGGAAGTCATTGTCATTGCGCACGCGGGTCGGCGCCTTGCCGGCCACCGGGGTGGTCAGGGTGGTGGAGAAGTCGTCGTAACGCAGGCCGACGTTGATCATCCACTGCGCGTTCAGTTCGATGGTGTCGAACAGGTAAGCGGACTTGGTCTTGGTGCGCTGCTCGACGTCCAGCGCCTTGTCGCTGCGGTACACCGCATGGGTGGCCGCCCACGGATCGTTCGGGTTCGGGTTGTCGAAGCTGGTGCAGTTGTAGCCGGTGGCCGCGCCGGTGGTGGGGCACTTGCTGCTGTTGGTCAGCGGATTGTTGGTGCCCGGGGTCATCAGGTAGCTGCCACGGGTCATCTTCTCGTCGCTGTATTCCGCGCCGGCGCTGTAGCTGTGCTTCAGTGCACCGGTCTGGAAGCTGCCGGTCAGGCTCAGCTGGTCGGCGAAGCTCTTGACGTCGACGGCGCGGCTGTTGGTACGGCGCCACAAGGTGCCGTAGTTGTTCGGGTTGCCCTGGCTGTCGTCCGGCTGGGTCCACAGGTAATCGTTGCTGGTGTTGCCCAGGCGCGCGATGTTGCGCAGCTTGTGGCTGCCGAAGTCGTAGCTGCCGTCCAGCGTGCTGATGTCGGCGCGGGTGCGCTGGAAATCGCGGTCCACCAGGCCGTAGTAGTTGTTGCGGTCGGGCACCATCGGGCGGCCGTCGACCCACTTCGACACCGGCGCGCCGTTCGGGTTGCCATACGGGAAGCCGCCTGCGTCGGGCAGGTCGTCGCTCTGCATGTGGTAGTGGCTGGCGATCAGCTGCGCCGGGCCGTTCAGGCCGAACGCGATCGACGGCGCGATGCCCCAGCGGCTGACGTTGGCCGCGTCACGACCGGCAATGTCCGACTCGTGCTTCATCAGGTTCAGGCGTGCGGCGATGCCATCGCCCAGCACGTAGTTGGCATCCACGGTGCCGCGTGCGTAGCTGTCGGTGCCGATGCCCATGCTGGCAGTGGTCTCGTTCTTCAGCTTCGGGGTCTTGCTGACCAGGTTGAGGCTGCCACCACCGGAGTCACGGCCGCCGTAGGCCGAGCTCGGGCCCTTGACCACTTCCACCTGCTCCAGGTCGAACACTTCGCGGGTCTGCGAACCGACGTCGCGCAGGCCATCGACGAACATGTTGCTCTGCGAGTCGAAGCCGCGGATGAAGGGGCGGTCACCGGTCGGGTTGCCGCCTTCGCCGGCGCCGAAGGTGATGCCCGGGACCATGCGCAGCGCATCCTGCAGGTTGGTCGCACCGGTTTCGGCGATCAGCTTCTCCGAGACGATTGAGACCGACTTCGGAGTGTCCAGCAGCGCGGCGGTGAACTTCGGCGAGGACGGGTTGAACCAGCTGCCGCGCACCTGGACCTTGTCCAGCTCGGTGGCCTTGCTGGCGCCGGCGTCGTCGGCGGCCTGCGCGGCCAGCGGCGCGAAGCCGGCGGCGAGGGTGGCGGTGGCCAGTACGGAAACGCGAGGTGCGTACTTGCGGGTCTTGATGTGGGTCATGGGTAGGTTGGCGGTGGCTTGGATGGGGAGTAAGCGAGAGCTGGCCAGCACGACTCAATGGCGCGATGGCGGCGGCGAGGTTCGGGCAGTGCCAGGCCATGCCTGGCGGCAGTTCAGACGAGGCGAGGCGCACGGCAATGGCCGCAGGGCGCCTCAGATGGCGTGCGGAGCCGGAGGTGCGTGGCCGGGATTCAGGCGCAGCGAGGGGTCGTGCCGCTGCCAGCGCAGGGCATCGGAGTGCCACAGCGGGATGTGGGCCACCAGCGCAGCGCGCGGCGGCGCAGCGCCGGTACAGGGCGTGCCGCTCTCACCGTCCAGCGGAGGTTCCGGGGCCGGCACAGCGTGGTGGGGGCATTCGTCGCTGGAAGGAGCCGGCAGCGGAGCGGCCTGGTCCATGTTGTCCAGATGCGCCTGCCAGCCGGCGTTGGCGGTGTGGCCGCCACGCCCTTCGTGCAACGCCGACCAGCCCAGCAGCAGCGTCAGCAGCGCGGCCACAAGCAGCGGCCACCCCTGACGGGCGAGCTGGCACAGCGTGGCAGTGGGCGCGGACGAAGCCATGGCGCAGGCGGAGGCGTTACGAAGATGTTACGTAGGATAACATCAACGATAATGATTCGCATGTACGGGCATGGCAGGCCACCTGGAACGGACCCGAAAGGCCCTGGCAGGGCGCTCAGGCTGTTGCAGTAGATCCACCCCATGGGTGGATGCCTTGAACTTCAATCGCGGTCGTCGCGGGTCCAGATGGCGTCGTGTTCGCGCTTCACCGGAAACTTCGGCACCGCGGTATAGGCCGGCGCACACAGGGCGCGGCCATCACGCACGTCGAAGCGCGCGCCATGCAGAACGCATTCAACGCTGCCTTCGGCGGTGTTGAACTCACCCGAGGACAGCTCGAACTCCTCGTGCGTGCACTGGTCTTCCAGCGCGTACAGTTCGCCGTCGAGGTTGAACACCACGATCGGCGTACCGGTGACTTCGTCGAACACGCTCTTCATTTCGCCCGGCAGCAGTTCGGCGCCGGCGCAGACAAAGGTCCAGGCCTCGCTCACGCGGTGGCCCCGGCCAGCGGCTTTTCCAGGATCTCGAAGCGCAGGTCGTCGCGCTTGGGGATGCCGAAACGTTCGTCGCCATACGGGAACGGCTTCTTGATGCCGGTGCGCTGGTAACCGCGGCGCTCATAGAAGGCGATCAGTTCGTCGCGGATGTCGATCACGGTCATCTGCATCACCGGCACGTTCCATTCGCGTGCGGCGAGGGCTTCGGCCGCGTCCATCAACTGCTTGCCGACGCCGCCGCCCTGCTGGGCCGGGTCGACCGAGAACATGCCGAAGTAGCCCTTGCCGTCGACGTCGGCGACGTGGGCACAGGCCACGAGCTGGCCGTCGCGTTCGGCCAGCAGGATGGTCGAGCGCGGGCGGTCCAGGTCGCCCTGGATGCCTTCGGCATCGACGCGGGCGCCGTCCAGCAGGTCGGCTTCGGTGGTCCAGCCGACGCGGCTGGCGTCGCCGCGGTAGGCCGAGGTGACCAGGGTGATCAGGGCGGGGATGTCGGCCGACGTGGCGGCGCGGAAGGTCAGAGTGCTCATGGGGGCATTCTAGGTGGGGCGGGGGCGGGCGCAAAATGGGTCGAGGCAATGGGCCAGGGTCAGATCCCTTTCGCGCCGCGAAAGGGCTCTGACCCCATCCCTGAATCCCACCCTGCGAAAACGACGGCACTATGGGAACAAGGATCCAGGGAGGATCCAGAGGGCCGTGACCATGCGATTCGACGCTGTTGTCTCCGTTCGCTTCCTGCAGAGCGCCGAAGGTGGGAGGCGCACTGACATCGTGGGACAGGTATACGCCTGCCCGTTGTTCGTGGCGGGCCGAGTATTTGCCTGCCGCGTGCTATTGCAGGAAGGACGGGCCGTCCTTGGGGAGAGCTACGAACTTCCCGTTGCGTTCCTGTTCCCGGAGGACGCGCTCGCCGTGGCCAACGTGGGAGAGGGCGTCTCGCTGTGGGAGGGAAGGACGATTGCGCGCGGCCGGATTCTGCGTGTCGCCTGGAGGCGATTGCAGGAGTGAGCCGGTGATGGGGCCACATGCCTTCTGCAATCTTCCGCGCGCGAGGCAGCGTGGGGAAACGAGCGAGGCTACGGCTGAATCGCGAACGCCGTAGAGGTTGAGGTTGCGCATGGACTATGCTCCCGCGGTGCACAGATCCGCACGGAAGCGATGAGGCGTTACCCGCATGATGCGTACCAGGGATGGCAAAGCGACCACCTACCCGATGCTGCGCCTGCGCGTGCTTGCGCTAGCCGTTCTTGCGGTGTCGGCGTGCTCAGGGTTGACCGACACTGTCGTGGTCGTCAGGAACGTGGGCTCCCAGCGCATCGACGCGGTGCAGATCGACGCTGGCGGTCGAGTGACTGAGCTCGGGGCGATCGATGCAAATGCACAGGTTTCGATGACGCCGGTGGTCCAGCAGGACTCGTCCGTATCCGTGCGCTATCGGGAAGCAGGCCTCGAGGTCGCGTGCCTGGGTGATGTGTACCTGACGCAGAATCTGCGGGCACGCATCGAGGTGCAGGTGGGCGATGGCACGTGCAAGGTCGTGGATGCCACCCGCTAGCTGGGTGGCCGGGGTCAGAGCCCTTTTCGCGGTGCGAATGGGATCTGACCCCGGATTGCCGCTCTGCCGGTGTGCGGGCTCACCCCAACAGCTTCCGCACCTTCGTCAACGCACTCATGAACCGCTCGATCTCTTCATGCGTGTTGTAGAACGCCAGCGACGCACGGCAGGTCGCCGCCACGCCGTAGTACTGCAGCAGCGGATGCGCGCAGTGCTGGCCCGAGCGCACGGCCACACCTTCCAGATCCAGCAGGGTAGCCAGATCGTGCGCATGGGCGCCGTCGATCAGGAATGACACCACCGCCGCCTTTTCCGGTGCCTCGCCGATGATGCGCAGGCCGTCAACCCGGCGCAGCTCTTCGGTGAAGTGCGCCAGCAGCTCGGTTTCGCGCGCTTCCACGTGGTCCAGGCCGACGTTCTGCAGATAGTCCGCCGCCACGCCCAGGCCGATGAAGCCGGCGATGTTGGGGGTGCCGGCTTCGAACTTGTGCGGGGCGTCGTTGAACACGGTGCCGTCGAAGCTGACTTCCTTGATCATCTCGCCGCCGCCCAGGAACGGCGGCATCGCGTCCAGATGCTCGCGACGCGCCCACAGCGCACCGGTGCCGGTCGGGCCGCACATCTTGTGGCCGGTGATGGCGTAGAAGTCGCAGCCGATCGCGGTGACATCGACCTTGCGGTGCGGTGCGGCCTGCGAGCCGTCGACCACGGTGACGATGCCGCGCTTGCGCGCTTCGCGGCAGATCTCGCGCACCGGGTTGATGGTGCCGAGCACGTTGGAAACATGGGCCACGGCCAGCAGCTTGACCTCGGCGGTCATCGCCGCGCGCAGCGCGTCCAGGTCCAGCGCGCCGTCGGGGGTGATCTCGGCCACGCGGATGGTCGCGCCGGTGCGCTGGGCGACCAGCTGCCACGGCACGATGTTGGCGTGGTGTTCCATGCGCGACACCAGGATCACGTCGCCGGCCTTCAGCCGGGGCAGGGCCCAGGAGTAGGCAACCAGATTGATCGCGAAGGTGGTGCCGCTGCACAGCACCAGGTCGTTGCTGCGCACGTTGAGGAAACGGGCCAGCTTGTTGCGTGCGCCTTCGTAGGCGTCGGTGGCCTCGGTACCCAGCGCATGCACGGCACGGCTGACGTTGGCGTTGTAGCGGCGGTAGAACTCGTCCACCGCGCCGATCACCTGCACCGGCTTCTGGCCGGTGTTGGCGTTGTCGAAATAGACCAGCGGCTTGCCGTGCACTTCGCGCATCAGCAGCGGGAAGTCCAGGCGCACGCGCGCCCAGTCGGGGGCGTCGGCGGGTGCTTCGATCGGTCGCGGGGTGGACAGGTTCATGCCACGCCCGCCTCAGCCAGCGCCTTGTCCAGCCGGCGTGCCAGCTGTTCGCGCAGCGCTTCGGGCAGCACCCTCAGCGGCTCGTGGCAGAACGCGGCGCTCAGCAGCGCCTGCGCCTGGGCCTGCGGCAGGCCGCGCGAGCGCAGGTAGAACAGCGCGTTGGCGTCGAGCTGGCCGACGGTGGCACCGTGTGCGGCCTTCACTTCGTCGGCGTCGATCACCAGCGTCGGCTGGGTATCGATCTCGGCGTCGGCCGACAGCAGCAGGTTCTTGTTGGACAGGTTGGCGTCGGTGCCATCGGCACCGGCACGGATCTGGATGCCGCCATGGAACACCACGCGGCTGCGGTTGGCCGCCACGCCACGCCACTGCAGCTCGGCGCTGGTGTCGCGGGCGATGTGGTCGATGCCCAGGCGGGTATCGACGTGGCGGCGGCCGTTGCCGAGCAGCACGCCATTGGCAGTCAGCTGGGCGTTGTCGCCTTCCAGACGCACGTTGAGCTCATGGCGGCTGAGCGCGGCGCCCAGCTCCAGGTCCACGCGGTGGTACTGCGCGTCCTTGGCCAGCACCGCGTCGGTGCGCAGGAAGCTGGTCTGGCGCGCGCTGCCGGCCTGCACGCGGGCGTGCTTGAGCACCGCATCGCGGGCGACGTGGGCGTGCAGTACCGTGTTGTCCAGATGCGCCGAATCACCGACGCTGAAGCGGTGCTCGACCACGCCCAGGCTGGCGCCGGCACGCAGTTCGATCAGGTGCCGGTGGTGCCAGGCCAGGTCGGTGTCGCCGGCCACGCTGGCGAATACCAGCTGCAGCGGCACCTCGACCTGCACGCCGTCGTCCACGCGCAGCACCACGCCTTCATCGGCGAGGGCGGCGTTGAGGCGGGCGAACACATCGTCGCTGCGATCGTAGCGGCGGCCGAGGAAGCGCACGGCGTCCTCGCCAGCGGCCAGTGCAGAAGACAACGTTTCCAGCTGCACGCCGGCCGGCAGGCCCTGCACGTCGCTCAGCGCGTCGTTGAGGCGGCCATTGACGAACACCAGGCGCGGTGCCGGGATGTCCTCCAGCGCGGCGGCATCCAGCAGCGCCGGGGCCAACGGTGCGGCCGCAAAGCTGCGACGCTCCAGCTGGCGCAGCGAGGTGTACTTCCAGGTTTCGCTGCGTGCGCCGGGCAGGCCGTCGCGCAGCACGCTGTCGAGCACTTCGCGGCGCGCATCGCTGCCGCAGAAGGCCTGGGCCATGGAGTCGAGCAGGGCGCTCATCAGACTGCCGCCTCGGGCACGACCCGGTCCTTCAGGAAATCATAGCCGTGCGCTTCCAGTTCCAGCGCCAGCTCCGGGCCACCGCTCTTGACGATGCGGCCATCGGCCAGCACGTGCACCACGTCCGGCTTGATGTAGTCCAGCAGGCGCTGGTAGTGGGTGATGACCAGGAACGAGCGGTCGGCGCTGCGCAGCGCGTTGACGCCGTCGGCCACGCTCTTCAGTGCATCGATGTCCAGGCCCGAATCGGTTTCGTCCAGGATCGCCAGCTTCGGCTCGAGCACGGCCAGCTGGAAGATCTCGTTGCGCTTCTTCTCGCCACCGGAGAAGCCTTCGTTGACGCCACGGTGCAGCAGTTCGTCCTTCAGGTGCAGCACGGCCAGCTTCTGCCGCACCAGCTTGAGGAACTGCATGGAATCGAGCTCTTCCTCGCCGCGCGCCTTGCGCTGTGCATTCAGCGCGGCGCGCAGGAAGTAGGTGTTGTTCACGCCGGGGATTTCCACCGGGTACTGGAATGCCAGGAACAGGCCGGCAGCGGCGCGCGCTTCCGGGTCCTGGTCGAGCAGGTCGACGCCTTCAAACTGCACGCTGCCTTCGGTGACCTCATAGCCGTCGCGGCCAGCCAGGACATTGCCCAGCGTGGACTTGCCGGCGCCGTTGGGGCCCATGATGGCGTGCACCTGGCCCGGCTTCACTTCCAGGGACAGGCCCTTGAGGATTTCCTTGTCGCCGATGCGGGCGTGGAGGTTTTCGATCTTCAGCATGGTGGGGGTTTCCGTGGTGCGGGCCGGGGCCCGCCGGTAAAGAGAATGCGTTGTGCGAGGGCGCAGGGCGGGCGATCAGCCCACCGAACCTTCCAGCGAGACTTCCAGCAGCTTCTTGGCTTCCACCGCGAATTCCATCGGCAGTTCGCGGAACACCTGCTTGCAGAAGCCGTCGACGATCATCGACACCGCGTCTTCCTGGCTGATGCCACGGGCGCGGCAGTAGAACAGCTGGTCGTCGGAGATCTTCGAGGTGGTGGCCTCGTGCTCGACGGTGGCGCCCGGGTTCTTCACCTCGATGTAGGGGAAGGTGTGGGCGCCACACTGCTTGCCGATCAGCAGCGAATCGCACTGGGTGTAGTTGCGCGCGCCGTCTGCGTTGCGGTCCACCTTCACCAGGCCGCGGTAGGTGTTCTGGCCGCGGCCGGCGCTGATGCCCTTGCTGATGATCTTGCTCTTGGTGCGCTTGCCGACGTGGATCATCTTGGTGCCGGTGTCGGCCTGCTGGCGATGGTGGGTCAGTGCCACCGAGTGGAACTCACCGACCGAGTCGTCGCCCAGCAGCACGCAGGACGGGTACTTCCAGGTGATCGCCGAGCCGGTCTCGACCTGGGTCCAGGTGACCTTGCTGCGCGCGCCACGGCATTCGGCACGCTTGGTGACGAAGTTGTAGATGCCGCCGACGCCGTTCTCATCGCCCGGGTACCAGTTCTGCACGGTGGAGTACTTGATCTCGGCATCGTCCAGCGTCACCAGCTCGACCACCGCCGCATGCAGCTGGTTCTCATCGCGCATCGGCGCGGTGCAGCCCTCCAGGTAGGACACGTACGCCTTCTCTTCGCAGATGATCAGCGTGCGCTCGAACTGGCCGGTGTGGCCGGCGTTGATGCGGAAGTAGGTGCTCAGTTCCATCGGGCAGCGCACGCCCTTGGGAATGAACACGAAGCTGCCATCGGAGAACACCGCCGAATTGAGTGCGGCGAAGTAGTTGTCGCCCACCGGCACCACGGTGCCCAGATACTGTCTGACCAGTTCCGGGTGCTCCTTGATGGCTTCGGACATCGAGCAGAACACGATGCCCTTTTCAGCCAGTTCCTTGCGGAAGGTGGTACCGACGGACACCGAGTCGAACACCGCGTCCACCGCTACGCCGGCCAGCTTGGCGCGCTCGTGCAGCGGCACGCCCAGCTTGTCGTAGGTGTCCAGCAGTTCCTTGGGCACGTCATCCAGCGAGGCGTACTTCGGGCCCTTCGGCGCGGAGTAGTAGCTGAGCGCCTGCAGGTCGATCGGGGCGATCTGCAGCTTGGCCCAGTTCGGCATCGGCATGGTCAGGAAGTGGCGGTAGGCGTCCAGGCGCCACTGCGTCATCCATTCCGGCTCTTCCTTCTTGGCCGACAGGGCGCGGATGGTGTCCTCGTCCAGGCCGGCGGGAAGGGAGTCCGACTCGATGTCCGTGATGAAGCCGGCCGAATACTTGCGGCCGAGCTGCTCATGGATCTCGCGGTTGGGGGTGTCGTCGCTGGCGACGGTTTCGATGGTTTCGGTGGCCATGGGGGGCTGCCTACGGATCAGGAGACGACGTCGACAGCGATGGTGCGGCGCTGTTCTTCGTCGACAAGGGGAAGAGGGGGCAGGATCTGCGCCAGGCTGACATCGCGCAGGGCCTCGGAGACCACGTCGTTGATCAGCCGCCAGCTGCTGCGCGCACCGCACTTGGGCGCCATGCCGCACTGGTGGTGGTCGTGGCTGCACTCGGTCAGGGCCAACGGCCCTTCCATGGCTTCAACCACTTCAAACAGCGAGATCTCGATCGATGGGCGGGTCAGCCGGTAACCGCCACGGACGCCGCGCAGGCCTTCGACCAGGCCGGCCTGGGCCAGTGGTTTGAGCACCTTGCTGACGGTGGGCGGCTCCAGACCGGTGAATTCGGCCAGCTCGGTGGCACTGAGCACTTCGCCCGGACGGGCGGCGAGTACGGTCAGTACGACGGTGGCGTAATCGGTGAGCTTGGTGACGCGCAACATGGGATGCGAGTGGTTCTTAAAGCGGACTGAAATTGTACGCTTTTATTCGCCGGCATCCAACCCGGCCATTCAGCGGGCGCTTGGGCCCGGCCGGAGGGCAGTCGCCAAGGGCCGCCATCGGGGCGACATGCTGCGGCATGGGGGTGATTTTCGCAATCACCCGGAATGGGCGAGAATCAACGTTCCTTCCGCTGCAAACGTCTCTTGCCGATGCCCAAGAAGATCCAAGCCCGCAAGTCCGCCATCCACGGCAACGGTGTGTTTTCCGTGGCCCCGATCAAGCAGGGCGAGCGCGTGATCCAGTACAAGGGCCTGCTGCGCAGCCACGGCGATGTCGATGCCGATGACAGTGGCGACGTGGAAAGCGGCCATACCTTCCTGTTCACCCTCAACGACGACTGGGTGATCGATGCCAACTACAAGGGCAACGACGCGCGCTGGATCAACCACAGCTGCGACCCGAACTGCGAGGCGGTGATCGAGGAAGACGAAGACGGTGACAGCCGCGGCGACAAGGTCTTCATCGAGGCGCTGCGCGATATCAAGGCGGGCGAAGAGTTGACCTACAACTACGGCATCACCCTGGCCGAGCGCCACACGGCCAAGCTGAAGAAGATCTGGGAGTGCCGCTGTGGCTCGCCCAAGTGCACCGGCACGATGCTGCAGCCCAAGCGCTGATCCGGTAGCGCCGGGCCATGCCCGGCGAGCGCGAAGCGCGGGCGGAACCAGAAGCCGCCGGGCACGGCCCGGCGCTATCCGAGCGATTCTCCACCTGCCGTGCACGTGAGGGTCACCGCCGTTCAAGGGCCACTCGGCCACCCTGTGCGCTCCCCCCTATCTGGAGCACGACATGGCACAGCGTCTACGCGGCAAACAGATCGCCATCCTCGCCACGCATGGTTTCGAGCAGTCCGAACTGATCGAGCCCAAGCACCTGCTGGAAGCGGAGGGCGCGCGCGTGAGCGTGGTGTCGCCGGCCAAGGAGGCGAGCATCAAGGGCTGGAAGGACAAGGACTGGGGTGATTCGGTCGCCGTGGATCAACCACTGGATGGCGCCGACGCCGGCCGTTTCGATGCGCTGGTGCTGCCCGGTGGCGTGATCAATCCGGACACCCTGCGCACCAATGAAGCAGTACTGGATTTCATCCGCAGCATGGCCGGTGCCGGCAAGCCGGTGGCGGCGATCTGCCACGGCCCCTGGCTGCTGATCAACAGCGGGCTGGCGGAGGGACACGAGGTCACCTCGTGGCCGTCGCTGCAGCAGGACCTGGCCAATGCCGGCGCGCGCTGGCGCGACGCGGAAGTGGTGGTGGACGGCAACCTGATCACCAGCCGCAAGCCCGATGACATTCCAGCCTTCAGCGAGGCGGTGGTGAAAGCGCTGGCGGCGTGATGTTGTGATGCGGTAGCGCCGGGCCGTGCCCGGCGAGCGCGAAGCGCGGAAAGGGCAGAAGCCGCCGGGCATGGCCCGGCGCTACCGTATTTGGCGGGGGCTTACTTGCCGAGGATGCCCGCCGGCACCAGGTCGCCCAGGTTCTGGTTGAAGGTCACCACCAGCTTGCCGTTCTTCACCTGTGCCGACTGCACCTGCAGGGCGCCGAGCAGTCCGGCCACGGCCGGGTCCAGCTTGTAGATCGGTTCGCGCTGGGCGTAGTCGCTCAGCCATGCGTTCAGCAGGCCACGGGTCCGTGAATCGAGACGGCCACCCTGGCTGGCCGGGGTGAAGTCATCCACGCTTGGCTGCTGCAGGTGGAAGCCCTGGGTCTGCGCGTCATAGCGCAGGCCACTGCTGAGCTTCACCGTGCCCAGCTTGGCCGGGTTGCCGCCGGCGGTGGCCAACGCCACGTCCATGCCCAGGTTCAAGCGCTCGCCTGCGGGCAGGCTCAGCTGCGGGTGGCTCATGGTCAGCGCGATCAGGCCGCCCAGCGCGTCCTGCGTGCGCGGGAAGCTGCCGTCCAGATACTGCTGCACGTCGCTGGCGCCAACCGCCAGTTCGCGACCGGAGATCGAAGGGGCGGCCTGCGCACCGATCGCGGCAGCAATCAGCACGGTCGAGGCGGCAAGGCGGGTCATCAGGGAACGCAGGCGCATGGCGGTGACCGGAAGAAGGATCCAAGAGGCCTACAGAGTAGCTTTGCCCGCTGAATCGCGGGTACACACGGTTGCAACGGTTCAGTCCAGCGTTGGTTGCAGGCTGGCCGACTGGATCTGCCAGCTGCGGCCATTGGCGCTGGGCTGCACGCGGTACCAGCCGTGGTAGCGGAAGGTGCCGTTGGCGGTCACCGCGCGGATCTTCACTGGCACCTCCAGCAGGCGTGGCGGCTGCCCATCGTCGCGGGGCAACGCCACGTCACTGTCCAGGCGCAGGTTGCGCACGTCGGGCAGCAGGCGCAGCACGGCATCGTCGGCACGGCGCGGGTCGGCGGGGGCATAGGCCCAGGCCGCATCGCTGCGCGATGTGTTGCGGTTGAGCAGATCCAGCATGTAGCGGTTGAGCATCGCTGCGGGCGTTTCGCTGCCGTTGGCAACGGCGCCATACAGCGGATCGATGGCGATCGCGTCAACGGTAGCCGCCTGCGGTGCCGCTTTCGTCGTTGGCACCGATGGGGCCGTTGTGGAGGCGCTCGCGTCGCGCCCTGTGTCATCGGCCGGGGGCGCCGGATTGGAACACCCCGCCACAAGCAGCGGGATCAGCAAGGCAATAAAGCCGCGCATGTCTGCCTCCTCCCCGAGGCGACCTGGAAGGCGCCAGTGTAGCGGCCGGGGGCCGCTCAGCGCGAAGTGGTCAGCGCGAAGAGGGAAGCTGTTCCAGCGCGTCCAGCGCCGGCAGGACCTGCGCGGCGACCGCTGCCAGTGCATGGCCGTCGGTGTCGGCATGGCGCTGCACGATGTCACGCAGCAGCTGGGTGGCCACCACCAGGGTGGCACGTTCGTCGCCGCTCAGGCCTGCCGTGCGCGGGGCCGATTCCAGCAGGCGCATCAGGTCGCGGCTGGCGCGGTGCTCCAGTTCGATGGTGCAGCGCCCGGTGCACTGGTGCCCGTCCTTTTCGATCGGGGTCACCGAGATCCGGTAGCGGGTGGAAGGGCTGGCCATGGGGGTGCTCGCGCTGGTGGGGAGGAATGGGACCACCATAGGCAAGGCGTCGGCCGGCGGCGATGGCCGGCGCTGCACGCAGTGTTCCACCCGGTTCGTTCCTGCGCTGGAAAAACAGCGGCGCGGCCATGGGCGGCGGGCCTGTGCGGGAAATTGCGTGGGCGCGGGAAACGCTGTGTTGCGGGGGCGCAGTGGACGGCATCCACGCATGGCGTGGATCTACTGCAGAGCGAGCGCGGATGCGCGGCAAAAAAAACGGGACGGCCAAGGCCGTCCCGTCAGGTACCCGCTGCAGGGCGCGCGCTTAGAGCGCAGCGTCCTTGAGCTTCTTCAGCGGGCGAACCTTGAGCTTGGTGGTGGCCGGCTTGGCGGCGAACCACTGCTCTTCCTTGGTGAACGGGTTGATGCCCTTGCGCTTCGGCTTGGCCGGCACATTGACGGTGGTGATCTTCAGCAGGCCCGGCAGGGTGAACGAGCCGGCGCCCTTCTTGTGCACCGAGGAAGCGACAGCGCCTTCCAGCGAGGCCAGCACAGCGCGGACGTCCTTGGCGACAACGCCGGAGACTTCAGCGATGTGTGCAACCAGGCCCGACTTGGTCAGCACTTCCTTGATCGGCTTCGGAGCGGCCGGCTTGGCGGCTGCCTTCGTCGCGACTTTCTTCACTGCCTTCTTCGGGGCAGCCTTCTTAGCGGTCTTTGCCATGGTTTCCTGTTCCGTGAACGGTTGGTTGTTTGGTCGGCGCCGAACCCCGTCGGCAAGCGCAATGTAGGGCAACTCTTGGGCGCCGCCAATAGCCCGGAGTGCTGAAAGTGCATGTTTTTTCATATCCAGGCCGATTCAGTACATGGCCGGCAGTAGGGGGAGCGGGTGCGGTGGTGCGCTGCACCGCAGTGTCGGTGATTTCGACTGGATGGGCGAAATGACTGAAAACAAGGGGGAAATCGCCAGAGTGCTGGCGAAGAAGTGTCCAGTCGTTGGCTCGGGACAGGCGCGCCGCATGCGGCGGGGCGACGCAGGGCTAACGCGGCGCGTGCCAGGGTATTGGTTCATCACAGCCACAACGGAGCAGGACATGGGAATCTCGCGACACGCTACCGCGCATTGGGAAGGCGACCTGAAGTCGGGCAAGGGCCAGTTGAGCACGCCGCAGAGTGGTCTTCTGGACAAGACCCGCTACGGCTTCAACAGCCGTTTCGGTGATGAAAAGGGCACCAATCCCGAAGAACTGATCGCTGCCGCGCACGCCGGTTGTTTCACCATGGCGCTGTCGGCCAAGCTCGGCGAGGCAGGCTTTACCCCGACCTCGCTGGATACCGAAGCCAAGGTCGATCTGTCGATGGAAGGCGGCCCGCAGCTGTCGCAGATCCGGCTGAAAGTGAAGGCGGTGGTGCCGGGAATCGAGGCGACGCAGTTCCGCGCGATCGCTGATGACGCCAAGCAGAACTGCCCGGTTTCCAAGGCGCTGAGCGCGGTACCGATCAGCCTGGAAGCCGAACTGGGCTGAGAAGGTAGTGCCGGCCGCTGGCCGGCAACCACATGAAACCGGGTATAAGGTGGCAGCCGGCCAGCGGCCGGCTCTACCGCCTTGCGTTCACCAATCGATGGTGCCGGAAATCACCGTCTGCACCTGGCCGCCGGACCAGACCTCGCCCTCTTCATCGACCAGCAGCGTCAGCCGCGCATCGTGGCCGACTTCGCGTCCCTGGCTGACGTCGAAGGGCTGGCGGCCGCGCGGAAGGGCGTCGCGCAGGTCCAGCCAGGCCGCCAGTACAGCGTTGGCCGCGCCAGAAGCAGCATCCTCGAAGCGGCGCCCATTGCCGACGAAAGCGCGCACGGCCAGGTCGTAACCTTCGCTGCCATCGGCAAAGGCATAGGCGAACACGCCCATGCTGTCGGTCGATTCAGCCAGCGTGGCGATCGCATCCCAGTCCGGGTGCAGGGCGCGCAACGCTGCCTCATCCTCGACCTCTACGACCCACCAGCTGCGGCCACCCTGCATGCGGGCCGGCGGCAGCGAACCCAGCGGCCAGGTGCGCAATGCGGCCTGCAGGCGTGGGTCATCGGTGGCGGCGATCTCGGCCAGCTGCGCACGGGGCGTGCGGATGGCGATGCGCTGCTGCGCGCCTTCGCCGGTCACGCGCAGTGGCAGCGCACCGGCGATGCCGTCCTGAACCAGTACCCCGTCGACCGGCATGGCCAGGCCCGCCTGCAGCACCGCGTGGGCGGTGCCGACGCTCGGATGGCCGGCGAACGGCACTTCCTTCTGCGGGCTGAACATGCGCAGCCGATAGCTGGTGCCGGCCGTCTGTGCCGGGAACACAAACGTCGTTTCGGGCAGGCGGGTCCAGCGGGCGATGGCCTGCATCGTCGCATCGTCCAGGCCTTCGGCATCGAGCACGACGGCCAGCGGATTGCCGGCGCCCGGGCGCGGGGAAAACACATCCAGCTGCAGGAAGCGGCGGGTGGTCATCGGGCAGGAACTCCAGGAAACAGGCGGCATAGGGTAACGCGGGGCCATGCCCCGCGAGCGCGCAGCGCGGCAGGCCGCCGGGCGTGGCCCGGCGCTACCAGGTGATGTTGCCGTCGATCACCAGCTGCACCTGGCCGCCGATCCACACCGTGTCCTGCGCATCCACAGTGACCTGGACGCGGCCGTCGCGGCCAACCTCGCGGCCCTGGCTGGCCACATAGGTCCGGTTCTCGCCGGGCAGGGCATTGCGCTGCCGAAGCCAGGCGCCGATCAGCGCGTTGGCGCTGCCGGTCACCGGGTCTTCCGGCACGTTGGGCGCATCGGCGGGGCAGAACGCGCGCACCACCAGGTCGTGCCCGGTATCGGCTTCGAGCGCGAACACGGCGATGCCGAGCGCGTCGGTGGCAATGCTCCAGTCGCGCAGGGCCGCCATGTCCGGTGCCAGCGTGCGTACGGCCTCGGCGTCACGCAGCGGCAGCAGCCACCAGCGCGGGCCGTTGTCCCACAGCTCGGCGCGCTGGCCCTCGGCGGCAGCAGCGCGCAGGGCGTCAGGAATGTAGCCTGGCAGAGCCGGCAGCGGCCGTGCCGCTGGGCTCGCCAGGCGGATGGTGGGCGCGTTGGCCGGCCCGGTGACCTGCACCGGCAGCAGGCCGGCCGCGCACTGCTGCACCAGGGCCGCGTCGCGTGGCTGCACCAGGCCGCAGGTGACCGCAGCCCAGGCGGCGCCCACGCTGGGGTGCCCGGCGAAGGGCAGCTCGCTGGCAGGGGTGAAGATGCGCACGTGGTAGTCGGCACCGGCAGCGGTGGGGCGAAGGAAGAACACGGTCTCGGACAGGTTCAGCCAGGCGGCCAGGGCCTGCATGCGGTCGGTGGACAGTCCATCCGCGTCGAACACGACACCGAGCGGGTTGCCGGTACCGGGCTGGTGGGCGAAGACATCGAGCTGCAGGTAGCGGTAGGCGGTCATTGACGGGTGTATTGGGCTTAGAATCGAAGGTTCCGCCCCCTCGGGCGGCTTCCCCACATTACACATAGCCTATCCATGTCAGCTTCCCCCCTTGTCGATCGTTGGATCGTACTGAAGTTCGGCGGCACCTCGGTGTCGCGTCGCCACCGCTGGGACACGATCGGGAAGCTGGCGAAAAAACGGGCCGAAGAGACCGGTTCGCGCGTTCTGGTGGTGGTTTCGGCGCTGTCCGGGGTCACCAATGAACTGACCGCGATTGCCGATGGCGCGCCGGACAGCCGCGATCGCGTGGCGGCGCTGGTGGAACGCCACCAGGCCTTCCTGGACGAGCTGGGGCTGGGCGCGGAGGTGCTGGCCGAGCGGCTGGCCGCGCTGCAGGGCCTGCTGGACGACCCGCGTGCGCCCAGCCGTCCTCTGGACTGGCAGGCCGAAGTGCTCGGCCAGGGTGAACTGCTGTCTTCCAGCCTGGGCGCGGCCTACCTGCGTGCCAGCGGCCTGGATTTCGGCTGGATGGATGCGCGCCAGTGGCTGGACGCGCTGCCGCCGCAGCCGAACCAGAGCGACTGGTCGCAGCGCCTGTCGGTGAACTGCCAGTGGCGTGCCGATGCGGAATGGGCGCAGCGCTTCCGCGCGCAGCCCACGCGCCTGCTGATCACCCAGGGGTTCATCTCGCGTCACGCCGACGGTGGCACTGCCATCCTCGGCCGCGGCGGCTCGGATACCTCGGCGGCGTACTTCGGTGCGCTGCTCGGCGCCAGCCGCGTGGAGATCTGGACCGATGTGCCAGGCATGTTCAGCGCCAATCCCAGGGACGTGCCGGACGCGCGCCTGTTGACCCGCCTGGACTATTACGAAGCGCAGGAAATCGCCACCACCGGTGCCAAGGTGCTGCACCCGCGCTCGATCAAGCCGTGCCGCGATGCGGGCGTGCCGATGGCGATCCTCGATACCGAGCGCCCGGAGCTGCCGGGTACCAGCATCGACGGCAATGCCGCGCCGGTGCCCGGGGTGAAGGCAATCAGCCGCCGCAACGGCATCGTGCTGGTGTCGATGGAAGGCATCGGCATGTGGCAGCAGGTCGGCTTCCTCGCCGATGTATTCGGCCTGTTCAAGAAGCACGGCCTGTCGGTGGACCTGATCGGTTCGGCCGAGACCAACGTCACCGTATCGCTGGATCCGTCCGAGAACCTGGTCAACACCGATGTGCTGGCCGCGCTGTCGGCCGACCTGTCGCAGATCTGCAAGGTCAAGGTGATCGTGCCGTGTGCGGCGATCACCCTGGTCGGCCTGGGCATGCGCTCGCTGCTGCACAAGCTGTCGGACGTGTGGGCGACCTTCGGTCGTGAGCGCGTGCACATGATTTCGCAGTCGTCCAACGACCTGAACCTGACCTTCGTCATCGACGAAGCCGATGCCGATGGCCTGCTGCCGATCCTGCACGCCGAACTGATCGACAGCGGCGCGATGCCGGTGGAAGAGACCGAAGTGTTCGGCCCGCGCTGGCGCGAAATCGCCGGCACCGTGCGTCCGCGTGGTACGCCGTGGTGGCGCGGCCAGCGTGCGCACCTGCTGCAGCTGGCCGATGCCGGCACCCCGCGCTACGTCTACCACCTGCCGACGGTGCGGGCGCGTGCCCGCGCGCTGGCGGCGATCAAGCCGATCGACCAGCGTTACTACGCGATCAAGGCCAACAGCCATCCGGCCATCCTGCAGTTGCTGGAGGCCGAAGGTTTCGGCCTGGAGTGCGTGTCGCACGGTGAGCTGAAGCATGTGTTCCAGGCCATTCCGGAACTGTCGCCCAAGCGCGTGCTGTTCACCCCCAGCTTCTGCCCGCGCAGCGAGTACGAAGCGGCCTTCGCGCTGGGCGTGACCGTCACTGTCGACAACGTCGAAGCCCTGCAACGCTGGCCGGACCTGTTCCGCAACCGCGAACTGTGGCTGCGCGTGGACCTGGGCCGTGGCGAAGGCCACCACGCCAAGGTCCGCACCGGTGGCAAGGAATCCAAGTTCGGCCTGCCGATCGCGCGCGTGGACGAGTTCGTGCGCGCGGCCACCGAGCTGGGCACCCGCGTGGTCGGCCTGCATGCGCACCTTGGCAGCGGCGTGGAAACCGCCCAGCACTGGCGCCTGATGTGCGATGAGCTGGCAGGCTTCGCGCGCCGCATCGGCAGCGTGCACACCATCGACATCGGTGGTGGCCTGCCGATCCCGTACAGCGAGGAAGATGAACCGTTCGACCTGGATGCCTGGGCCGAGGGCCTGGCCGAGGTCAAGGCGCTGCATCCGGCGTTCCGCCTGGCGATCGAGCCGGGCCGCTTCCTGGTGGCCGAGTCGGGCGTGCTGCTGACCCACGCCACCCAGGTGGTGGAGAAGGACGGCGTGCGCCGCGTCGGCCTGGATGCCGGCATGAACACGCTGATGCGCCCGGCCCTGTACGACGCCTGGCACGACATCGAGAACCTCAGCCGCCAGGGCGGTTACGCCGAAGCGGCGTTCGATGTGGTCGGCCCGATCTGCGAATCCAGCGATGTGTTCGGCAAGCGCCGCAAGCTGCCGGTGTCGACCGCGCCGGACGATGTGATGCTGATCGCCGACGCCGGTGCCTACGGCTATGTGATGTCCAACACCTACAACCAGCGGGCGATGCCGCGCGAAGACGTGATCGAATGATCGCCGCCTTCCGCGCCCTGCACCCGCCCACCGACACGTCCCGCGCCTGCGCGCGGGCACGTGCCTGACCGCGCTTGAACTGGATTCACCATGACTGCTTTCGATAAACACCAGGTTTCCCGCTTCCGTTTCGTCCGCTGCGAATTCGCTGCGGACACCGGCGTGGCCAAGCTGGTCTACGCCTTCGATAACGGCCCGGAAATGGTGGAAACCGTTACCGTGCCCGGCGCCCCGTTCGTGCTGGAACCGGCCCGTGCCGATGCCGTGCAGCGCGCGCTGCGGCTGCTGCACTTGATTGCCGGCGTGAGCTACTACAAGGCCGGCGTGCCCGATACGGTCAGCATCGACAGCTACAGCATCGATGCCGATACCGCAGCGCTGGTGGAGACCATCTACCTCAACGGCCTGGGCGAATTCGCCTACCGCAACGGCCTGAACCTGCGTGGGCGCTTCCGCCTGCCGGTGCAGGGCGAGGCGGTGCAGGCGCCGGTGCTGGGCCTGCAATCGCACGCGCTGGTCGCCATCGGCGGCGGCAAGGATTCGCTGGTCAGCATCGAAGCGCTGCGCCGCGCCGGCGTGGACGAGACGGTGACCTGGATCGGGGGTTCGCAGTTGATCCGTGCCTGTGCCGAGCGCACCGGGCTGCCGACGTTGAACCTGGGCCGCGCGCTGGCGCCGGAACTGTTCGAACTCAACCGCCAGGGCGCATGGAACGGGCACATCCCGGTGACCGTGGTGAACTCGGCGATCATGGTGCTGGCTGCGCTGCTGCACGGTGTGGACCAGGTGGTGTTCTCCAACGAGCGCTCGGCCAGCTACGGCAGCCAGATTCCGGGCACCGGTGAAGTGAACCACCAGTGGTCCAAGGGCTGGGCCTGCGAGCAGGCCTTCGGCAACCACGTGCGCAAGTACGTGGCCGCCGACCTGCAGTACTACTCGCTGCTGCGGCCGATGTCGGAGCTGGCGGTGGCCCGCCAGTTCGCCAAGAGCGATTTCTACGACGCGCATTTCTCCAGCTGCAACCGCAACTTCCACATCCTTGGCGAGCGCCCGGTGAACCGTTGGTGCGGCGTCTGCCCGAAGTGCCACTTCGTGTTCCTGGCGCTGGCCCCGTTCATGCCCAAGACCCGCCTGGTGCGCATCTTCGGCCGCAACCTGCTGGATGACATCGAGCAGGCTGGTGGCTTCGACGCGCTGCTGGAATTCCAGGACCACAAGCCGTTCGAATGCGTGGGCGAAGGCCGCGAATCGCGTGCGGCGATGGCCACCCTGGCGCAGCGCCCGGAGTGGAAGGAAGACGTGCTGGTGAAGCGCTTCTGCAATGAAATCCAGCCGCAGCTGGATGCGGCCGAGCTGGAGCTTGCACCGCTGATGCAGCTGCAGGGCGAACATCGTATTCCGGCGGCGCTGTGGGAACGGGTGCGTGAAGATTTCGCAGCTTGAAGGCAAGCGCGTAGCGCTGTGGGGCTGGGGACGTGAGGGGCGTGCTGCGTATGCGGTGCTGCGCGCGCGCCTGCCATCGCTTGGCCTGAGCCTGTTCTGCCCGGCCAGCGAGGTCGCGGCCGCGCGTGCGGAAACGCAGGGCGTGCTGGACGTGCGTGGTGAACCGTCGGCCGAGGCCTTGGCGGCATTCGAGGTGGTGATCAAGTCGCCGGGAATCAGCCCGTACCTGCCGATCGCGTTGGCGGCGGCGGAGCAGGGCACCCGCTTCATCGGCGGCACGGCGTTGTGGTTTGCCGAACATGCCGATGCCGATGGCACCGTGCGCGACACGATCTGCGTGACCGGCACCAAGGGCAAAAGCACCACCACCGCGCTGGTCGCGCACCTGCTGCGCGCGGCGGGGCATCGCACCGGCCTGGTCGGCAACATCGGCCTGCCACTGCTGGAAGTGCTGGACCCGCAACCGGCGCCTGCGTACTGGGCGGTGGAGCTGTCCAGCTACCAGACCGGCGAGGTCGCGCGCAGTGGTGCGCACCCGCAGGTGGCGGTGGTGCTGAACCTGTTCCCGGAACACCTGGACTGGCACGGCAGCGAACAGCGCTACATCGAAGACAAGCTGCAGCTGGTGACCGGGGCCGCGCCGCGCGTTGCCGTGCTCAATGCCGCAGACCCACATCTGGCGGCGCTGTCGCTGCCCGGCAGCGAGGTGGTCTGGTTCAACCAGCCGCAGGGCTGGCACATGCGCGGTGACATCGTGCATCGCGGCGGGCAGGCGGTATTCGATACCCGCAATACGCCACTGCCGGGCCGCCACAACCGCGGCAACCTGTGCGCGGTGCTGGCCGCGCTGGAGGCACTGGGCCTGGATGCCGTGGCGCTGGCGCCGGCGGTGCAGGATTTCCGGCCGCTGCCGAACCGCCTGCAACGCATCGGCCAGGCCGATGGCCTGACCTACGTCAACGATTCGATCAGCACCACGCCGCATGCCAGCCTGGCGGCACTGGAGTGCTTTGCCGGCCAGCGCATCGCGTTGCTGGTCGGCGGGCATGATCGTGGCCTGGACTGGACTGATTTCATGCAGCACATGGCGCACGATGTGCCGCCGGTGGAGATCGTGACCATGGGCAGCAACGGCCCGCGCATCCACGCGATGCTGCAGCCGCTGGCCGACGCCGGCCGTTTCGGCCTGCATGCCGCTGCCGATCTGCCTGATGCGATGTCGCTGGCGCGTCGCGCACTGGGCGAACAGGGTGGGGTGGTGCTGCTGTCGCCGGGCGCGCCGAGCTATGGCGCCTACCGCGATTACGTTGCGCGCGGGCGGCATTTCGCCGAGCTGGCCGGGTTCGACCCGGATACGATCAGCGCGATTCCGGGTATCGGGATCGCCTGACGGTCGTGCCGGCCGGTGGCAGGCGACCCGGGAGTTCATCCACGCATGGCGTGGATCTACCCTGTGTGGAAACCCGGACGGATTCGGCGAGCCTTATGTGCACCTTTATCACCCTGTTCCTGCCCACTTCGTTTCCGGACGCCGAAAGCTCCGCAATCATGGAGCGCAGCGGCCGACGGCTGTTCGCGCAGGATTCGCCCAGCCTGCGTGCCGCCGTGGGGCCGGGCTGGCAGCCCTGGTTGAGCGCAGGCCACTGCGACTGTGGCACCGCACTCGCATCGGCATGGAAGATGCGGGAAAGGAAGAACGATGCCGAACGCTGGCGCAGGAAGGGCTGGAGCGAGGCGAAGATCGCCCGTGCGCTGGCCGAGCAGTTGGCGCGGCGCGAGCAGGATCAGCAGGTGCATCGCGATGGAGCCCTGGGAGACGCCGGCCAGTGGCTGCAGCGCATTGATGCCCTGCTGGATGCCGGAGCGGCGCGCATCGGCCTGCTGGTGCGCGACTACGCTGGGGCTGTGGGGGGCCGGCAGCCGAAGCCGCCGGAACGGTGTTGGGCGCGCGCGCGGATGGCGGTGGACGATCTGCTTGCGTTCGAACCGGGGGTGTTGCATTGGATCGAGCGCGGGTGAAGCCCTGATCCACGCATGGCATGAGGTCATCGGCCGGCGAGGAGTTCATCCACGCATGGCGTGGATCTACTCGTCGAGGAAGCTGTAGTCGCGGTCGATCAGCTGCTGCAGGTAGGCATCGAAGCTGGGGGCGATGACCGCGTAGCTGTCCGGGTCGTGCAGGTAGCGCACCACCTGTCCAACGCTGCCGCCGGGTGCGGGATCGAAATCCAGATACAGCATCGAGGTGCCGCCGTTGTTCATGCAGTGCGAGAAGCACAGGCGGCGGCTCATCGGCAGGTCGGCATCGATGCCGGCACCGAGGATCTCCGGTTCTTCTTCCAGCCATTCCTCGTAGATGGAACGGATGCTGTCGTCCCATTGCTGCTGGTCTGCGAAGATCTGCGCGATGGAGCGCAGGTAGTACGGGTAGTCGCCCACGTCCGAGCCCAGCATCAGCACGCAGACCTCGCCCTTCGGATAGTCGCGGAAGTGCGTGCCGTCCACGCGCGAAAGCAGGTCGACCAGGCTGTCGGGCACCTGCGGCCACTGCGCGCGCAGCCGTTGCAGGTCGGCCTCGCTGGCGCCTTCGGTCCACGCCCATTGCGGGGCATCGTCCTCGGGCAGCCGCGGGATCAATCCAGACAGAAAGCGATCAACAAGGTTCATGCAGAAAAGGGAGCGGAGGGGATCAAGTCGTATCCAACCACACCTGCGTCACGCCGCCAATGCAGAATGCGACGCGGGAGGGGCGATTACGGCTTAATCCCCTCCGTCCCCTTTTTCTGGAGCAGGCGCATGAACCGTTGGCGTTGCGGCGTGGCGATGGTACTGGGGCTGGCAGCGATGCCAGCGTGGGCGGCGATGAAGACCCAGCCGGTGGAGTGGAAGCACCAGGGCACGACCTTCAGTGGCGTGCTGGTCTATGACGATGGAGATGCTGACAAGCGTCCCGGCCTGGTGATGGTGCCGAACTGGAAGGGCGTGAACGAATCGGCCATCGAGAAGGCCAAGCAGCTGGCGGGCGATGACTACGTGGTGCTGGTGGCAGATGTGTACGGCAAGGGCGTGCGGCCGAAGACCGATGCCGAGGCCGGACCGGTGGCGACCAAGCTGCGCAATGACCGGCCGCTGCTGCGGGCGCGGGCGCTGGAGGCGGTCAACGTACTGAAGGCGCAGGCGGGCGAGGCACCGCTGGACGCCAGCCGGATCGGCGCAGTGGGCTTCTGCTTTGGCGGCACCACGGTGCTGGAACTGGCCCGCGCCGGCGCGCCGCTGGCGGGCGTGGTCAGCCTGCATGGCGGGCTCGGCTCGCCCTTGCCGGCGCAGGCCGGCGGCAGCCACCCGTCGGTGCTGGTGCTGAACGGCGCCGACGACAAGAGCGTGACCGCCGAGGATATCGGCAGTTTCCAGAAGGAAATGGATGCGGCCAAGGTGGACTGGGAGTTCACCAACTACAGCGGTGCGGTGCACTGCTTTGCCGAGCGCGATGCCAACAGCCCGCCGGGCTGCCAGTACAACGAACGCGCCGCCAAGCGCGCCTGGAAGGCACTGGATGAGTTCTTCGAGGAGCGGTTCGAGAGGCGTTGAAAAGGTGTGCCGACCAACGGTCGGCACCCACCCGCTGTTGCAGGTCCGTGTCCGCCGGGCATGGCCCGGCGCTACCAGATCGCGCGCGGTAGCGCCGGGCCGTGCCCGGCGAATCCATCAATGCGAACGCTGTACCGCGTAGCGGGCCAGGCCGCGCAGGGCGGCGACCGCATCGTTGTCGCCCAGGCCGTCAAGCGCCCGTTCGGCGGCCTCTGCATATTCCTCGGCACGACGGCGGCTGTATTCCAGACCTCCCGTGGCGTGGATCGCCGCCAGCACTTCCGGCATCGCCGAGGCGTCACCGTTCTGCACGATCGCGCGCAGGCGCTGGCGGGTGGCCTCATCGGAATGGGCCATGGCATGGATCAGCGGCAGCGTCGCCTTGCCTTCGGCCAGGTCGTCACCCAGGTTCTTGCCCAGCTCGTCGGCGTTGGCCGAGTAATCCAGCACGTCATCGGCGATCTGGAAGGCGTAGCCCAGGTGCATGCCGTAGTCGTACAGGGCCTGCTGGGTGGCTTCATCGACACCACTGGCCAGTGCACCCAGGCGCGTGCCGGCGGCGAACAGCACCGCGGTCTTGCGCTCGATCACGCGCAGGTAGGCGGCTTCGTCGGTATCCGGGTTGTGCACGTGCAGCAGCTGCAGCACTTCGCCTTCGGCAATGCGGTTGGTGGTGTCGGCCAGGATCTGCATCACCGGCATCCGGTCCAGCTCGACCATCAGCTGGAAGCTGCGCGAGTACAGGAAGTCGCCAACCAGCACGCTGGGCGCGTTGCCCCACAGCGCATTGGCGGTGCTGCGGCCGCGGCGCAGGCTGGATTCGTCCACCACGTCGTCGTGCAGCAGGGTGGAGGTGTGGATGAACTCGATGATCGCTGCCAGCTGGTGGTGCTCGGGGCCGGCGCCGCCGACCGCATGGCCGGCCAGCATCACCAGCATCGGCCGCAGGCGTTTGCCGCCAGCGGAGATGATGTGGTCGGCGATCTGGTTGATCAGCACCACATCCGAGGACAGCCGGCGGCGGATCAGGGCATCGACGGCAGCCATGTCGGCTGCGGCAAGCGACTGGATCTGGGACAGGCCCAGGGCGGGACGGGTGTCTTCAGTGATGGTCATGCGATCAGGCTTTCAGGCTCATCCCTGATTATAGGCGTTGCCTGTGAATTGGGGAGGAAACCGGGGGCCAGGCCACCGCCGCGCGCCACCGGGCGTGGCGTCTGGCGTGAATACGTATGCAGGCAGCGCCATCGTCGTGGGCCGCCGCTAAGCTTGCGGGAGTTGGTTTTCGGCCCGCTTCCAGCGGGTCCCGCATGCCCGGAGGGGGGCTGTCGATGTCGCACTATCCATGGTGGCGCGGAGCCGTCATCTACCAGATCTACCCGCGCAGTTTCCTCGACGCCAACGGCGACGGGGTAGGCGACCTGCCCGGCATCATCCAGCGCCTGGACCATATCGCCGCGCTGGGCGTGGATGCGATCTGGATCTCGCCGTTCTTCCGATCGCCGATGGCCGATTTCGGCTATGACATCGCCGACTACCGCGATGTCGATCCGCTGTTCGGCAGCCTGGACGACTTCGACCGGCTGCTGGCCAAGGCCCACGGCCTGGGCCTGAAGGTGATGATCGACCAGGTGCTCAGCCACACCTCGATCGAGCACGCCTGGTTCCGCGAGAGCCGCCAGGACCGCAGCAACCCGAAGGCGGACTGGTATGTATGGGTGGATCCGCGCGAAGACGGCACGCCCCCCAACAACTGGCTGTCGCTGTTCGGCGGCGGTGCCTGGCAGTGGGAGCCGCGCCGCGAGCAGTACTACCTGCACAACTTCCTGGTGGACCAGCCGGACCTGAATTTCCACCACCCGGAGGTGCAGCAGGCGACCCTGGACAACGTGCGCTTCTGGCTGGACCGGGGTGTGGATGGCTTCCGCCTGGATGCGATCAACTTCTGCTTCCATGACGCGCAGCTGCGCGACAACCCGCCCAAGCCGGCCGACAAGCGCGTCGGCCGCGGCTTCAGCGCGGACAACCCGTACGCCTACCAGTACCACTATTACAACAACACCCAGCCGGAGAACCTGCCGTTCCTGGAGCAGCTGCGCGCCCTGCTGGACGAGTACCCGGGGGCGGTGAGCCTGGGCGAGATCTCCTCGGAGGATTCGCTGGCGACCACCGCCGAATACACCCAGGATGGCCGCCTGCACATGGGCTACAGCTTCGAGCTGCTGGTCAACGATTACAGCGCGGCCTACATCCGCGACACCGTTTCGCGCCTGGAAGCGGCGATGACCGAAGGCTGGCCGTGCTGGGCGGTGTCCAACCACGATGTGGAGCGGGCGGTCAGCCGCTGGGGTGGCCATCCGGCCGACCCTCGCCTGGCGCGGATGCTGGTGGCGCTGCTGTGTTCACTGCGTGGTTCGGTCTGCCTGTACCAGGGCGAGGAACTGGGCCTGGCCGAGGCCGAAGTGCCGTTCGAGGCGCTGCAGGACCCGTATGGGATCACCTTCTGGCCCAACTTCAAGGGGCGCGACGGCTGCCGCACGCCGCTGCCGTGGATCGACGCGCCGCTGGCCGGCTTCACCACCGGCAAGCCGTGGCTGCCGATCCCGGCCGAGCACCAGGCGGCGGCCGTGGCGGTGCAGGCGCAGGATCCGCATTCGGTGCTGTCGGCCTTCCGCAGCTTCCTGGCCTGGCGCCGTACCCAGCCGGCCCTGCTGCACGGTGACATCCGGTTCCTGGACAGTGCCGAGCCAGTGCTGCTGTTCGAGCGTATGCTTGCAGATGAAACTCTCCTGCTGGCCTTCAACCTGTCGGCCGAAGCGGTGAGCCATCCGCTGCCGGCGGGCAACTGGCAGCAGGTGGCTGTGCCGGGCCCGGATGCGGGGACGGTGCAGGGCAATGAACTGCAGCTGCCGCCGCGTGCGGTGTATTGCGCACGACGCAGCTGACCGATTTCTCCGGTGGCGGTACTTGCGGGGACGGGGCCGAAGCGCCCCGTCCCTTTTTTGTGGGCGCGGTTCCGGTGCAGGACATCCACGCAGGGCGTGGATCTAGCAGGGGGGTGCCGAATGGATGCCCGGCACGCATCGATTGCGATGCGGCGGGGGAGAACCACGGCATGCGTGGATGGGGCCGTACCGATCACGCTTCACTGGCCATCGCGTTGTGCGCACAAAGGAAAACCCGCTGCCTGCGCAGCGGGTTTCCGGTCCTGTTCCCTGTGTCCTGTCGCCGGGCATGGCCCGGCGCTACCTCAGAACTTGTAGTTCACGCCCAGCATGTAGGTGCGGCCCCACTCGATGTACTCCAGCGGGCGATCCTTGGTGCCGGCGTAGGTGCGGTACGGCTCGTTGGTCAGGTTGCTTCCCTGCAGCAGCAGGGTCAGCCCACGCAGGCTGCTGCTGTCGCTGAAGGTGTAGCTGACCTGCGCATCGGTCACGTTCTCGCCCACGACATAGCGCAGGGTGCGGTTGCCGTTGAAGTTGCCGATCTCGCCGATGAAGTCCGAACGGCGGCGCTGGCTCACGCGTGCTTCAAAGCCACTACGCTCGTAGTAGGCAGTGAAGTTGTACACGCGCTTGGACAGGCCGGGCAGGCTGATCGGGTCGGTGCCCACGCTGGACGCGCTTTCCGGATCCAGGATCTGGATGTCGCTCTTGTTGAAGGTCGCGCTGGCCTGCACGCCGAAGCCACGCAGGCTGTCGGTCAGCATTTCCAGCGGGAACGACGCGGTCAGCTCCAGGCCCTTCAGGGTGCCGCCCTTGCCATTCACCGGAGTCGAGAACGTGCCGGTGGGCAGCACCGGCACCACCATGCCCGGCGGCGGCACATAGTCGCCCAGCAGGCCGGTGAAGTCGTAGTTGTCCACCGACTGGGTGTAGACGTAGCTCTTCAGGTCCTTGTAGAAGATCGCGGCGGCCACGTAGGCCTTCTCGCCGAAGTACTTCTCATAGGACAGGTCCAGTGCGGTGGCGCGCCACGGGTCCAGCAACGGGTTGCCGCCACTGCCGCCGGGGCGACCGGTACCGGTATCCACGCCGAACTCCAGGCCCGCGCGCATCTGGTCCACGCGCGGGCGCGCGACCTGCTTGGCTGCGGCAAAACGCAGGGTCTGCTCATGCGGGAACATGAAGGCCAGGTTCAAGCTGGGCAGCCAGTCGTTGTACTTGCGGCCGTCCGAGTAGGGCTGGATGTTGTTGCCGGCCGCCTGCGAGCTGTCCCAGTAGCGCGAGTCCGAGCTCTGGTCGGTGTGCTGCATCTGCACGCCGATATTGCCGCGTACGCCCACCACGCCGATGTCGGTGTTGATGTTCAGGCGCGCCCAGGCGGTGGTGATCTTTTCCTGCACCGTCCACGACTTGGGAATCAGGTAGTCCAGGTTGTCGACCGGATTGAAGGTCATGTAGCGACCGACCGCGCCAGGCACGTTCCAGGCCGGGATGGTGCCCAGGCCGGCGAAGCCGAGGTTGACCGGGCGGTACTGCAGATCCGATGCGATGTTGGCATCGCCCTGCGCGCCCAGCAGGATGTTGCCTTCGGACTGGGTCTTCACCTTGCGGCGGTCGGCATAGTTCACGCCGATATCCAGATCCGGTGCCCACGACGCCATTGCTTCGGGCAGGGCGATGGTCGCGGCCAGCTTGCCACCCTTCAGGCGGTCTTCCACCTTCGGCACCTTGCCGTAACCAGAACCGTAGATGGTGTTGGTCAGGAACAGCGCGTCCGGGTTGGAGTAGTCCAGGCCCGGGCTGATCTGCGAGAAGCCATCCTGGCGGAACTGCACACCGACCGTATCCAGCTGCGGCATCGGGGTCAGCTGCAGGTTGTTTTCCAGGTTCAGTTCGTCGCGGGTGGCCTTGGAATAGTTCAGGTCAGCGACCAGCTTGACGCTGCCGAAGGTGAACTCGTTGTTCCAGCCGAACGCATCGATCTTGTCCTTGCGCTTGTTGTACATGCCGCGCACCAGCGGGTACACGCCACTGGCGGTGCCACCGGTGAAGGTGCCATTGGCGTTGACCTGCGGGTTGCTGACCAGCAGGCCCGGGGTGTAGTTGCCGTTGTAGTTGCTGAGGTTGAGCTCGAACTGGTTGGCGGTGTCGATCTGCTCTGCTTCGGTGTGGAACGCGTCGAAGGTGCTGGTCCAGCTGTTGTTCGGCCGGAACTGGATCGTGGCCATCACACCGTCGCGCTTGTTGTTGCCGGTGCGGCGCAGCGCCTTGATGCCGTCGGTGAAGTAGGTGCCAGCGGCAACACCGGGGCGGTTGCCGTTGGTGGTGTGCTCGGTGGTCCACGGCTCGTACAGGCCCACCTGGTTTTCCTGGATCGGCATGTCGCTGTGCGCGTAGCCGATGGCGATGCCGAGGGTCTTGTCCAGGAACTGGTCGATGTAGCTGGCGCTGAAGCGGTTGCCGTACGGGTCGGTGTCGGCGGCGCGGCCCAACGAGCTCTTCTGGTAGCGGCCGCTGACGGCGATGACGCGGTCGGGGAAGCTGAGCGGACGTGCGGTCTGCATGTCGATGGTGCCCGACAGGCCCTGGCCGACCAGCGCTGCATCGGGGGTCTTGTACACGGTCACGCCGTTGACCAGCTCGGACGGATACTGGTCGAACTCGACGCCGCGGTTGTCGCCGGTGCTGACCACTTCACGCCCGTTGAGCAGGGTGGTGGCGAAATCCGGCGACAGGCCGCGCACGCTGATCACCTGCGCACGACCGGCCACACGCTGTGCGGCAAGGCCAGGCAGGCGCGAGATAGATTCGGCGATGCTGACGTCGGGCAGCTTGCCGATGTCCTCGGCGGAGATGGCTTCGACCACCGAGGTGGCGTCCTGCTTGGTGGCGATGGCGCTTTCGATGCCGCGACGGATGCCGGTGACCTGCACGGTGTCCAGGTTGGTGGCGGCGGTGCCGGTTGGCGGGGTTGCCGTGCTCTGCGTGGACTGCGCTGCTGCCAGCGATGGCGTCAGTACGACGGCCAACGCGATGCTCAGCGCACTGCGCTTGTGGTTCAACATTTTCCCCTCCCAGGCAATGTTGTAGTGCGATTCGTGGTCGTCCCGATGGTGTCGAGGACGTGCGACGCGGTGGCCGCTGTCGTCGCCGCTATGGTAGGCAGCGCGTTCTTCGTGGGAATCACCCTGCATACGTATTCAATGGCGTTTGCAGGGTTGTAATCGCTTCCAGATCATCATTCCGGTAGTGCCGGCCACTGGCCGGCAACCATCCACGTCGCAACGATGCCGGCCAGCGGCCGGCACTACCTGCGCATTCACAGCGGGGTGAAGCGGATGGCCTGTCCGCCGCCCGGCGCCAGCACCAGGGTGAGTGAATCGGTGCTGCTGACCACGCGTGTTTCGCGCTTGAAGGCGAAGGGATTGCTGCGGAAATCCGCGCCATCGCCATCGCGGTAGACCTCGGCGCGGTAGCGCACGCCCGGCTCCAGGAAACCCAGCGACACCGGCAGCACGCGGCCGTTCTCGTCGGTGATGCTGCCCAGGAACCAGTCACGGCTGTTGCGGTCGCGGCGTACGATCGTCACGTAGTCGCCGACCTCGCCATCGAGCACGCGGCTCTGCTCCCAGTCCACCGCCACGTCCTCGATGAAGCGGAACGCTTCGCGGTGCTGCAGGTAGTGCTCGGGCAGGTCGGCAGCCATCTGGATCGGGCTGTACAGCACCACATACAGGGCCAGCTGGCGGGCCAGCGTGCTGGGAATGGCCTGGCCGTGGCGGCCCTTCAGGCTGAGGATGCCGGGCGTGTAATCCATCGGCCCGGCCAGCATGCGGGTGAACACCAGGTTGACCTCATGCTCGGGCGGGTTCGGTGGCTGGCCCCAGGCGTTGTATTCCATGCCACGTGCGCCTTCACGGGAAATCCAGTTCGGGTAGGTGCGGCGCAGGCCGGTGTCCTTGATCGGCTCGTGCGGGTTCACCGACAGGTGCCGACGGGCGGCTTCCTGCACCACCTTCAGGTGATGGCGGGCCATGAACTGCCCGTCGTGCCACTCGCGCCACAGCGGGCCGCCGGCCGGATTGCGGCGATCAACCTGGCCGTCGTCGCAGACGTAGCCGGTCTTGAACTGGTCCACGCCCAGCCGCGCATACAGATCCAGCGCAGCACCCAGCTGGTCTTCGTAGTGTTCGATCGCGCAGCCGGTTTCATGGTGGCCGACCAGGTGCACGCCCTTCTTCAGCCCGTACGCCGACAATGATTCGATGCCGAAATCCGGCGTGGCGCGGGTGAAGTCGAAGTCGTAACCGTTGCCGACCCAGTTGCCGTCCCAGCCTGGATTCCAGCCCTCCACCAGCACACCACGGAAGCCGTGCGCGGCGGCGAAATCGATCACCTTCCGCGTCTTTGCGGTGGTGGCCGCATGCTTCGGTCCGGTGGCCCAGCTCTCTTCATCCAGGTGCATCGACCACCACACGCCCAGATACTTGGCCGGTTTCACCCAGCTCACATCGCCCAGCGCATTGGGCTCGTTGAGGTTGAGGATCAGGTCGGACTCGACCAGGCCGCCGGCACGGTCGGCGATCTGCAGGGTGCGCCATGGCGTGGCGAAGGGCAGGGCGCGGCGCACCTTCCAGCCTTCGGCCGCAGGCGAAAGCTGGGCGCGCAGGCGCTGGCCCTCGGTGCGGCGCAGCCACATGCCCGCGTAGTCGACCAGTGCCGCCTCATGGATGGCCACGTGCAGGCCGTCGTGGCTGCGCAGGGTCATCGGCGTGTGCACCAGCGGCACTTCGCGCAGCGGGGTGCGCTGGTACAGGTATTCGTAATGGATCGGCTCGCCCGCAGGTATCCACCATGCGGTGGACTCCGGCGCGATGGCGAACTCGGTCAGCTCGTCATCGATGATCGCTTCGCGCAGGTTCGGTTGCTCGGGGAATACGTAACGGAAGCCCAGGCCGTCGTCGTAGACGCGGAACACCAGGTCCAGCCGGCGCTTGCTGCCGGTGCTTTCGGCCAGGTGCACGGTCAGTTCGTTGAAGTGGTTGCGGGTGAGCCGGCGCTCGCCCCAGGGCTGTTCCCAGCTGTCATCGACACTGCGCCGTTCCTGCGCCAGCAGGCTGAAGTCGCGGTCGAGGCGACCATCGCGCAGTTCAAAACCCAGCTTCGAATCGGCCACCACGGTCTGGCCGAGGCGCTCGACGCGGTAGCGCGCGGTACCGCCGTCCAGCACCAGGCTGACCTTCAGCACCTTGTCCGGTGATTCGACGCTGGCGATCTGCGGTGCCGCCTGTGCCAGCGTGGCCCATCCCAGCAGGGCCAGGCCGAAAGCGTGCGCGAACACTGCGCGTACCGTTGTGGGTGACGTCGGCATTTCCCCTCCCAAGGCGCCGTTGACAGACCCGGACCATAAGCCAGCCCGGCAGGCCTGCCGGTACTGCACGCCATGAATACGTATGCAGCTGGACGCAGTCGACAGCCCCGCGTCTACCATGGGGCCAGGGCACCTTGAGGGAGGTGCCGCGCCCGCACGCCGGCAACGGCAGTGCGGACCCACAACGGTGCAGAGAGGGAGGGAGGTCGACGGGCGCAAGCCGGTCTGCCGCTTCGATGCTGAAGATCATTTGCCTGACCGCTGCCCTGGGGGCAGCGCTGGGGACGACCGCGCACGCGGCCGACCTGACATTCGACGGCCGCCAGGCGCGCGCCGAATCCGCTGCCAAGGGCAGCTTCGTGCTGCATGCACCGAAGGGTGAGGTGCGCATCGCCGCCGCGCCCATGCGCAGCCAGACCGGCAGCGTGATGTTCGATGCGCTGTTCGCGCTGGCCCAGCAGGAAATGGACCAGGACCGGGTGGATGCCATCCGCGATCCGGCCTTCGACGAAGGCCGTCCGGTACCGTGCGAGTGCTTCCAGACCGGCGCGCGCTGGCCGTATGTGTGGACGCGTGACGTCAGCTTTGCAGCCGATCTGGCGCTGGCGAAGCTGGACCCGAAGCGCACCCGTCAGTCGCTGCAGTTCAAGTTGTCGGCTGCGCGCGACGGGCATACGCCCGGCCTGTTCGTGGCGCAGGACACCGGCTCCGGTGGCAGCTGGCCGATCAGCAGCGACCGCGTGGTGTGGTTCCTCGCTGCCCGACACCTGCTGGATGATCCTGCGTTTGCCGAGCAGGTCTGGCAGGCCCTGCAGCGCACATTGGCGCAGGACCGGGCGATGGTCTTCGACCCGCAGATGGGCCTGTATCGCGGCGAGACCTCGTTCCTTGACTGGCGCGAGCAGACCTATCCGGACTGGACGCGCGAGGACGTGCGCTTCATCGGTGATTCCTACGCGCTGTCCACCAACGTGCTGCATTACCAGGCGCTGCGCCTGGCGCAGCAGATGGCCGCGCAGCTGGGCGACGAGCGCAGCGAGCAGTACAGGGCCTGGGCCGATGCACTGGCGGTGCAGATCGACGCGCGCTTCTGGCGCGAAGACATGGGCCAGTACATGAGCTACATCGGCGAGGCGGCGCACCCGGTGCCGTACGCCAAGATCGATCTGCTCGGCCTGTCGCTGGGCATCCTCGCCGACGTGCTGCCCACTGAACGTGCGCGTCGTGCGCTGGCGGGCTATCCGATGGGCGCTGCCGGCAGCCCGGTGGTGTGGCCGCAGGAAGCGCAGCAGCCGATCTACCACAACCGTGCGATCTGGCCGTTCGTCAGCGCGTACTCGCTGCGCGCGGCGCGCAAGGTGGACGATGCGCCGCGCATCGCTGCCGAGATCCGCTCGCTGATGCAAGGGGCGGCGCTGGCAGGTTCCAACATGGAGAACTACGAGCTGGTCAGCCAGGCCGTGCACGTGGACGAAGGTGCGTTGAGCGGGCCGGTGGTCAACTCCGAGCGCCAGCTGTGGTCGGTGGCCGGCTATCTGTCGATGGTCACCGAAGGCGTGTTCGGCGTGCAGGACGACGGTCGCGTGCAGCCCAAGCTGCCGGCCGAGCTGGTGCCGGAGCTGTTCGGAAAGCAGAAGCGGATCAGTCTGGAGGCGGGCGGCAAGCGCTATGTGCTGGAGCGCCCGAAGCAGGTGGGCGCTGGCTTGTTGATCGCGGGAAAAACGCGTACGCGCGGCACCACGACCACCGTGCAGCTGGTCGCTGCGCCGGCAGCCGTGAGCCGTGATGTGCCGCGTGCCGATGCCAATGCACGGGCACCGGCCACGCCGCTGGCACCGCAGGCAAAGCGCAGTGGCAAGGGCTGGTCGGTCGCGGTGGCTGCCGGCCAGGTCCTCTGGCAGGACGGTGTCGCGGCCACGGCCAGCAAGGGCCAGGTGCGCGTCGGCGATGATGGCCTGCAGCACTGCCTGAGCCTGACCCGGCGTGAAGGTGCGCTGGAATCCCTGCACAGCCCGATGGTCTGCGTCGGCCCGCAGCAGGTGCTGCGGGGCAGCCGGCAATGGCAGTTCAATGCAGCCAGGGCGGGCCACGTGCGCCTGCGCCTGCAGTACAGCAACCCGAACGGCCCGATCAACACCGGTGTGACCGCGGCGGTGAAGCAGCTGGCCGTGCAGTGCAAGGGCCCTCCGCAGCGGCACACGGTAACGCTGCCGCACAGCGCGGCGGCGCAGGACTCGACCGCGGCAACCTTGGCGGTACCCAAAGGCCGCTGCACGGTGACGCTGGAAGAGGGTTTCAACATGAGCGCGCTGCAGCACTTCGCGCATTACACCGGCGGCAAGGGTGGTCGTGATGGCGTGCTGAACCAGGCCCAGGTGCAGGCGCTGAAGATTGCGCCGGTGGCGGCAGCAGAGGACGCACGATGAGCCGTCCTGCAAAGCCGCAGTTGTCGTTCTGGCAGATCTGGAACATGTGCTTTGGCTTCCTTGGCATCCAGTTCGGCTTTGCCCTGCAGAACGCCAACGCCAGCCGCATCTTCGAAACGCTGGGTGCGGACATGGACGCGGTGCCCGGACTGTGGATCGCCGCACCGCTGACCGGCCTGCTGGTGCAGCCGGTGATCGGCTACCTGTCCGACCGAACGTGGACACGCTGGGGGCGGCGCCGCCCGTTCTTCATGATCGGCGCGGTGCTGACCACGCTGGCCCTGCTGGTGATGCCGAACTCGCCGACGCTGTGGATCGCGGCCGGCACGCTGTGGGTGCTGGACGCCTCGATCAATGTGTCGATGGAGCCGTTCCGCGCTTTCGTTGGCGACCAGCTGGCACCGCGGCAGCGCCCGGCGGGCTATGCCATGCAGAGCTTCTTCATCGGCGTCGGCGCGATCGTTGCCAGCTTCCTGCCTTTCATCCTGGCCCACTTCGGCGTTGCCAACACGGCAGCGGCGGGCGAGGTACCCGATACCGTGCGCTATGCGTTCTACTTCGGCGCGGTGGTGCTGCTGGCGGCGATCACCTGGACGGTGGTCAGCACCCGTGAGTATTCGCCCGACGAGCTGGCCAGCTTCGATGATGCCGAACCACCGGCGCATCACGCCGGGACCGCGGTCACCGGGCCCGCGCCGTGGACGCAGGTTGCGCTGTGGCTCGGTCTCGGCGCGTTGCTGGCGGTACTGATCGCGTGGCGCCACGGCGACAAGATGCTGTACGTGCTGGCCGGCCTGTGCGCGGGTTACGGCGCGCTGCTGGCGGCGGCGCGGGTACTACCGGGCACACACATGCTGGCCGCCATCGTCGGCGACCTGCGCGCGATGCCGATCACCATGCGCCGGCTGGCCTGGGTGCAGTTCTTTTCCTGGTTCGCCCTGTTCGCGATGTGGATCTTCACCACGCGCGCAGTAGCCGGCATGCATTTCGGCTCCACCGATGTCGAATCGGCGGCCTACAACGAAGGTGCCAACTGGGTGGGCGTGCTGTTCGGTGCCTACAACGGTTTCGCCGCATTGGCCGCGCTGCTGATCCCGCCGATGGTGCGGGCGATCGGCCTGCGCTGGAGCCACCTGGTCAACCTGTGGCTGGGTGGGGCAGGGCTGATCTCGATGATGTTCATTGACGATCCGCAGTGGCTGCTGCTGTCGATGGTCGGCGTCGGCTTTGCCTGGGCCTCGATCCTGTCGCTGCCCTATGCGCTGCTGTCGGACAGCGTCCCGGCAGCGAAGATGGGCGTGTACATGGGCATCTTCAATTTCTTCATCGTGATCCCGCAGCTGGTCGCGGCCAGCGCGCTCGGTTTCGCCCTGCGCGCATGGCTGGGGGGCCAGCCGATGCATGTCCTGGTGCTGGGTGGCTGCAGTCTGTTGATTGCCGGTCTGTGCGTGTTGCGGGTTCCGTCCCGTCCGGAGGTGGTGTGATGCGTGGTGCCCTGTCTGCTGCTGTATCCCTTGTGCTGTTCGCTGGCCATGCTTCGGCTGCGCCACGCCCGGCCTATGTTGGTACCACCGAGCCGTTCGCCAGTGACGCGGTGTACTTCGTGGTCACCGACCGCTTCGTCAACGGCGATCCGTCCAACGACCATCGCGACCAGGGCGGCAAGCACCGTACCTTCGATATTCCTGTGCCATGCCCGGACAAGGTGGACGGCAACATCGGCTATCTCGGTGGCGATTTCCGTGGTGTGCTCGACAATGCCGACTACATCCGCAACCTCGGTTTCGGCGCGGTGTGGATCACCCCCATCGTCGACAACCCGGACGAAGCCTTCACCGGCAGCAAGCCGATCAGCTGTACCAGCACCCTGACCGACCGTGGCAAGACCGGCTATCACGGCTACTGGGGCATCAACTTCTACACGCTGGACGAGCACCTGCCGAGCAGGGACCTGGATTTTGCCGGGTTGACCAAGGGCCTGCACGGCGCCGGCCTGAAGGTGGTGCTGGACATCGTCGGCAACCATGGATCGCCGGCCTGGACCATGCCCAAGCGGCAGCCGCAGTTCGGCCAGATCTTCGACAAGGACGGCAGGCTGATTGCCGACCACCAGAACCTGCCGCCACAGAAGCTGGACCCGAAACACAATCCGCTGCACGCGTTCTACAACAACATCGGTCCGGTCGACAGCAAGGACGGCTCAATCTTCGATGGCAACCTGGCCGAGCTGAGCGACTTCAACCAGGCCAACCCGGCAGTGATGGACTACCTGGTGGGGGCGTACCTGCAGTGGACCGCGCAGGGCGTGGATGCGCTGCGCATCGATACCATCGGCTGGCTGCCGCATCCGTGGTGGCACGAGTTCGTCAACCGCATCCGCGCGCAGCATCCGGGCATGTTCATGTTCGGCGAAGCGTTCGACTACAACGCCGCCAGCATCGCCGAACACACCTGGCCGGCCAACGCCAATGTCAGCGTGCTCGACTTCCCGCTGCGCGGCGCGCTGGAGCAGGCCTTCGGCAGCGCCGGCAAGGGCTTTGAAACGCTGGCTGAGCCGCTGCACCTGACCGGTGGCCCGTACGCCAACCCGTACGAGCTGATGAGTTTCTACGACAACCACGACATGCCGCGCCTGCAGGCCAGCGACAGCGGCTTCATCGACGCGCACAACTGGTTGTTCACCGCGCGCGGCATTCCGGTGGTCTATTACGGATCGGAAACCGGCTTCATGCGCGGCCGTGCGGAGCACGCCGGCAACCGTGCCTACTTCGGCCAGCCGCGGGTGGATGCAGCCCCGCAGAGCCCGATCTTCGCCCCGCTGCAGCGCATCGCCAAGCTGCGCGAGAGTACGCCGGCGTTGCAGCGCGGCCTGCAGGTGAACGAACGTCTGCAGGGCGATGAAGCGGTGTTCTTCCGTGTGCTGCAGCATGGCGACGTGGCGCAGACCGCGCTGGTGCTGCTGAACAAGGGCGATGCCACGAAGACCTTCAGCGTGGACCGCTACCTGCAGCCCGGCCTCTGGCGCGACGCGCTGGACGGTGGCCAGGTGACGGTGAAGGGCAGCCTGAAGGCGGAGGTGCCGGCGCACGGGGTGAAGGTGTTTGTGCTGGATGCGGACGTGCAGCAGCCGGCCCTGCAGGCCGAACTGGACAAGGCCATGGCAGACCAGCTGGCGCGCGACCAGCGACTGAAGCGCTGACCGCGCAGTGACCAGCGGAAACGGTAGTGCCGGCCGCTGGCCGGCAGCCTCTTCGTCGTTGGACCCAGTGCAGTTGCCGGCCAGCGGCCGGCACTACCTGGTGTGGCGGCATCCGGCACAATAGGCACCCCCTGATGCCGCGCTCGTACTGCCATGACCGACCTTGCCCCGCAGACTCCCATCGAAACCCTGCTCAAGGCCGCGATGGACGGAACAGTGCCGATCCGGGCATTCATGGAGGCCTTCGTTGCTTCCCAGGTGGTGCTGCTGACGGGCAGCCTGGTCACGCCCGATGGGAGTGGCTTCGATCCGCTGCTGTTCGACAAGCAGGGCACCCTGCACGTGGCCGTGTTCACCGATCCGGCGCGGGTGGGCATCTACAGCCAGCAGGCCGAGCATCAGGTCCGCTGGCTGATGCTGGACGTGCTGCGCCGCGTGCCGGGCGGCTACGGCGTGGTGATCAACCCGGGCACTACGCTGGGCTTCGAGATCTCGCCCAGCGGCGTCGGTGAGATCCTGAAGGACTTCTCGCAGGGCTGAGGTGCATATCGCCGGGGAGCCGATCCCATGCACGGTTGGATTGATTGCAACGATTTGCAGTGACTGCAGGGGTGAAGCATGCTTTCCTGAAGGACGATCAGGACAGCGAGGTTACCCATGGAGTTCAGGATGCTGGCGCCGGCAGCGCCGGAGTGCGAGCAGCTGGCGCAGTGGTATCACGCGCAGTGGGGACAGGATGCAGGCTTCACTCTGGAAGATGAGCGTCTGCGGCTGCGCAAGCCCAAGGACGCGCAGGGATTCCCGCATCTGCTGGCGGCAATCGACGATGGGCAGGTGGTCGGTGCCGTGCAGCTCAAGCGCGGTGAGATGCCCGGTTTTCCCGAGTATGAGCACTGGCTGGGAAGCGTGTATGTGGCCGACAGCCAACGCGGGCGAGGGTTGGCCAGCACGCTTGTCGAACACGCAGTGAAGCAGGCCCGGTCGATGGGCATATCGCAGCTCTACCTGCAGACCGAGTCGCTGGACGGTGGTCTGTATGCGCGATTGGGGTGGAAGCCCGTTGTCGAGTCCGACACGCGTGGCTTCCCGGTGCTGGTGATGGTCCGCGGGTTGAGCGCATGAGCACCGCCTCGGCCCGGCATTCCCGTCTTGCCCTGGTCTTCCTGATCGGCGCCATCGTCGCAGCCCTCATCGCCGCGCCATTGCTGAGCGCGGTCGGCATCGTGCAGTGGCCGGTGTTCGTCATCGCCTGGCTGATCAATCTTGGCGCTGCCTGGCATTTGGGCGTTTGGGCAGGGCTGCAGGGCCGTTCGGAGTTTGCCTTCATGTTGCTGGCTGCACTCGGCACCGTGGCGTCGATCGTGATCTACGTGCTGCTGGCGGTGCTGGGGCCGAAGGCCGGTTCGCAGGGCCCCGCAGCGTAGCCCAGGGCGTCAACCGGGCATTACGGCATCCACGCCGCGCATGGATGTATTCCAGTAGATCCACGCCCTGCGTGGATGCCGTAGAAGGTCGGTGCCGGCCCGAAGGCCGGCACCGCCACTCACATCACATCGTCACCTTGCGCCGGTTGTCTTCGCTCACCCGGTCGATCAGCTTGTTGTACGGATCGAAACCGGCCTCGTCCGGCTTGGCATCCACCGTCACCGTGATCGTCGGCGCTGCCGTGGTGATGTGATGGCGCTGCAGGTACAGCACCTTCTGGTCGCGTTCCTTGCCCGAGGGACCGTTGGCGAACACGCCGATCTCGACCCAGTCGTCCAGCGCGGCCGGCGTTTCCTTGCCTTGGCCATCGGCATGGACCTTGGCGGCGTGCAGCTTCAGGGTGACGTCGTAGCGGCCATCGGCACGCTTGCGCGCGCTGGCGGTCTCCAGCCGGTTGTCGTACAGCGTGATCTTCTCGAACAGATCGCTCAGCAGCTGCTGGCGGTCGGCCGGGGTCTCCGCACGCAGGTAGTCCAGCAGCTCCCGCGAGGTGGTGTACGGCGGCTGCTGGTAGCCCTTGTCCTGCAGGAAGCGCTGCAGGGCGCGGTTCAGCGCCTGTTCGCCGATTTCCTCACGCAGGCGGTAGAACACCAGCGAACCCTTGCGATAGTGGATGTACTGCTGGTTCTCCACCCGTTCCAGCGGCAGTTCCTCGATGCGCTCGCCGCCACGGCCGGCCAGGTAGCGGTCCAGTTCGGTCTTCAGGAACTGGCGCATGTGCGCGCGGCCGTACTCCTTTTCCATCACCATCAGCGCCGAGTACTGCGACAGCGATTCGGACAGTACCGTGGCGCCCTGCACGTTGGCACCGATCACCTGGTGCGCCCACCACTGGTGTGCGATCTCATGCGCGGTGACGTAGAACACGTAGTCCACCTTGTCCGGGTCACGCAGGTCGGCGATGAAGCCGATCGACTCGGAGTAGGGGATGGTGTTGGCGAAGGACTGGGCAAAGCTCTGGTAGCCCGGGAACTCGATGATGCGCACCTGGCGGTGCTGGTAGGGCGTGAAGTTCGCCTCGTAGTAGGCCAGCGACTTCTGCACCGCCTCGATCATGCGGTCCACGTTGTAGGCATGGGCCGGGTCGAAGTACACCTCGATCGGAATGTCCTTGTACATGCCCTTCTTCACCTGCCAGCGCGCCGACAGATAGGCGTAGAAGTTGAGCATGGGCCGGTCCATCGCATAGCTGAAGCAGCGGCGGCCGTTCACGGTGGTCTCGTGCTGCAGGTAGCCCGGGGCCAGCGCGACCTGGTCCGGTGCGGTGCAGATGGTGGTACGGAAGTCCAGCCAGTCGGCATCGTCGGAGATGTAGGTGTTGGCACGTGCTGCTTCATCCTCCAGCTTCGGCATGCGGGTCGGCTCACCCAGCCCGCGCTTGCGCCGTTCGTTGCGGTCCTCCAGCTCGCCGCGCGGGTCGTAGCCGAATGACGGCAGCAGGGTGCTGTTGAAGAACGTGCCGTTGTCCACGATGTTGCTGGGTGCCTGGCCGGCGGTGATGCCCTTGGGTCGTTGTTCGACGCGGAAATGCACCTGGCGCTGCTCGCCGGGTTGCAATGGCGTGGCCAGGCGGTAGATGCGGTAACCCAGGTCGACATCATGGAAGGCCAGGGTCTGCCCGCCCAGGTCGACCTTGACCAGATTGCGGTCATCGCCCATCGCGATGTGGATGTCACTGATCGGGGCTGCATGGGTGTTGCGCACCGTCCAGTCGGCATCGATGACCATCGACTGGGTTTCCGGATGCAGGTCCACGCGGTTGTCGACGGCGATGATGCGCGGTTGCGGCAGGTTCCTGTACTTGGACAGCTCGCGCTCGTAGCGCACCTGCAGGTCGCGCTGCTGGTCGGGAGACAGGAATTCATTGCGGATGTTGGTGCTCCAGTACAACCATCCGCCGAGTGCGACAAAGCCGAGCAGGGATACGGCAAATCCCGCGCCGGTCGGACCGCGCAGGCGACGTACCGCCAGCTTCAACCGGTCACGCGCACTGGCGCCGACGCCGCGCACCCAGAACGCGGAGGCAAGGAACAGCAGCGCGGCCAGCAGCAGGCCCCAATAGGCCTGGAAGACCAGCTGCCCAGGCAGGAAGTGGCCGTAGCCGTTCATGTCCGAGTACGGGGCGTTGGGCCAGTTGCCGAAGTTGTACAGGTTCTGGGTGTAGTCCAGCAGGCCCAGCGCGACCTGCGCGATCATCACCACGATCAACAGCGCGTAGCCGAAGAACTTGTTGTTGGTCAGGACCTGCAGGACCAGCGCCATGCCGCCCATCAGCACATAGAACACCGAACCGAGGGCCAGCACCTTCAGGTACAGCAGCGGCTCCAGGTGGGTGTAGCCCTGCACCAGCTGCATGGCCATCGACACCACCGCACCGATGGCCTGGAAGCAGGCGACGATCACCACCAGGGTGGTCAGCCGGGCCAGCAGCGGTACCCAGTTGGGTACGGGCATGGCGTCGTTGACTTCGTTCAAGCGGACCGCGCGCTCCTTCCAGACCAGTTCGCCGGAATAGAACAGCACGATGATCACCAGCAGCCAGCTGTAGGCGCCCTGCAGGGCCGCCAGCATTTCGGTGGTGACCGGCCAGATCGGCGTGCCATAGACCGCGCTCTGGTGCAGGGCGGCGGGGATGAAGTTGGCCAGGCCCAGCACCAGCAGCACGATGAACGGCACCCCGCGCAGGACGCCGAGGGTGTCAAAGCGCACCTGGCGCACGAACTGGTGCCAGCCGGTTGCCGCGCTGAAGCGGGGGCGCACGCGCGGCGCGGTGATCGCCGCCGGTCGCGGCGCATCGGCGCTGGCCAGGGCCTGGCGACGGCCCCAACGCCTGCGCCCACTGCCGGTACGCTCGGTGCGGAACAGAGCGAAAGTGGCGGTGAACAAGACGGCGGCCACCCCCAGCCACAGGGCACGGTTGGCCAGCAGGTAGCCCGCCACCTCGGGCAGGCGGGTGTTGCTCTGCTCGGCGGCCCAGTAGCGGACCGTGCGGCCGAGCGCGCGCATGCCCAGTGGCTCGGTCAGCGTGGCGACCCAGACGTTGTCGATATCGCTCAGCAGCGAGGCACTCACGCCATACAGCACGAAGTAGCCGACCAGGCCGATGTAGACCCACAGGATCGAGCGCGTCAGCGCCGCCAGCAGCGACAGCAGGGCGGTGGTGAACAACACGTTGGGCAGGACGATCCAGGTGAAGGTCCAGGCATAGCTGGCCAGCGAAACCGGGCCGACGCGGGCCTTGTCCACCCAGGGCATGAACGGCCCCAGGAAGATGCCCAGCGCGATGATCAGGTAGACCACCAGGCTGGCGCAGATCGCTGCCAGGATGCGTCCGGCCAGGTAGTCGCGGCGCTTGATCGGGCTTGCGAAGATCAGCTCCGAGGTGCCCAGCTCGAAGTCGCGCAGCAGTGCATTGCTGACGAACAGCGTGGACACCAGCATGCCCATCATGGTGAAGATGCCCATGAAGCGCGCGATGACGATCGGCGCATTGCTGTGCACGTTGTTGACGCCGCCGCCGATCTGTACGGCTTCGGAGGAGGCGGCGGCGAAGGCCAGCGCGGCGAACAGGAACGCCAGCAGCCACAGCAGCGGCGAACGCAGCTGCTCGCGCAGCTCGAAGCGGAAGAAGGTGAGGATCATGGTGTGCTCCGCTCAGGCTGCACGGGCACGCGCCTGCAGGCGCAGGCGCTGGAAGTACACATCCTCGAGATCGGGGGCCACTGCAGTGAAGCCATCACCGGGGTCGCTGGCGCTGTGCACGTGGATCACCGGGCGGCCGCCCACCAGGCGCGAGGACAGCACCGTGTAGCGCGCCTCGTGGTCGGCCAGTTCGGAAGGCTCCACCTGCTTGCGCCAGACCTGCTGCTGCAATGCCTCGATCGCATCGGTGGGGCGACCGGTCAGCAGCACCTGGCCCTTGTTCATGATCGCCATGGTGGGGCACAGGTCGGTCACGTCCTCGACGATGTGGGTGGACAGGATCACCGCCACGTTCTCGCCGATGGCCGCCAGCAGGTTGAGGAAGCGGTTGCGCTCTTCCGGATCAAGGCCGGCGGTGGGTTCGTCGACGATCACCAGGCGCGGGTCGCCCAACAGCGCCTGGGCGATGCCGAAGCGCTGGCGCATGCCGCCGGAGTAGGTGCCCAGCTTGCGCTTGCGTGCATCCCACAGGTTCACCTGCTGCAGCAGGCCATCGACCACCTCGCGGCGCTGACCGCGCTGGGTCAAGCCCTTCAGTACGGCAAAGTGTTCCAGCAGGTCCAGCGCGCTGACCTTCGGGTACACGCCGAAATCCTGCGGCAGGTAGCCCAGCCGGCGGCGCACGGCATCCTTGTCGCGCAGCACGTCGATCGGCGACTCACCCGGAATGCTCAGGGTGGCACTGCCGCTGTCGGCCTCCTGCAGGGTGGCCAGCGTGCGCATCAGCGAGGATTTCCCCGCGCCGTTGGGCCCGAGCAGGCCGAACATGCCGCGGGGAATATCCAGGGTGACCCCGTTCAACGCGTGTACGCCGTTGGCGTACGTCTTGGATAGCGAATCGATCTTCAGCATGCGACGTACACCTTTCCGTGTGTTGATCTGCTGTTTATCGCGCTGAACGGGGGCGGCGTCATGCCCCTTTGGTCATGGTGCCCCAGACGATGGCCGTCCCAACGGGTGGGGGCTGGATATACTCGTTCACGCTCCGACGCGGAAAAGGACATCCGGTGCGCATCGCATTCTGGTCAAGCTGGTTGCTGTTGATCTCCCTCAGTATCGGGTCGGCGCTGGCGCTGGCCGATTTCCGTACTGCCACGCATTACGCATCCGCACCGCTGCTGCTGGAACCGGGCACGCAGCTGACGCTGGAAACCGAGCGGCTGTTGCCGGGGCGGCCGCAGCTGTCGTTGACGTTCCAGCGTCCCCCGCCGGACTACGACCAGCCGGACCCCGTGCTTGGCAACTGGCAGAACAGTCAGCACGCCGGTTTCCTGCGCTTCCGCACGCCCGGCGAGCCGATCAGGCTGAAAGTCGAGCATGACGGTCGGCACGCGATCTATCGGGCCATGCCGGTCAGTTCGCATGGCTCGGGTGAGGTGACGCGCGAATTTACGCCGGACGAACCCAGCGCATCGCCCACCGATTTCCAGTGGCCGCCACTGGCCTCGCCGCTTACGCTGGGTGCTGGCAACCTGCACCTGAAGATCACCGTTGTGGAGGTCGGGCCTGGCCTGCGCGGAGAAACCGCGACACTGGGCCTGGAACCGGGCCTTCAGATGAAAGTGACTGACGCGGACTATGGTTGGTTGTGGCTGCTGTTTATCGTCAAACCAGCGCTTCAGCTGCTGCTGGCACTCTATGTGGTGGTGATGCTGGCGTGGAGCTGGCGCAGGGGACGCCGTTGGTGGCGGGGCAGGGCGGAGTCGTGAAATCTTCCTGAATGCGTTAACAGCGGTGCGCTGGATCACACAATGCGTCGACAGGGGCGCCGATAGGCTTTTCCCCTCAAACGTCGACGTCGATGCAGGCACGCATGCGGATCACAACCGGAATTGAAGGACTGGACAGCATCATTGGCGGCGGGCTGCCGCAGGCGCGGCTGTACCTGCTTGAGGGGCCGCCGGGCTCCGGCAAGACCACGCTGTCCCTGCAGTTCCTGCTGGAAGGCCTGCGGCGCGGCGAGCGCTGCCTCTACATCACCCTGTCCGAGACCGCCGAGGAGCTGCGCGAAGTCGCGTTGGCGCACGGCTGGTCGCTGGACGGCCTGCACCTGTTCGAGCTGGGTTCGGCCGAAGGGGCAATGGGCAATGGCCGCCTGCAGTCGGTGCTGCATTCGTGGGAAATGGAGCTGGACGAGACGGTCAACCTGATCATGTCCAAGGTGGACAGCATCGGGCCGACCCGGGTGGTGTTCGATTCGTTGTCGGAACTGCGCCTGCTGGCGCAGGATTCGCTGCGCTATCGTCGGCAGATCCTCGCACTCAAGCAGTTCTTCGCGCCCAAGAGTGCGACGGTTTTCCTGGTGGACGACCTGACGTCCACCGGCGATGAGCGCGACGGCCAGCTGCACAGCCTGTGCCACGGCGTGGTCTCGCTGGAACGCCTGACCCTGGACTTCGGCCCTGCCCGGCGCCGCATGCAGGTGCAGAAGCTGCGGGGCGTCGATTTCGTTGCCGGCTACCACGACATGGTGATCCGTCGCGGTGGCGTGCAGATCTTCCCCCGCCTGATCGCCTCGGAACATCACGGACGGTTCGTCGGAACGCCCATCAGCAGCGGCGTGGCCGAGATCGACCGGCTGCTGGGCGGCGGTCCGCTGCGCGGTACCTCCACCCTGTTGACCGGCCCGGCCGGCAGCGGCAAGACCAACGTGGCGCTGCAGTATGTGTGGGCGGCCTGCGAGCGCGGCGAGCGCAGCTGCATCTTCGAGTTCGACGAGCGCGTGGGCACGCTGCTGGCACGCGCTTCGGCGCTGGATATCGATCTGGAAAAGCACCTGCGCTCCGGTCTGCTGGAGATCCTGCAGATCGACCCGGCCGAAGTGTCGCCCGGGGAGTTCTCCTGGAACCTGCGCAAGTCCGTGGAGGAGCGCAACTGCCGTGTGCTGGTGATCGACAGCCTCAACGGCTACGTGACCGCCATGCCGCAGGAAAAACAGCTGATGCTGCAGCTGCACGAGATGCTGTCCTACCTCAACCAGAAGGGTGTGGCGACCTTCATGATCAACCCGCAGCATGGGCTGGTCGGCACCATGTCCACCGGCAGCCTCAATGTCTCCTACATCGCTGATGCGGTGGTGCTGTTCCGATTCTTCGAAGCCAAGGGACGCATCCGCAAGGCGATCTCGGTGATCAAGAACCGCGGCGGTGCGCATGAAGACACCATCCGCGAACTGAAGATCGACGGGCGCGGCATCACGGTCAGTGCCGCATTGGCCGATTTCCAGGGCATCCTCACCGGCACGCCGGAGTTCGTCGGCGACAGCGCAGCGCTGCTGGGCCAGTCCGATGTCCGATAGCGATGAGGGCGGCACCGTTGTCCGTATCGTCGCTCCCTTCGGCCGTGATGCCGACAGCATCGCGGCGGTGCTGGCCGGCGCAGGGTTGAGGACGGGCATCGCGCCAAGCCTGGAAGTGCTGGCTGAGCAACTCGATGACTGCACCGGGCTGGTGGTGGTCACCCAGGAAGCGGTGGCACGCGGCAGCGAGGTACTGCTGCAGGCGCTGCAGCAGCAGCCGGCCTGGTCGGACATTCCGTTCATCCTGCTGCGCTCGGCGCGTTCCTACCGGCGTTCCACCCGTGAACCGTTGTTGCCCGGCTCGATCAACGTAGTGGAGATGGACCGGCCATTGGGCAGCATGTCGTTGCTCAGCGCTGTGCAGGGCGCGCTGCGCGCGCGCGGCAAGCAGTTCGTGGTGCGCGACCAGGTCACCGCCTTGGCCGATGGCCGTGCGGCGCTGGCGCGCAGCGAGTCCGAGCTGCGATTGATCGCCGATGCAATGCCGGTGCTGATCGCATTCGTGGACCGCTCGCTGTGCTTCCGCTTCGCCAACAAGGCCTATGAAAACTGGTTCGAACTGGCTACCGGCGAAGTGATCGGCACGCATGTGCGCGAGGTCATCGGCGAGACCGTATGGCAGCAGCGTCGCCCGGCGATGGAAGCCGCGTTGGCCGGTCGCGAGGCCATGTTCGAGATCGTCTGGCCACATCGCTTGTATGGGCGCCGGGACTGCGAAGTGCGTTACTCGCCCCGCCGCAATGGCGAGGGGCGCATCGACGGCTTCCACGTGTTCGTCACCGATATCACCGCGGCCAAGCTGGCCCTTGCCAGCAGCCAACAGCACGCGCACGCGCTGGAGGCGATGGTGGCCGAGCGCACCCGTGAACTGGAAGCGCAGATGGCGGCGCGCGAGGCCAGCGACGCTGCATTGCGGCAGTCACAGAAGATGGAGGCGATCGGCCAGTTGACCGGCGGCATCGCCCACGATTTCAACAACATGCTGACCGGCATCCTGTCCGCGTTGGACATCGTCCGGCTGCGCCTGGACATGGGCCGGGTCGACGACCTCGAACGTTTCCTGGACACCGCCACCGCCTCGGCCCAGCGTGCCGCGGCACTCACCCAGCGCCTGCTGGCGTTCTCGCGGCGGCAGTCGCTGGATGCGCGTCCGGTGGAGCTCAACACGCTGCTGGTTTCGGTGCAGCACCTGCTGCACAGCACCCTGGGCGAGGCGGTGCGCATCCACGCCGAACCCTCGCCGCTGCCCTTGCACGCCACGCTGGATGCCAACCAGTTCGAGAGCGCGCTGCTGAACCTGGCCATCAACGCGCGTGATGCGATGCCGGACGGCGGCGATCTGACTCTGCGTGCCTCGTCGGTAAGCGTAAGGGAAGGCCAGTACACGGCCGTGCCTGCCGGTGACTACGCACTGGTGGAGGTGGCCGACACCGGTGCCGGCATGGCGCCGGAAGTGGTCGAGCGCGCCTTCGAGCCCTTCTTCACCACCAAGCCCATCGGCAAGGGAACGGGGCTGGGCATGTCGATGGTGTACGGCTTCATGCAGCAGTCCGGTGGCCACATCGCCATCCAGTCCAATGTCGGCGAAGGGACGACGGTGCTGCTGTTCATTCCGTTGTCGGAGGCCATTGTGGAAGACGCGCCTGCACCTTCGCAGCCGATCCGGCGCGGCGCCGGCCAGTCCATCCTGGTGGTGGAGGATGACGAGCAGGTACGGATGCTGGTGACGGTGGTGCTGGAAGACCTGGGCTACCACGCCCAGGTGGTGGGTGATGCCGATGCGGCGATTCCCATCCTCACGTCGGCGCAGAGCATCGATCTGCTGGTCACCGATGTCGGGCTGCCGGGGCTCAACGGGCGCCAGCTGGCGGAGATCGCGCGGCAATCGCGGCCGGCGCTGCCGATCCTGTTCATGACCGGCTATGCGGAAAAGGCACAGGAGCGCGCGGCCTTCCTCGATGAAGGCATGGCGATGATCGCCAAGCCCTTTCTGCTGGATGAGTTCAGCATGGCGGTACGCACGGCCATGCCGGGCGGCGCGTAGCGATGCAGGTCCTGTAGAGCCGGGCCATGCCCGGCTGTCGTCGGCCTTGCGTCCCACGCATGCATGCCGAGCATGGCTTGGCGCCACCGAAGGGCTACGCGCGCAGCGAGGACTCGCGCACCACCAGCTTCACCGGAATGCTCTGGCCTTCCACCGGCTGCCGGCCGATCAGCGCCAGCAGCTTCTCCACCAGCAACTGGCCGGCCTGCTTGGTGTCCTGCTGTACGGTGGTCAGCGGTGGCGACACCGAGGCTGCCAGCGGGATGTCATCGAAGCCGGTCACCGCCACGTCCTGCGGCACCCGCAGGCCCTGCTCGCGCAGCGCGCGCACCGCGCCGATGGCGATCAGGTCGCTGGCCGCGCAGACCGCATCGATGGAACGGTCCTGGGCCAGCAGTGACAGGCACGCCTCATGCCCGGACGCCTCGGTGGTGATCGCATCATGCTGCAGCGCCGGGTCGGCGGTCAGGCCATGCGCACGCAGCGCCTCGACGTGGCCGCGATAGCGCTCCTGGAATTCCGGGTAATGGCTGGAGGCATGGCCGAGGAAGGCGATGCGGCGGCAGCCCTGTTCCAGCAGGTGGGCGGTGATGTCATGCCCGCCCTGGAAGTTGTCGCTGCCGATCGACACCCCCGGCTGGCCGGGCAGGGCCGCGCCCCAGCGCACGAAGTGGGTGCCTTGTTCCACCAGCCGCTGCAGGCGGTCGCGCGACTGGTGGTAGTCGCCATAGCCCAGCAGGATGATGCCATCGGCCTTGTTGCTGTCTTCGTAATCGGCCTGCCAGTCGGTGGACAGCTGCTGGAAGGACACCAGCAGGTCCTGCCCATGCAGCGCGCAGGCGCGGGTGATCGACCCCAGCATCGAGTGGAAGAACGGGTTGATCAGCGAGTCGTCGTTGGTCGGGTCCTCGAAGAACAGCAGGGCCAGCGTGCCGGCATTGCGCAGGCGCAGGCTGGAGGCATTCTTGTCGACCTTGTAGTTCAGCTCGCGGGCGATGCGCAGGATGCGCTCGCGGGTCTCGGCGTTGACCATCGGGCTGCCGCGCAGGGCCCGCGACACCGTGGGCTGGGAGACCCCGGCCAGGTGGGCGATGTCCAGGGAGGTGGCTTTGCCTTTGATGGTCATGGGGGCCGGCAGGGAAATGATCGGGGAATGATGCCATGGGGCGCCGATGGGCTGGCGCCGCGCGCCGGGGCAGGGCGCGCGCAGTGCCCTGCCCGGGGGGCTGCAGGCCGGATTCCGGCCATGGCCGGGGGCTTTCCCGACCCAGGTGTCGGCCGAGGGGATGGTAAGATGACCCGTTCTCGTATTCCCCCAAATTTCCCGGGGGCGACCCCAGCGCTCTGCACCCCCGCCCGGGGACGTGCTATCACTGGCGGCCTGCCCCTGGACAACGGACGAAGGTACCTATGGCGCGCGGCATCAACAAAGTCATCCTGGTCGGCAACCTCGGCAACGACCCGGACGTGAAGTACACCCAGAGCGGCATGGCGATCACCCGCATCAGCCTGGCTACCACCAGCGTCCGCAAGGACAAGGATGGCAACCAGCAGGAACGTACCGAATGGCACCGCGTGGTGTTCTTCGGCAAGCTCGGCGAGATCGCCGGCGAGTACCTGCGCAAGGGCAGCTCGGTGTACGTCGAAGGCAGCCTGCGTTACGACAAGTACACCGGCCAGGACGGCGTGGAGAAGTACTCCACCGACATCGTCGCTGACGAAATGCAGATGCTGGGCGGCCGCGGTGAAGGCGGCGGCGGTGGCGGCGGCGGCAACTTCGCTGGCGGCGAGCGCCCGCAGCGCCAGCAGGCCCCGCGCCAGGAATACGGCGGCGGCGGCGGTGGCAACCAGCGTGGCGGCCAGGGCGGTGGTTACAACCAGGGCGGCAACCAGGGCGGCGGCTACGGCCAGCAGCGTCCGCAGCAGCCGCAGCAGTCGGCGCCGCCGATGGATGACTTCGCTGACGACGATATTCCGTTCTGATCGAACGCTCGTTCGCAGCAGAAAAGAAAGCCCCGCTCATGCGGGGCTTTCTTTTTCCGCGATTCCTGCGGAGTTGTGCCCCGCAGCATCGGCTTTCGTGCACTGCGACTTGCAAACAGACAATTTCCTCCCCTAAGGTGCAATCGATTGCATTGCAGCGAAATCGTCAGTGTTTGATACCGGTTGGGAGGCCGGCAGGTGGATGTCCATCCATTCGATCAGACCGGCCCCGGGCCTCACGCGGCGCGATGCGCTGCGCATGGCGGCCGCTGCGAGCCTTGGCTTGGGGGCGGCGGGCGTTCTGCCTGCGTTTGCCGCCACTGCGCCGCTCAAGGGCAACCTGAAGCACTCGGTGGCCCGCTGGACCTTCCCGCAGCTGTCGGTCGCCCAGCTCTGCGCGACGGTAAAGGACATCGGTTTTGCCGCCATTGACCTGGTGGGGCCGGAGGATTGGCCCACGCTGAAGGCCCACGGCGTATACAGCTCGATGTGCAACGGCGCGGAGCTGGGCCTTACCAAAGGCTTTGCCGGCCGTGAGTTCCACGATCAGCTGGTGGAGCGCTACACGCGGCATATCGACCTGGTGGCCGATGCCGGTTACCGCAACCTCATCTGCTTTTCCGGCAACCGCAACGGGATGGACCCGCAGGAGGGCATGGCCAATGCCGAGGCCGGCCTCAAGCGCATCCTCGGGCATGCCGAGAAACGTGGCGTGGTGCTGGTGATGGAGCTGCTGAACTCCAGGGTCGATCATCGCGACTACCTGTGCGACCACTCTGCCTGGGGCGTGGAACTGTGCCAGCGGCTCGGCTCGGACAACTTCGGCCTGCTGTACGACATCTATCACATGCAGATCATGGAGGGCGACATCATCGCCACCATCGGCAGGCATCACGCCTGTTTCAAGCATTACCACACCGCGGGCGTGCCGGGCCGGCACGAGATCGGGGACCAGCAGGAACTCAACTACCCCGCCATCTGTCGCGCGATCCGCGACACCGGTTTCGATGGGTATCTGGCGCAGGAATTCATGCCTGCGGCACCGGATCCCGTTGGTTCGCTGCGCGAGGCCATCCGCCTCTGCGACGTCTGAAACGATATCCACCAGGTGAGAGATCCATGGCAGACAATCATTACGACGCCATCGTTGTTGGCTCGGGAATCAGTGGCGGTTGGGCGGCGAAGGAACTGACCGAGAAGGGCCTCAAGGTCCTGATGCTGGAACGCGGACGCAACATCGAGCACGTCAAGGACTACGTCAACGCGATGAAGGAGCCGTGGGATTTCCCGCATCGCAACCGGCCTACACAGGCGATGAAGGCCGCCTTCCCGGTGCTGATGCGCGACTACGCGCTGGCCGAGAACCTGCAGGGCATGTGGGCCGACGAACAGGAATCGCCGTACATCGAGACCAAACGGTTCGACTGGTTCCGCGGCTACCACGTGGGTGGCCGTTCGCTGATGTGGGGGCGACAGAGCTATCGCTTCTCCGACCTGGATTTTGAGGCGAACCTCAAGGACGGCATCGCCACCGACTGGCCGATCCGCTACGCCGACATCGCGCCGTGGTACGACCATGTGGAGAAGTTCGCCGGCATCGCCGGTACGCGCGAAGGGCTGGACGTGCTGCCGGACGGCGAGTTCCTGCCGCCGATCCCGTTGAACATCGTCGAAAAGGACGTGGCCGCGCGGATCAGGAAGGCCTTCGGCGGAACCCGGCACATGATCCACTCGCGCACGGCGAACATCACCAAGCCGATGCCCGAGCAGGGCCGCGTCAACTGCCAGTACCGCAACAAGTGCATCCTCGGCTGTCCCTTCGGTGCCTATTTCTCCACCCAGGCGGCGACACTGCCAGCGGCGATGAAGACCGGCAACCTGACCTTGCGGCCGTTCTCCATCGTCAAGGAAGTGCTCTACGACAAGGACCGCAAGCGGGCGCGGGGCGTGGAGATCATCGACGCAGAGACCGGCCAGACCTACCAGTACATGGCCAAGGTCATCTTCCTCAACGCCTCCTCCTTCAATTCGACCTGGCTGCTGATGAACTCGGCCACCGATGTGTGGGAGGGCGGGCTGGGCTCTTCGTCCGGTGAGCTGGGACACAACGTGATGGACCATCATTTCGGCGCGGGTGCCTCCGGCCGGGTCGAAGGCTTCGAGGACAAGTACTACTTCGGCCGTCGTCCCTGCGGCTTCTACATTCCCCGCTTCCGCAACGTGGCCGCTGACAAGCGCGGCTACCTGCGCGGCTTCGGCTACCAGGGCGGTGCCAGCCGCATGGGGTGGTCGCGCGAGATTGCCGAGCTGAACATCGGCGCCGACCTGAAGGAGGCGCTGACCGTGCCCGGTGACTGGCGCATCGGCATGACCGGCTTCGGCGAAATGCTGCCGCACCACGACAACACGATCCGCCTGGACCGGGACCGCAAGGACAAGTGGGGTCTGCCGGTGCTGGCGATGGATGTATCCATGCGCGCCAACGAACTGGCCATGCGCAAGGACATGGCCGCCGATGCCGCCGAGATGCTCGAGGCCGCCGGCGTCAAGGACGTGGAGATGCACGACAACGACTACGCCCCGGGCAAGGGCATCCATGAGATGGGGACCGCGCGCATGGGCCGTGACCGCAGGACGTCCGTGCTGAACCAGCACAACCAGGTCTGGGATGCGCCCAACGTCTATGTCACCGACGGTGCCTGCATGACCTCCAGCGCGTGCGTGAACCCGTCGCTGACCTACATGGCACTGACCGCGCGGGCTGCTGACCATGCCGTGCGCGAACTGAAAGCGGGGAACCTCTGATGGACCGCCGCGAACTGCTGAAGATGATCGTTGCCGCCACCGGCGCGGCGATGATCGGCCTGCCTGCGCTCGGTCAGGCACAGGCTCCCGCCGCAGGGGCGAAGACGCGCTTCTCCGACGCGGAGGTCGGCACGCTGGACGAGATCGCCGAGACCATCCTGCCGCGGACGAAAACGCCGGGGGCGAAAGACGCAGGCGCCGGTGCATTCATGGCGACGTTCGTCAGCGACTGCTACACCGCCCGGCAGCAGGCGACGTTCCGTGCTGGCCTGGCCGATATCGACAAACGCGCCGGCGGCCGCTTCGTTTCACTTGCGCCGCAGGCCCGCACTGAACTGCTGCGCGCGCTGGATGCAGAGGCCAGGAAGCACGCGGTCGAGGTGACCGAAACCGGCACCGCCGAAGCAGGAGAGCCGATGCCGCATTACTTCACGATGTTCAAGCAGCTCACCATCTTCGGTTTCTTTACCTCCAAGGTTGGCGCGACCGAAGTGCTGCGTTACGTCGCCGTGCCGGGCCGCTACGACGGCGACCTGGCCTATGTTCCCGGCACGCCCGCATGGGGGACCAGCTGATGGATCACGCCATGAAGATCGCGCCGCTATTGATCGCCGCCGGCGTGCTGGCCGCGGCACCGGCGTTCGCGCAGGCCAACACCGATCCTGCGCGCGACCCGGCGAAGACCGAGGTGTGGACGCCCGTGCCTGCAACCGTGGCCACGCCGCCGGGCAAGGCGCCGTCCGACGCCATCGTGCTGTTCGATGGCAAGGATGCCTCCGCCTGGGAGTCGGAGCAGGGCGGACGTGTGCCCTGGACCGTCGCCGACGGCGCCATGACCATCGTGCCGGGCAGCAAGGGCATCCGCACCAAGCAGCGCTTCTGCGACATCCAGCTGCATGTCGAGTGGCGCACACCCGTCGAGACCAAGGGTTTCGACGGCCAGAACCGGGGCAACAGCGGCATCTTCCTGCAGGAACTCTATGAGCTGCAGGTGCTGGACAGCTACAACAACCCGACCTATGCCAACGGCCAGGCCGGCTCCATCTACAAGCAGGCCATGCCGCTGGTGAACGCCTCGCGTGCGCCGGGGCAGTGGCAGGCCTATGACATCCTCTGGAAGGCGCCGCGCTTCTCACCGGGCGGCGGGCTCATCTCGCCGGCGCGCATCACCGTGCTGCACAACGGCGTGCTGGTGCAGGACGACACCGTGCTGGCGGGCAGGACCGAGTACATCGGCCCGCCCTCGTATTCACCGCATGCGTGCGCGCCGATCCATCTGCAGGAGCACGACGCCAAGGTCAGCTACCGCAACATCTGGGTGCGCGAGCTGTAACGCTGGCGGCCTATTTCGCCAGATAGCTGGTGATGTCGTCGATCTCCTGTTGCGACAGCTGGGAGAACGGCGGCATCAGTCCGCCGCCCTTCCTGATCTTGTCCTTGATCTGCGCGGCATCCAGGCGCTTGCCGATGTCGGTGAGCGCGGGGAATGCGCCCGGCATGCCGGCGCGATCGGCACCATGGCAGGCCGTGCAGTTCGCTGTGTAGAGCTTTGCGCCGGCTGCAGGGTCGTCCTTGGACCATGCCGTGGTTGCCAGCATCGCCGCACAGAGAATCACAGTCACTTTCAGCATCGTTTTCAATCAGGACTCCTTCGCGTACTAGCGCTGCGCGCTGGCTGGCAGGCGGGGGGACAGGTGTTCACGCAGGTAGTCCGCGCCGGTCTGGATGACCTTGGCCGGATCGCGTGGCTGGTCGTGCTCGAGGATGTACCAGTGCACGCCGGCCGCTGCGGCGGCTGGCAGGATCGCGCGCCAGTCCAGCACACCCTGGCCGACGGCAGCGAAGCCGCCCTCGTCTTCGGCCTGGCCCTTGGCTGCATTGTCCTTGGCGTGCACCGCGAACAGGCGGCCGCGGAACTTGCCGAGCATCACCGCCGGGTCCAGGCCCGCACGCGCGACCCAGGCCAGGTCCAGCTCGGTCTGCAGGTACGGCCCGGCCGCTGCGAACAGCAGTTCCAGGCCGGTCCGGCCATTGAAGTCGACCAGTTCGAAGTCATGGTTGTGGTAGGCCAGGCGCATGCCCTTGGCCCGTACCTGCTTGGCGATCGCGCCCAGTTCCTTGCCCAGCGCGGTCCAGCCTGCGGCATCGGTCGGCCGATCCTTCGCGTCCAGGTAAGGCACCACCAGGGTGGTGTTGCCGATCGACCGGTTGAAGGCCACCACGCCGTCCAGGTCCTTGCGCAGCTCGGCCAGTTGCACGTGGGAGGAAATCGCCCTGATCGAATACCGGTCCAGCAACTGCTTGAGTTCGCTGGCGCTGACGCCCTGCGTGCCCACCGTTTCCACCGCATCCACGCCGGCGTCATGGACGATCTTCAACTGCTGGTCGAGCGGGCCGGCGTTGCGCAGTGAGTACATCTGCACGGCGATGGGCTTGTGCGGGCTGACGGCTTCGTGTGCCAGGACGGGCAGGGTAGCGAACAGCAGCAGGGCGAGGGTGGCAGTTCTGCGGGCAGGCGTGTTCATCATGAGATGCTCCCGGGGTTCAACCGATGGCGGTCCAGGCACGGGTCCTGGCCGAGGTGATGACGCGGTCGACGATCAGCGCCGAGCGCACGCCGTCTTCGAAGGTGGGCAGGCCATCCGGTCGCTCGCCTTCGATGGCGCGGTAGGTGTCGGCGACGAATGCCTCGAAGCAGTGGCCGTAGCCCTGCGCGTGCCCGGCCGGCAACAGCGACAGCCGGCGCTGTTCGGCACTGCCGGCGCCCGGTCCGCGCACGAAGACTTCCTCGCGTTGGTCGGGCTTGCCGATCCACAGCCGCTCGGCATCTTCCTGGTTGAACGCCACACTGGCCCTGGCACCATCAATCTCGAACCAGAGGCGGTTGTGGCGTCCGGCCGATACCTGGCTGACCGTCAACGATGCCAGCGTCCCGGCGCCGGTACGGAACATCGCTGCCGCCACGTCCTCGCTGGTGACCGCCTGCATCGCGGCACCGGCCGCTGCTGTGGTGAAGCTCTGCCCGGTGTCGGTGCTGCGTTCGGCGATCACCGTGTCGAACGCCGCGCTGACCTCGGTGAAGCGCTCGCCGCTGACCCATTCCACCAGGTCACACCAGTGCGAGCCGATGTCGGCGAACACGCGCGACGCGCCGCCCAGCGCCGGGTCCACGCGCCAGTTGTTGCTGGCCGGGTCCAGCAGCCAGTCCTGCAGGTAGCTGCCATGAATCAGGTGCAGCGGCCCCAGTTCGCCATGGGCGATGCGTGCGCGCGCCTCGCGGACCACCGGGTGGAAGCGGTAGACGAAGGGCACCGTGGCGACCAGCGCGTTGGCGGCCGCCAACGCTGCCAGCGCCCGGGCGTCTTCCAGCGTGGTGGCCAGCGGCTTCTCGCAGACCACGTGCTTGCCGGCTTCCAGTGCGGCCTGTGCCATGGGACGGTGCAGGTGGTTGGGCGTGCATACGTGCACGACCTGCACCTGTGGGTCGGCGACCACCTCCTCGATGTCCCGATAGGCACGCGGGACACCCCACGCCTGCGCCACATCGCGTGCGCGCTGCGGAGAAGAGGCGGCCACGCCACGGATGTCGGCACCCGCCAGCAGCGCCGCGCGACGGTGCACGGCACCGATCATTCCCGTGCCGACGATGGCGATTCCAGGCTTTGGCATCAGGTAGGGTCCTCAGGGCGTGGAAGGTGCGGCCGCAACCACTGGCCGGTCGCGGAACAGCAGCAGGAAGGCGATCAGCACGAGCAGCGCGACCCCTGCCGGGAACAGCCAGATCTGCTGCCAGTCCGGACCGGCTGCAGTGGTGAAGTGCTCCACCACCGCGCCGGACAGGAACGTACCGATCAGCATGCCCACGCCATACGTGGCCAGGGTGATGAATCCCTGCGCGCTGCTGCGCGCGGCCGGGCCGGCATGCGCATCGGTGTAGATCTGGCCGGTGACGAAGAAGAAGTCGTAGCAGATGCCGTGCAGCACGATGCCGATCACCAGCAGCGAGAAGCCGCCGCCCGCATCGCCAAAGGCGAACATGACGTAACGCACGACCCATGCGGCCATGCCCACCGCCAGCATCGTCTTCACCCCCAGCCGCACGAACAGGAACGGCATGGCCAGCATCAGCAGGACTTCGGAGACCTGTCCCAGCGACTGCAGGCCCGCCGCGCCGCGCACGCCCAGGTCGTTGAGATACGGGTTGGTGAAGTTGTAGTAGAACGCCAGCGGGATGCAGATCGCGATGGACGCAAGGAAGAACACCAGGTACGAGCGTGACTTCAGCAGGCGCAGCGAATCCAGCCCCAGGATCTGCCCCAGGCCGGCATCGCGCTGCCGTGCCAGCGGCGGGGTGTGCGGCAGGGTGAACGCATACAGGCCCAGCGCCAGCGACGCCACCGCCGCCATCCGGAAGGTCAGCTCGAGCCGGTGCGCCTGTTCCCAGCCCAGCCAGCCGATCAGCACGCCTGCCACGATCCAGCCGACGCTGCCGGCCACCCGCACCAGCGGGAACTGTTTCTCGGGCGATTGCATGTGCCGCATCGCCACGCTGTTGGCCAGTGCCAGCGTCGGCATGAACAGCAGCATGTAGCCCATGACGCAGGCGGAGAACATGCTGAAGCTGGTTGCGGTGGACGCCAGCCACATCAGCACTGCGCCAGCCAGGTGCAGGACCGCAAGGATGCGCTGCGCCGCGAAGTAGCGGTCAGCGATCAAACCGACCAGGAAAGGCGCGACGATGGCACCGATGGACTGGCTGAGGAAGGCCGTCGCCACTTGGCTTGCGCTGGCCTGCAGCGGGCCCTGCACCAGATAGGTTCCCAGGGTGACGAACCATGCCCCCCAGATGAAGAACTGCAGAAACATCATCGCGCCCAAGCGCGACATGGTGTGCGTCATGGCTTGCCCTCCCAGGCAGTGATGTCTCAGATCCCGAGCATGCGGCGCAGTGATCCGGGATCGGTGCCGCTGTCGGCAAAGTCGTCGAAGGCGCGTCCGGTCACGCGGATGATGTGGTCGCGGATGAAGGCGGCTCCTTCCCGTGCACCGTCTTCCGGGTGCTTCAGGCAGCACTCCCATTCCAGCACCGCCCAGCCGGGGAAGTCGTACTGGGCGAATTTCGAGAAGATCGCCTTGAAGTCGATCTGCCCATCGCCGAGTGAACGGAACCGGCCCGGACGATCGATCCAGTCCTGGTAGCCGCCATACACGCCACTGCTGGCACTGGGGTGATATTCCGCGTCCTTGACGTGGAAGATGCCGATGCGATCGTGGTAACGGTCGATGAAGCCGAGGTAGTCCATCTGCTGCAGCAGCAGGTGGCTGGGGTCGTACAGGATTTTCGCGCGGGGATGGTGGTCCACCACGTCGAGGAAGCGCTCGAAGGTCGCGCCGTCATGCAGGTCCTCGCCGGGATGGATCTCGAAGCACAGGTCCACGCCGCAGGCGTCAAAGGCATCCAGGATCGGGCGCCAGCGTCGGCCGAGTTCGGCGAAGGCTTCGTCCACCAGCCCGGGTGGCCGCTGCGGCCAGGGATAGAAGTAAGGCCAGGCCAGTGCGCCGGAGAACGTGGCATGCGCGGTCAGCCCCAGGCGCTGGCTGGCCTTGGCGGCCAGCAGCAGCTGCTCCACCGCCCAGGCCTGGCGGGCGGCCGGATCGCCACGCTTGTCCGGCGGCGCGAATCCGTCGAACAGGCTGTCATAGGCCGGATGGACGGCAACCAGCTGCCCCTGCAGGTGGGTGGACAGCTCGGTGATCTGCAGGCCATGTCCGCCCAGCATGCCGCTGACGTCGTCGCAGTACGCCTGGCTGCGCGCCGCCTCGGCCAGATCGAACAGGTGGGGCGCGCTGGTCGGCACTTGTACGCCAGAATAGTCCAGCCCCGCGGCCCATCCGGCCAGCGTGTCCAGCCGATCAAAGGGAGGTGTGTCGCCGATGAACTGCGCCAGGAACAGCGCTGGACCCTTGAGCATCTTCACGTTGATTCGCCCTCGATGCAATCGATTGCATTATCCTAGCAGGGGCATTCGAAAGACCCGTTGTGCACTGCACAGCGGAAGGAAGAGGTAACGCCATGGCCACCATCTACGACATCGCAAGGCACGTCGGCGTCTCCGCAGGCACGGTGTCGCGAGCGCTTTCCCGGCCGGACAAAGTGCTGCCGGCTACTCGCACGCGCATCGAGCAGGCCGCTGCTGCGCTGGGCTACGTGCCCAACACGGTGGCCAGGACACTCAAGACCCAGCGCAGCGGCAAGATCCTGGTCACCGTGCCGGACATCGCCAACCCGTTCTTCGCGCAGATCCTGCAGGGCGCGGAGGATGCGGCGCAGGCCGTTGGCTACGCCGTCCTGCTGGGCGACACCCAGAACCTGCCCGAGCGCGAGGAGCGCTACGCGCAGATGCTCCGGCGCAACGAGGCCGATGGTCTGATCGTGCTGGGGCATCGCCTGCCGCCGACGGCGCGCGAGATTGTCCAGCAACGAGGTACCGCTGCACCGGTGGTCAATGGCTGCGAGTTCGATCCCGCGCTGGGCATCCCCAGCGTCCACATCGACAACGCGGCCGCCGCGCGCGCTGTGATGGAGCACCTGTACGGACTGGGGCACGAGCGGATCGCTGTGGTGGGCGGACCGCCCGACAATCCCCTGCACACGCAACGGCTGGAAGGCGTGCGCGCCGCCGGCAGGGCGCGTGGCCGCCTGCGCCACCTCAGCGTCGTGCCGGGTGACTTTTCCGTGGAGTCCGGCCATGCGGCCGCGATGGCGCTGCTGCCGCCCGCAACCGCACCCACCGCGATCTTCTGCTTCAGCGACCAGATGGCGCTGGGTGCGTTGGCAGCCTGCCGTGACCTGGGCATCCGCGTGCCGGATGACGTCTCCATCGTCGGCTTCGACGACCTGGCGTCATCGCGTTACCTCACGCCTCCGTTGACGACCATCAGGCAACCGATGCGGGAGATCGGTGAGCGCGCGGTCAACCTGCTGCTCGCCATCATCGAACAGGTCGATGTACCGCTTCAGCAGACGCTGGATTTCAGCGTGATGCTGCGGGGTTCGACGGCCCCGCCCAAGGGTCGCTGAGGCAAGGGCAGGGCGGCGGGATGCCGCGCTTTGCCCGGCTCAGGGCTTGCCGCGCCTGGCGTCCACGCTGAAGCGGCCAGGCCCGCTGCAGGCCAGCAGCAGGAAGCCGCCGGCGATGGCCAGATTTTTCAGGAACATGATCTGCTGCACCGGGTCGGCGAGCTGGTGGTGGAAGATGAAGGCCGTGACCAGGCTGAAGGCGGCGAGCACCGCTGCCACTGCCCGGGTCTGGAAACCGAGCAGGATGCACAGGGCCGTGCCGATCTCGAACAGGATGGTCGGCCACAGCAGGATGCCGGGGAGACCCATCGCGGCCATGTAGCCCTGTGTTGCCGCCGGGTCGGACAGCTTGCCCAGGCCCGATACCAGGAACAGCAGCATCAGCAACACGCGGGCGGCCAGCTTCGCAAGGGAGTGAAGCGATGTGTCCACGGCAACGTCCTCAGGGTGGGCAGGGCGGGGGATGATCAACAACCATGGAGGGCGGTATGCCCTTGCCCAACCGACCGGGCGCTGCAGCAGGAGCTCCTGTCCGGCCATCGAATCCCATCACGGGTGAAGTGGATGTTGAGAGCGATGGCGTCGGCAGCCTGGGCGACCTGCGCGGTGCGTCCTTGCCTCAGCGCCGCTCGTACCAGCCGCGCGATGCATTGACGATGCGCACCACCGACAGCATCACCGGTACTTCGATCAGCACGCCGACCACGGTCGCCAGCGCCGCGCCGGAATGCACGCCGAACAGGCCCACGGCGGTGGCCACGGCCAGTTCGAAGAAGTTGCTGGCGCCGATCAGCGCCGAGGGACCGGCCACGCAGTGGGCAACACCCAGGCGCCGGTTGAGCAGGTAGGCCAGCCCGGAGTTGAAGTAGACCTGGATCAGGATCGGTACCGCCAGGATGGCGATGACCAGCGGCTGCTGCACGATCTGCTCGCCCTGGAAGCCGAACAGCAGCACCAGCGTCAGCAGCAGGGCCAGCAGCGAGACCGGGCCCAGCGTGCGCAGCGCGGACTGCAGGCCAGCCTGGCCGCGACGGGCCAGCATCCAGCGCCGCAGCAGTGCGGCCACCAACACCGGCGCGATGATGTACAGCGACACCGACAGCAGCAGCGTGTCCCACGGCACGCTGATCGCCGACAGGCCCAGCAGCAGCGCCACCACCGGTGCATAGGCCACCACCATGATCGCGTCGTTCAACGCCACCTGGCTGAGGGTGAAGTTGGCATCGCCGCGGCACAGGTTGCTCCACACGAAGACCATCGCGGTGCAGGGCGCTGCTGCCAGCAGGATCAGCCCGGCGATGTAGCTGTCGATCTGCGCGGCGGGCAGCGCGTCGGCGAACACGTGGCGCAGGAAGAACCCACCCAGCAACGCCATCGAGAAAGGCTTGACTGCCCAGCTGATGAACAGCGTCACGCCAATGCCTTTCCAGTGCTGGCCGAGCTGGCGCATCGCACTGAAATCGACCCGCAGCAGCATCGGGATGATCATCAGCCAGATCAGCACCGCGATGGGCAGGTTGACCTCGGCCACCTCCGCCGACGCCAGTGCAGCGAATGGCTGCGGCAGCGCGTGGCCAAGCAGGGTGCCGGCCACGATGCACAGCGCCACCCACAGGGTCAGGTAACGCTCGAACAATCCCATCGGTGCTGGTGCGCTCACGCCTGGCCGTCCCCGGGCTGCACGAAGCCAATGCGATCCAGCGCGTCTTTCAACGGCCCGCGGTCGGACCATGTCGCTGCGGGCAATGCCAGCAGGGCCAGCAACCGTGCCTTGACGATGGCGTGGGCCTGCGCGAATGCAGCCGCCTTGTCCTCCGCGCTGCCATCGACGGCGGCCGGATCAGGCAGGCCCCAGTGCGCGCGCACGAAATCGCCGAACACCACCGGGCATGCCTCGGCGGCCGCGGCATCGCAGACCGTGATCACCAGGTCCATCGGCGCGCCGTCGGCGAACTCGTCCCACGATTTGCTGCGCAGGCCTGCCGTTGCAATACCCTCGGCCTGCAATTGCGCAAGTGCGAACGGATTGACCTCGCCGGTGGGCTGGCTGCCGGCGCTGAAGACCTCGAAGCGATGACCGGCCCACGCCCGCAGCGTGGCTTCGGCAAGGACGCTGCGGGCGGAATTGCCCGTGCACAGGAACAGGACGCGTTGGGTGGTCACGAAGCAGATCTCCGGTCAGCAGGCGCAATCAGGGGAGGTGGGGCTGCAGGCCGGATCGGGCGAGCCTGCGCAGCAGTTGTGGGTGAGGTAGTCGATCAGGCCGGTCATCGCGCTGAAGTTGGCGCGGTAGCAGACATTGCGGCCCTGGCTCTCGCTCTCGACCAGCCCGGCCTGCAGCAGCTCCTTCAGGTGGAAGCTGAGCGTGGCCGGCGGCACCTGCAGGGCGGCGGCGATGTCACCGGCCATGCGTCCGGCCGGGCCGGCTTCGACCAGCAGCCGGAACGCGGCCAGGCGGGTGGCATGACCGAGGGCAGTGAGGGCGGCGATTGCATTCTTCGTTTCCATATTTCTAGAATAGTCGAATGAATGAATCCATCGCAAGCGCCACCCTTCCGAATCTGGCCGAAGCCTCGCTTCCCCAGCCCGACCCGACCCTGCTGGGCGCCGGCCGCGCACACCCGCCGCGGATCCTGCTGTTGTATGGCTCGCTGCGCCCGCAGTCGTTCAGCCGCAAGCTGGCGCTGGAGGCCGAGCGCCTGCTGCGCCACCTCGGCTGCGAGACCCGGGTGTTCGATCCGCATGCGTTGCCCATGCTCGACAGCGTCGGCGCCGATCACCCTGAAGTGCAGCGCCTGCGCGCGTGGTCGCACTGGTCCGAAGGCCAGGTCTGGATCAGCCCGGAGCGCCACGGCACGGTCACCGGCGTGTTCAAGAACCAGATCGACTGGCTGCCGCTGGAAGACGGCAGCGTGCGCCCGACGCAGGGCAGGGCGCTGGCGGTGATGCAGGTCAGTGGCGGTTCGCAGTCGTTCAACACGGTCAACACGCTGCGCGTGCTGGGGCGGTGGATGCGCATGCTGACCATCCCCAACCAGTCTTCGGTGGCCAAGGCATGGCAGGAGTTCGACGAGAACGGGCGGATGAAGCCCTCGGCGTACTACGACCGGGTGGTGGATGTGATGGAGGAACTGGTCAAGTTCACCCTGCTCACGCGGGATCGTGCGGACTACCTGGTTGATCGCTACAGCGAGCGCAAGGGTGATCAGGAGGCGGTCGCATTGGCGCGTGCGGCAGGCGCGGTGGCCGCACGCTGACGGCACGCGACCGCCACAGGACGCGCATGCGCGGGCGCATCACCTCAATCCACTACCATGGGCCACCCCACCAGGATGTGCCCCGATGTCCCTCGTCATCCCGACCCTGCCCAGGCCTCCCGCCGCACGCATCGCCGCCTGGCTGATGATGCTGCTGGGCATGTGGCTGGCACTGAAGCTTGGCCTGGTGGTGACCCTGCTGTCGGGGCTGCTGGTGTTCCAGCTGACCCATGTGCTGGCCTCCACCGTCGAAGGCAAGCTGCGTCCCGGCCGGGCGCGGGCGATCGCGGTGATCGTGCTGTCGGCGGTGATCATCAGCGTGCTGGTGCTGGCCGGTATCGGCGTGGCCTCGTTCTTCCGCAACGAGACCGGTGGCCCGGATGTGCTGCTGGCGCGGTTGATGGACATCCTCAACACCTCGCGCCACCAGGTGCCGGCCCTGCTGCAGCCCTACATTCCCGAGGATCTGACGGCGCTGCGCGCCGCCGTGAACGAATGGGCCGCCGAGCACCAGCGCCAGCTGGGCGTGGCCGGCACATCGGTGGTGCAGGTGGGCGTGCGGGTGCTGATCGGCATGGTGCTGGGTGCGATGATCGCGCTGTATGACGAACTGCCGCTGCCGAAGATGGGCCCGCTGGCGCAGGAACTGATCGGCCGCACCAGCCGCCTTGCCACGGCGTTCCGCCAGGTGGTGTTCGCGCAGGTGAAGATCTCGCTGCTCAACACCGTGTTCACCGCCATCTTCCTGCTGGGCGTGCTGCCGCTGTTCGGCGTGCACCTGCCGTTGTCGAAGACGCTGGTGCTGATCACCTTCCTGGCGGGCCTGCTGCCGGTGGTGGGCAACATCATCTCCAACACCATCATCGCCATCGTCGCGCTGTCGGTGTCGTTCTACGTGGCCGTGGCTGCGCTGCTGTACCTGGTGGTGATCCACAAGCTGGAGTACTTCCTCAACGCGCGCATCGTCGGCGGCGAGATCCAGGCGCGCGCCTGGGAGCTGCTGCTGGCCATGCTGGTGATGGAGGCGGCCTTCGGCCTGCCCGGGCTGGTAGCCGCGCCGGTGTTCTACGCCTACGTGAAGCGCGAACTGGTGGACCAGCGCTGGATCTGACCCGCCTTCACCCGGGCAGAGCGCTACACTGATCCGCACGCCAGGGGATACATCGATGGGCCGCAGGGCATCGCCAAACGGACTGCAGACCTGGCTCTGGATCCTCGGTGGCCTGTTCGTGCTGTGCACGCTGCCGCTGATGGCCATCGCGCTGGTGCAGGGCACGCAGCGCTACACCGAAGCCGAGGCCAACCTGGTCAGCCTGCAGCAACTGCGGCAGACCTTCGAACTGGCCAATCTGGTGTCGGCCGAGCGGGGACCGGCCAACAGCCTGCTCGGCGCCGACAGCACCGATGTGCAGGAGCAGCGCCGACTGGCCGCGCAGTTGGCGGTCGCACGGCAGCGGGTGGACGCAGCGACGCAGCACCTGCAGAGCGTGTTCCAGAACGACCCGCGGGTGGTGGACGAAACACCGCGCCTGCACGAAGCGCGGCGCCGGTTGCAGACTGCGCGCGCCGCGGTCGACCGGGTGGCCGCGCTGCCAAGAGGCGAGCGCTCGGCAGAGGAGGTGGAGCACGCGATCAACAACATGTTCGCGGTGTATGACCGGCTGCAGGTGCTGACCTCGGTGCAGATCAGCGATCTGGTCGCGGCTGATCGCGAAGCCGCGATTCCTGCCATGCAGGGGCAGATCCTGATCGACCTGCGCGAGCACGGTGGCCGCTTGGCATCCAACGTGATGGCGCCGCTGGCCGTGCCCGGCGCGTGGCGGGAGCCGCAGGTACGCGCTGCGCAGCAGACCGAGGGCCGCCTGTTGGAGCTGTGGCGATTGGCGGCCAGCCACGAATCGGTGTTCCGCAGCGAGCCGGCGCTGTCCCTGCACTGGGACATGGCGCGCCGGCAGTTCTTCGGCCAGTCGCTGCCGATGGTGGAACAGCTGATCGACGATGGCCGGCGCGGCGTACCGCCCCCCTGGACGGCGGCCGAGTTCACCGCGCGCTACGTACCCACCCTGCAATCGCTGGAAGCGCTGCGTGATGGCTACCTCGGCGTTTCGATCGCGCGCTTCCAGCACACCCGCAACAAGGAAGCGGTACGCCTGGCCGTGCTGGGCGCCACCGTGCTGGGTACGCTGCTGCTGCTTGCGCTGGCACTGCGCATCGCCCACGTGCAGATCCTGCGGCCGTTGCTGCAGGCGCAGGCGCAGGTGATCCAGATCGCCTCGGAAACGCCGGGTGCAGAGCAGCATGCCACCCACCCGATGGCGGAAATGCAGCGCCTGTTCGATGCCATCGAGGTACTGCGGGCGAAGTCGCACCAGCGCTCGGCATTGACCCGTGAGCTGCGCGAGCTGGCCGATACCGATCAGCTGACCGGCCTGTTGAACCGGCGCTCGCTGGAGGAAAGGGTACGACAGCGGCGTGCCGAGGGAAGCACGCAGGCGGTGGTGATTCTGCTGGACGTGGACCATTTCAAGGCGATCAACGATGGCCAGGGGCACGCGGCCGGCGATGACGTGCTGGTGCAGGTGGCGCAGTTGCTGCGCAGCCATCTGCGCCGCAACGACAGCATCGCCCGTTACGGCGGCGAGGAATTCCTGGTGCTGCTGGCCGATGGTGATCTGGCCAGTGGCCGGCGGTTGGCCGAGTCGCTGCGGGTGGCATTGCGTGCGCAGGACATCGTGCTGGGCAGCCGTGACATCCTGCGGGTCACGGCCAGCTTCGGTGTTGCCCAGGGCGCGCTTGATCCGATTGGCTGGCACGCGCTGGTGCGCGCCGCCGACGCCGCCATGTACGAGGCCAAGGCGCTGGGCCGCGACCGGGTGCAGGTGGCGGGCAGCGGACGCGCCGCGCGCTGAGCGGGTCAGCCATTGTCCGCCTGCGCCCTGCGCAGGATGTGGCCGACCATGTGCCGGGCCACGGTGCTGGGCACCGGCAGTCCGCGCCAGCGCATCGCCCCCACGCGGAACGTGGCGCTGGCCGTGGCCAGCAAGCGGCCGCTGGGCGAGATCAGGCGCCCGCGGGTGAAGATGATGCTGCCCTTGCTGTGCTCGATCTGCCCCCAGCCGATGATGCGCCCGGGACGGGCGGGACTGACGAAACTGGTCTTCGATTCGACCGTTACCGCCAACCGGTTGGGCGGCAGCGTTGCGTAGATCGCCGGACCCATGCAGTCATCCAGCATCGCCGACAGGAAGCCGCCCTGGATATTGCCCATCGGGTTGGTCAGGGCGGTGCTGGCATCGAACTCGACATTGATCTGGTCCTGTGCGGGATCGTGGCTGATGAAACGCCACCCCAGCAACAGGCCGGCCTTGGACGGAGGAAGGTCGCCGTTGATCACGCTGTACAGCAGGGACTGGGGATTCATGCGGGAAACCTCGGTGTGGGGGAGGTCAGGCAGGTTGCAGCAGCGACAGCAGGGCCAGCAGGAATCCGATGCAGCACAGCGCGACCACGGCCGCACCGGCAGAGACCGGCGTCCTGGCACCCGTGCGCTTTCGCACGCCGGATGCGACCGCGACCGGTGGCAACGTGGCCAGCAGACAGAACAGCTGGAAGGCGACCAGCTGTGGCAGCGCGAAGTGACCACCGAAAAAGATCAGCCAGGCCAGCATCACCCCTGCGCCGGCCAGCGCGATCCAGCCCGCGCCGACCACCTTGATCAATGCCATCAGCAGCACCTGCATGCGCGGTGGGACGCCGCCCCAGGCCAGCCCGACCGCTTCACCGTGGTAGGGCATGAACTCCGAGCGTTTCAGGTAGGCCGCCGCGAACAGCGCGACGATGAAAAAGGCCAGCAGGTAGCTGCCGAACGCGAGCGAGGCGAACAGGTCCATGTGCCATCCATGCCGATGCCGAGAGGGAGCCGATGGCCAGGGCAGGCGCTGCATCCCCTGGCTGGCACATGGCCGTGCGATTCTTGAACGGCGCCCTGTTAGCCGCGTGTCGCGCCGATCACGGCCCTTTCTGCATCCGGAATTAACGCGCGCAGCGTGTTGCGTGCTGCATCACAACGGTGTTGTGACCGACGTTGCGGCTTCACGCGTGCTGATGCCTTCCAGCTCCAGCCGCATGTGATCGAAATCGAGGGTCCAGGCCGGGAAGGCGGCCAGTACATCCCAGCCGAGCACACACTGGTTGCGCACGCTCACCTCGGTTGGATCCTGCAGGGTGACCGCCAGCGACGGCAGCATCGCGCGCTGCCCGCCGATCTGCACCGTCACCTGTGGCCACTGTGCCACTGCGCGTTCGCTGCTGCCGCCGGCGCCGGCCAGGCGCTGGCGCGTTACCGCCAGGTCCTTCAGCACCTGCGGATGTGCGCGGGCGAAATGGGCCGACAGGGACGAGCTGCTGGCGCCGCTGTCCAGGTGCATGGGCACCTCGATGCCGCCGATGCGTGCGTCGACGAACAGATCGCTGCCCGCCAGCGCCAGGTTGCGGGGCAGGTCGGCCGCGCCGGCACCCGGTTGCGGTTGCAGCTGGCCATCGCCGCCGAAGCGGATCCGGCCCATCGCGCGCAGCACCGGGAAGCCGATGATCGCGTCGATGTGGTAGCCGCCGGGCACCGGCATGTCCAGCTGTGCATCGTCCAACACCAGGAACACCACATTGCGCAGGTCCAGCCCGGCCAACTGCAGGCGGTCGGCGATGGCCACGCGGGTGGCCACGGTGCGCCGGCTCGAACTGCCCACCGCGGCCTCGTCGCCGATCTGCAGGCCGAGCCGTTGCGCAGTGCTGGCCGAGATCACCGACAGATTGGCGCCGGTATCGAGCACCGATTCCTGCGCACGGCCGTTGATGAGCACCGATGCGCGCGGCAGGCCGACCTTGTCGCGCGCGAATGCCGTGGGCGCAGGCGTGAACTGCTGCACGCGCTGCGGCGGCGCGCTTGCCAGTGCAGCGGCCAGTGTCGCCAGGGTCTGGCTGCCCTCCACTGCATCGCGGTCGGCAGGGCAGCGTGCGAGCACGTGCAGGGATGCCTGCGCCGCGGCTGCGGCGCGTGCGTAGTCGGCCGCAGCGAAAGCCGCATCGGCGATGACCCGCTGCGCCAGCGCGGTATCGCAGGTGCCACCGCCGCGCTGGGCAATGAAGGCCTCGGCCAGGCTGATCGCCTGCCGCTCATGCAGTTGCGCCGCTGCCTGCCGTGCCTGTGCCAGCAACGGCCACGGCGCGGGCAGCACGGCCGTGGCATCGGCCAACGCAGACAGGTTGCCGTCGGCCGCCTCCCGCAGGCGCTCCCGCGCATCATCGGCGGAGAGCGGGCCCGCCCAGCAGGGCAGGGACAGCAGCAGGCAGAGCGCTGCCACCGACATGGCGCGGGCGCGCGGCAGCTTGGAATGTGCAGTCATCCGAAGTATCCTGTAGATGGATAAAAACTTTCTGTAAAACAGAAATTACTATGCGTGAATCAGAAAAATCAAGGCGTCTCGTCCAGGCCGCGCGCCGGCTGCGCTGGGTGGCGTGGGCCGGCGTGCTGATAGCGCCGCTGTTGACCGCGGCAGCGCTGGCCAATACGTGGCTGGGCAGCACCGCGCCGGTGCAGGCGGAAATGGATGCGGGTGGGTTGCCGCTGGCCTGGGCCGGTACGCTGGCGCTGGCGCAGGCGGCACTGGTGGCCGCAGCGTTGTGGCAGCTGGCGCAGCTGTTGGGCCAGGTCCGCATCGAGCGCCTCTTCCCCCTGCAGGGCAGCCGCCGCTTCGGCCGTTTTGCCGGTCTGCTGCTGCTGGCGGTGCTGGTCAACGGCGTGCTGGCGCCGCTGCTGGGCGCACTGCTGTCGGCCAGCGCGCACGGCCAGCTGCGCCTGTCCATCGATGGTGCCGACCTGCTGGCCGTGCTGGTGACCCTGGTACTGTGGCTGGTAGCCCGCTTCCTCGATGCCGCAGCGCGGTACGAGGACGACCATCATTCGATCATCTGAGGCGCCGATGGGAAGCATCGTCATCCGCCTCGATGTCATGCTGGCGCTGCGCAAGGTGCGCTCGCGCGAGCTGGCGCAGCATGTGGGCATCACCGAATCGAACCTGTCGCTGCTCAAGTCCGGGCGCGTGCGCGGCGTGCGCTTCGACACGCTGGCGCGGATCTGCGAGTACCTGCAGTGTCAGCCCGGAGACCTGCTGGTCTACGACCCGGACGCCGAGGGCGATGAAGGATGAGCGCGCGGCGCATGTTCATCGGTGGCGCACGCGCTGCTGTCTAGACTGGCCATTCGCCCGTCCCAGGAGTACGCCATGACCCTGCGTTCCGTTGTGACTGCCACGCTGCTGGCGGGCCTGTTCGCTGGCTGCGCCAGCAGCACACCGCGGCCCGATCCGGGCGCCGATGCGCCACGTCATCCGTCGATTGCCGCTGATGCCAGCCCGGTGCCCGCCTTCACCGGCGGGGGCGCCGGCTGGTCCATCGAGATCGCCTCCACCGGCAAGGGCAACCACGATGCCACGCTCACCGTTGCTGGCCGCAGCAGCGCTGGAACGCTGCGCTACCTCGGCCAGCCGGCCGGTGCGCCCAGTTCGTTGACGGTACTCAACGGTGAGCTGGGCACGCAGCCCACCATCGTCGAGATCAAGCGCGAGCCCTGCCGCAACGCCGAAGGCGTGGATACATCGGCCAGCGTGCGGGTGACTGTCGAGGGCCAACCACAACGCCGCGGCTGCGGCTTCCTGGCCGTGTACTGACTGGCACACGCATGATCCACATCCCAGTGCTGGAGACACCGCGCCTGCGCCTGCGCGCGCAATGCCTGGACGACTTCCCGGTGTATGCCGCGTTCCTGGCCTCGCCCCGTGCGCGCGGCATGGGCGGGCCGTTCGCTGAGGTCGCCGCGTGGGGGCAGTTCTGCCACGACCTGGCCAGCTGGCATCTGTTCGGCCACGGCGCGTTGATGATCGAGCGCCGCGACACGGGCGAGTGCATCGGCCAGGTCGGCATCAACCATGGCCCGCTGTTTCCGGAACAGGAACTGGGCTGGTTGCTGTATGCCGGGCAGGAAGGGCAGGGTTTCGCCAGCGAGGCGGCGGCGGCGCTGCGTGATTGGGCGTTCGTGGTGCGCGGATTGCCGACGCTGGTGAGCTACATGGCAGCGGACAACCACGCCTCGCAGGCAGTGGCGGTCCGCCTCGGCGGCGTGTTGGACGCGCAGGCGGTGCGCAGCGATCCGGATGACCTGGTGTTCCGCTATCCGCGCTGATGAGTGACGGTCACCGCGGCGCGGGCGCGCTGCATGCGGGAATGCCAACTACGGCCACTGCGTGAAGAAGGCGCCAGCAGCCATCCACGCATCGGTCACCGCGTCGAGCAGACGCTGGACACCCATCTGTTGAAGGAACTGCCCATGACCACGCTCACCCTTCCCGAACTGGCCAAGAAAATGGCCGGCATCGATTTCACCATGCTGCAGACCCATGCCGGCGGCCAGATCGCTGGCCGCCCGATGAGCAACAACGGCGATGTGGACTACGACGGCGACAGCTGGTTCTTCACCATGGAAAACACCGATATGGTGCGCGAGATCAGTGCCGACCCGAACGTGGCGCTGGGCCTGACCGGCAGCAAGTCGCTGCTGGGCAAGCCACCGCTGTTCGTGCACGTGCAGGGCAGGGCGGCGCTGATCCGCGATCGCGCCACGATGGCCCAGCATTGGGTGAAGGACCTGGAGCGGTGGTTCGAGCAGGGCGTGGATACGCCGGGTCTGGTGCTGATCCACGTACACGCCAGCCGCATCCATTACTGGGATGGCGAGGACGAAGGCGAGATCGTGGTCTGATCGCGGGGGCCGCCCAGGGCCCCTGCACATTGCTGCCCCAGCTCAGGAATGCGCAGGCGCGCCGGACCACGCGGCCAGTTCCGGTGCCAGCGCATGTTCAACGGCGCGGCGCAGCAGTGCCGGGGCCACGTAACGACGATGCGCGCTGTCGATCATGGCCATGTAGAAGCGGCCAAACGCATTGAGCGTCTGCACGCGCGAGCCCAGGCTGATCTGGACCTGGCCGTCCTCGCAGAACTGCACGCGCACGCTGCTGCGGAAGCGGAGATGGCGGTCGTCTGCGCCGAGCAGCACTTCGGCACACCGGTCTTCCGCATCTACTTGGGCATCCAGCACCGGGAAACGTCCGCCGAACACGCGGCTGCGATCGGTGGACAGCAGCGACGACACCGGGCAGCCCAGCGGCGAGGTGCGCAGACGCAGTGGTGCAACCAGACGATTGCGCAGGGCCATCAAGCGGCCGACGCCCGCCGGCGGGTTGCGCAGGAACCCGTCCAGTATGTCGGCCAGCAGGGCGGAGGCCGATCGATGGCGGGTCTGCCCGCCGTGCAGGGTCAGCGTGGTCGTGTCGTTGTAGTGACCGTGCGGCAGGGCGCTGGCGAGCATTCCCGCTGGAGGCGACGACGCGCTGCTGCAGACCGGGTACGCCGGCGTCGCCCGCTCCACGAATCCGCGCAGTGGCTCCAGGCTGAAGCGACGCAGCGGCCCCAGCAACGTGCGCGTCTGCACGCACAGGCGTGCGCGCAGGCTGGGCGCCGCCGCCTGCAGTGACAGTTGCAGCAACGGCGTGGCGGCAAGTGTGGTTGCGCTGGGCCAGTGCGCTGCTGGCAGCACGTCGGTCAGGCTGGGAATGTCCGCGGCGTTTGCCTGTGCCAGTGCGCGCGCCTGCGCGCTCATTGCCCCGGCCAGTTCATTGCTGTGGCACGAGAGCGCGAACAGGGCAGGGTGGGCAGGACTGTTCGAGGCGAACTGGTGCCAGGTGCCACCACCAAAGCGCACGGTGAACAGGCAATCGGGCGGGATGCGGACACGACGCAGCGACCGCAGGAAGTGCGAGGGATCGTCCGCCAGCTGCTGATCGGATGCGCTGGCAAACCGCAGCTCGGCACCGGCACTGCCGGCGATGGCGGTGAACATGCGCGGCCCGGCATGGCGGTGGAAGGGATGGCCGCCGGCACCCACCACGAAGCTGTACAGCGATGACGGATCGCCGTGCTGCAGGTGCATGCCACCCAGCCGTGCCGAGGGCTCGTCCAGCGCATCGATGAAGGCCGGGTGGTGGCGCTGGCGCTGGCTGGCATCGCTTACCAGCGCATCGCCGGCACCGATGCCGAGCTGCGCGATCAGGGTGACTTCCACCGGGCCGCCACCGTCGTGTGCCGGAAGCTGGATACTCGGGAACGAACGGCTGGTGCGGGTCGAACCGGGCATCGCAGTGCTCCTCAGCGGGCGGGTGTCTTGCGGCGTGCGCGCGCTTCGCGCTTCAGCGGGCCGCCGACCGGACAGACTTCGGCGGCCCAGGAAAACAGTGTGTTGGCCAGGCGGTCGGGCACCTGCCGGAAGTACACGAACTGGCCGCGCTTCTCGCGTTCGATCAGGCCGGCGTCTTCCAGGATGCGCAGGTGGCTGGAGAGTGCCGGCTTGCTGAAATCGAAGCGCTCGGCCAGCTCGCCGGCGCTGAGTTCGCCGGCGCTGAGGTAGGCCAGGATCTGCCGGCGTGCGGTGGAGGCCAGGGCTTCGAAGATGCGGTCCATGGTTGCAGTTAACTAATTCGTTAACTGATGTTCCCCCTGGTGGCAGGTGATGTCAAGCGCGGGGGGGGCCGTTGCGTACTGCCTCCCGGCTTTGTCATCCTCCCCGCTGTTTTCCGTTCCGTGGAGTTCCGATGCGCCCTGCGCCCTGGCTGATCGCTGGCCTGCTGCTGCCGATCGTGGTGATGGCCCAGCCTGCGCGTGCGCCGAAGGTACCGGCGCAGGATCCCTTCAGCGAACTCTTCGACACTGCCTGCATGCAGCACATCGGCGCGCCGGCGCGGCTGCAGTCGCTGATGGATGCCAATGGCCTGACGCCGCTGCAGCCGGCCGAGGCCGCTACGCTGCTGCAGGGCCAGCCGGGCATGGCATGGATGGTGCCGTTGGCCAGTGGCCGCTACGCGGTCAGCTGGGCCGATGATGGCACCTGCACCGTGTATGCCGAGAAGGCCGACCCGGCGGTAGTGCAGAAGGGCTTCGCGCGGCTGATGCAGGCCGCACCGAAGCCGCTGCAGATCCGCTCGCTGCCATCGCGCGGTCCATTGTCCGGCGACCAGGTGGCGATCCAGTACGGTTGGGCAACGCCGGGCGAAAGCAAGCTGCGCGTGCGCTTCCGGCTGGTCACCCGGCAGGCCGCCGAGGCCGGGGTGCAGGCGATGGCCTCGGCCACGCCGGGCGAAGCGATGCGCGAACAGGCCGCGCCGCCTGCACCGGCACCCGCCCGGTAGCGCTGCCGGAGTACACGCGATTCAGCCAACAGCCCGGGGATGTGATATATCGTTTATCGATAAATCCACCCCGGGGCGGCAGGGCCGCTCCACATCGGAGGCTGCTTGACCGCTCGTCCCGCCCGCGCCCTTCCTGCGCGCGGCTTGTTCACCCTGGCCCAGACCGCCGTGCAAGCGGTGCGCGCGATGTGCTGGCTGGGCATCCTGGCCGCGCTGCTGGCGGTGCCGCTGGTGGCCTACGACCGCAGCTGGCTGCTGGACAGCGTGCACGACGCGCAGGCCGCGGCCATGCACGGTTCGCATCTGTTCCTGCATTTCTGCGTGGGCCTGGCCGCCATCGTCGCGCTGCTGGTGTTGTGCCTGGTGTTCCTGCGCCACCTGGCGCGGCTGCTGCGTTCTGCGGCCAACGAACGCCCCTTCACCCATGCCAATGCCGTACGCCTGCAACGCATGGCCTGGCTGATGCTGGCGATGGAGGTGCTGTCCATCGTGATCGGTCTGTATGCCAGCTGGATGGGGCCGGACTTTGCGTGGATGGAAGTTGGCGGTGGCATGTCGATCACCGGCCTGGTGGCCGTGCTGATGCTGTTCGTGCTGGCGCGGGTGTTCACCGTTGGCGCAGCGATGCGCGACGATCTGGACGGTGTGATTTGATGGGCATGATCTGATGGCGATCGTCATCACCCTCGACCGCATGCTGCAGCAGCGCGGCATGACCTTGTCCGAGCTGGCCGGGCGCATCGACATCACCCTGGCCAACCTGTCGATCCTGAAGACCGGCAAGGCACGCGCAATCCGCTTTTCCACCCTCGATGCGATCTGCCGCGAACTGCAATGCAGCCCTGGCGACCTGCTCGGGCATGACCCTGCGCAGGCGCAGGATGCGGATTGAGCCTGGCCGCGCCGCACGCCTGCACCGCACCACTTTTCCCTTACTGACGAAACGGACCTGAAATGGAATGGTTGGCTGACCCCTCGATATGGATGGGCCTTGCAACCCTGGTCGTGCTGGAGATCGTTCTCGGCATCGACAACCTGGTGTTCATCGCGATCCTGGCCGACAAGCTGCCGCCGCACCAGCGCGACCGCGCGCGGGTGATCGGCCTGGCATTGGCGCTGCTGATGCGGCTGGTGCTGCTGGCTGCGTTGGCCTGGATCATGAAACTGACCGAACCACTGGTCACGCTGCTGGAGCACAGCTTCTCCGGCCGCGATCTGATCCTGCTCGGCGGCGGCCTGTTCCTGCTGTTCAAGGGCACCATGGAGCTGCACGAGCGGCTTGAAGGCCGCGAGCATCACGAGGACGGCAAGAAGGTCTATGCCAGCTTTGCGATGGTGGTGGCGCAGATCGTGGTGCTCGATGCGGTGTTCTCGCTGGATTCGGTGATCACCGCGGTCGGCATGGTCGACAACCTCGGCGTGATGTATGCGGCGGTGACCATCGCGATGGCGCTGATGCTGCTGGCCAGCAAGCCGCTGACCCGCTTCGTCAACAAGCACCCGACCGTGGTGGTGCTGTGCCTGGGCTTCCTGCTGATGATCGGTTTCAGCCTGGTGGCCGAGGGCCTGGGCTACAGGATTCCGAAGGGGTACCTGTACGCGGCCATCGCGTTCTCGATCCTGGTGGAAGCGTTCAACCAGTGGATACGTTTCAACCGCGAGCGCAACGAGCAGCGCCAGCCGTTCCGCCAGCGTACTGCCGATGCCGTGCTGCGGCTGCTGGGTGCGCGCCAGGCCAATGGCCACGATGAAGATGAAACCGATGAGCGCGGCAGCACCGAAGAACGCCTGCAGCCCGCCGAGCACGAGATGATCCGCAGTGTGCTGGGCCTGGCCGACCGTCCGGTATCGAGCGTGATGACGGTGCGTGCCGACGTGCAGTGGATCGACATGGCGCGTGGTCACGACGATGTGGTCGCGCGCCTGGTGGCGTCGCCGCATACGCGGATGCTGGTGGGCGAGGGCGACCTGGACAGCCTGCGTGGCGTGGTGCAGAGCCGTGACCTGCTGGCCGACCTGCTGCAGGGCAAGCCACTGCAACTGGAAGGCAACCTGCGCGAGCCGCAGTACGTGCTGTCCAGCGCCAGTGCGTTGCAGGCCCTGGAGCTGATCCGCCAGCACCCGGTGCCGTTGGCGGTGGCGGTGGACGAGTACGGCAGCGTGGAAGGCCTGGTAACGGCCAACGACCTGCTGGCGGCGATCGCCGGTGATCTGGCCGATACCCAGGACGAGCGCTATGGCGTGGTTGCACAGGGCGAGGACTGCTGGGACGCCGACGGCGCGCTGACCCTGGACGACCTGCAGCGGCTGGCCGGCGTGTCGCTGCCGCGCAGCGCGGACTACATGACCATTTCCGGGCTGGTGCTGGAGCAACTGGGACGCCTGCCCGACATCGGCGACACGCTGGAGGTGGCCGGTATCCGCATCACCGTGCTGGCGATGGAGAAGCGGCGCATCACGCGGTTGCGGGTGGAACGCCTGCCAGAAGCGTGACGATGTCGGGGCTGGGCCCATGCCCGGCTCTATCCATTGCCATCTTCTGCCGTCACCATGGCGGGCCTGTTCGCCGTTCTGGATTGTCGTAGTGCTGAGTACGATTGGTTTTCTGATGGGCCTGTATGTGGCCTGGCGCCTGTTCTGGCCGCTGCGCCTGCCTGTCTGGTCGAAGGTGGTGCTGTCGGTGCTGCTGGTGGGCATTGCCGTGCAGCTGCGCATCGTCGCCAGCTTCTGGGGCACGATGGCCTCCCCGGAAATTCCGAAGATGGCCATTGCCACGCTGGCCACCGGTTCCACCGCCGTGCTGCTCCTGGCCCTGGCGTTGCTGGTGCTGGACGCGGGCCTGTTGGCCGCGCGCCTGCTGCGCGCCCCGCGCGCCCTTTGCGTACTGCGCAGCAAGGCGCTGCGCCCGACTGCCGCGGTGCTGGCGCTGCTGCTCAGTGCCTTCGGTGTCAGCCAGGGCATGGCCGTACCCAAGCCACGGCAGATCGAGGTGGCCATCAGCGGCCTGCCGCAGGCCTTCGATGGCTACCGTGTGCTGCAGCTCACCGACATCCATGCCAGTCGCCTGCTGACCGGCGACTGGGTGCGCCAGGTCGTGGCTGCAAGCAACGCACTGCAACCGGATCTGGTGGTGATCACCGGCGACCTGATCGACGGCAGCGTGCAGGCGCGCCGCAACGATTACACCCCACTGGCGGACCTGCGTGCGCCGGACGGGGTGATCGCCATTACCGGCAACCACGAGTACTACGCGCAGTACAGCGAATGGATGCAGGCGTTCCGCGCGCTGCACATGCAGGTGCTGGAAAACAGCCACACCCAGGTGCGCCGTGGTGAGGCAGCACTGACCATCGCCGGTGTCACCGACCCGGTAGCCGCACGCTATGGCCTGCCGCTGCCCGACCTGGAGGCCGCCCTGGCCGGTGCCGACCCCAGCGCACCGGTGATCCTGCTCGACCATCGGCCACGCAATGCACGCGAGGCCGCTGCACGCGGGGTGAAGCTGCAGCTGTCCGGGCACACCCATGGCGGACAGATCATCGGCATGGACCAGCTGGTGAAGCGCGCCAACGGCGGCTTCGTCTCCGGTCGCTACGCGGTGGATGGCATGACGCTGTACGTGAGCAACGGTGCCGGCCTGTGGGCCGGGTTCCCGGCCCGCATCGGCGTACCGTCGGAGATTACGATGATCACCCTGCGCCGGGCGCCGTGATGCGGTGGGGTGTGGGATGGGGGATCGTGCAACGGCTCAGAGGATGAAGCCTCCATCGATGGTCAGGCTGCTGCCTGTCATGTAGCCCGCTTCCGGCCCCGCTACCCAACTGGCCAATGACGCGATCTCGGCAGGCTGGGCAATGCGGCCCAGGGGTACCCGCGCAGCAAGCTTTTCATCCAGCCCGGCGGTGATGTCGGTCGCAGTCGGGCCGGGTTGCAGGTTGTTGATGGTGATGCCGCTGGGGGCCAGCTCCAGCGCCAGCTCGCGCACCAGAGCGGCCACCGCCGCCTTGCTCATCGCATACAGGCTGCTGCCGGGCGAACCACTGCGCACGGCAGTGTTGCTGCCGATGGTGATGATGCGGCCACCGCCGGACAGATGCGGCAGGGCCGCCTGGATGGCCAGCACCACGCCACGTATGTTCACCGCCAGCAGCTGGTCCAGCGTAGGCAGATCCACGCTGTCGATCGGTGTATGCCGGTACAGGCCGGCATTGACCACCAGCACATCCAACCCACCGAAGGCCTGGGCAGCGGCGGCCACGGCCCGGCGCAACGCATCGGCATCGCTGCTGTCAGCCTGGAAGGCGAGCGCGCGGCCACCGTGCGCGCGGATGGCATCAAGCGATGCCTGCGCCCCATCGGGGCGCGAGACGTGGGTGATGGCGACGTCATGGCCATCAACGGCCAAGCGTTGCGCAATGGCCGCACCGATACCGCGTGAGCCGCCGATGACCAGTGCACGGCGGCGAGAGGAAGAGACTGTCATGTTCAAACTCCGGTTTGGGATGATCAGGCCGCTGGCAGGGAAGGACGGGCGTGGGCGCTGCGGCGCAGCGACTGAGCACGTTTGGCGATCCAGCGGACCACGAAGGCGGTGAACAGCAGTGCCGAAGGCACCGAATACCAGAAGTTCGTGGGTACACGTTTGAAGTACGAATAGGTGAACACCGCCGCGATGACCCACATGCCGGTGACGTGCAGTCGCCGCCAGGCGGTTGGGCCCATGCGCCGGGCGATGCTCCGGTGCGAGGTGATGGCCAGCGCCAGGATGGCCACGTAACCCATCGTTCCGGGAAGATTGGCAAGGGCGGAGCGCGCTGGCCAGAACGCCGGATTGAGGATGCCGAACGCGGTGATGGCGAAGGCATGCAGCAGGTGCGAGAACGCAAACGACAGGCCGATGATGCGGCGTTCGCGCATCAGGAAGCGGGTGGTCGGCCCGGGCAGCAGGGTGGCAAATGACGATGCCGTAAACGCGGCCAGGAACAGCAGGAATGACGTGCGGGCAGTGACCCGGATCGCTGCGCGGCTGCCCTCGGCCAGATCCGGTTGCAGAGCGAAGGCTGCCAGCGCAAAGGCGATCAGGACTGCGGCGATGGCCACGAACAGGCGCCAGCCATGCAGCAAGGAAGTGTTGGAAACAGCCATGGTCAGACCTCGAATCAGATAAAGGTAGTGCCGGCCGCTGGCCGGCAATCTCAGAACCCGGTCAGCGCGACCAGCACGCCGGCCGCGCACAGTTCGCCCAGCAAGGGCGCGGCCACCACGCGCAGTGCATCGGTGGCCACGCCATGCGCCTCAGCCAGCGCCTGCCTGGCGTCGTCCACGCGCGCACCGTCATTGCCAAATGCCGACAACAGCGCATATGCAAGCGGTGCCAGTTCCTCGACCTGCAGGCGGTCGTCCGCCATGCGACGCAGCAGCAGAAGCGTCGGCTCGCTGGCGGGCGCATCGTCCAACCCGGCGTCCTCATGCACCGGCCACTGGTAGCCCAGTACCCGCACCAGCGGCGACAGCGCCAGCACGTCGCTGCCCGCAGGCATGGAGTGCAACGAATGCCCGGCATCACGCGCTTCGATGTGCAGTGCCTGCTGCGTGCTCTCGTAGTGCGCCAGTTCCGCCGCCCAGCCGGGCAGCGCGAACGTGTCCTGCGCCGCCAGCCAGGCAGCGAACTCGCTGGCGATCTGCGGGAACAGCGGGGTGTGGCAGTCGTGGTACGCATAGTAGTGCTCGACCAGGCCACGCCAGCGCGCTTCGCCCAGTTGTTGATGCAGGCGCGGCAGGCTGCCGGCCAGCAGGTTGTCCAGGCTGTCGATGCACAGGCGGCGGTAGATCGCCAGCCGCCATGCCGCGATGCCATCGGGTGCGGGCATCGAGGGATCGCGCACATGGTCGGCCCAGCGCCGCTGCAACGTGGCCAGGGACTCAGCCATGGGCCACCTCCGGCAACTCGGCGTCGGCCTGGGCCCTGCGGATCTGTTGCACTTCAGCCAGCAGTTCGGCCAGCGGCGGGAAATTGAAGTCGCGCTCCAGCAGGGTGGGGCGCACGCCGACGTGCGCATAGGCCTGGCGCAGCAGGGCCCAGACCACACCCTTCACCGGCGCGCCGTGGGTGTCGACCTTGAAGCCGTCGTCCTCGTCGAAGTGGCCAGCCACATGCAGGGAGGCCACGCGGTGGGCCGGCACGCGGCGCAGGAAATCGAAGGCGTCGTAGCCATTGTTGCAGGCGTTGACGAAGACATTGTTGACGTCCAGCAGCAGGTCGCAGTCGGCTTCGGCAAGCACGGCAGTGATGAACTCGATCTCGCTCATGTCGGCAGCGGGCACTGCGTAGTAGGAGATGTTTTCCACCGCGATACGACGCCCCAGGCTGTCCTGCACCTGGGCGATGCGACCGGCAACGTGGCGTACGGCCTCGGCGGTGAACGGCAGCGGCAGCAGGTCATAGAGGTGGCCCCCGGCGGCGCAGTAACTCAGATGTTCGCTGTACAGCTGTACCTGGTGCAGGTCGAGAAAAGCGCGGGTCTGTTGCAGCAGCGTGCGGTCCAGTGGGTCCGGGCCACCCAGCGACAGCGAAAGACCGTGGCAGGTCAGGCGGTGGCGCTCGCTCAGCTGGCGCAGCGCGGCACCGTGTGCACCGCCGACGCCGATCCAGTTGTCCGGCGAGCATTCGAGGAAGTCGATGGCATCGGCCGGCATCGCCAGCAGTTCATCGATCAGGCCTCGGCGCAGGCCGAGGCCCGCACTGGCGGTAGGCAAAGGCAGGGACATGGTGGGTACTCCGGGATGAGGTGCCGCCACGAGGGCGGCACCGGGTGCGGGCAATCAGTCGGCAACGCGCGAGAACAGGCCCTTCGGCATCGGCTTGCCATTGGCGGTATAGACGCTGCGCAGGTAGTCGTGCGCTTCCTGCTCGCTGATGTAACCGTCGTGGTCGGTGTCGATGCGGTCGAATTCGGCGGCACGTTTGGCGGCCACGGCATTGAACTCGGCACGCGACACCTTTCCGTCGTGGTCACGGTCGGTCCGGGCAAACGAGGCGTCGCCGCACTTGCCTTCGCCGCACTGGCCCTCGGCTACCTTGGCCTTTCCGGCGGGCTTGCTGGTGGTGGCCTTGTTGGCGCCGCACTTGCCTTCACCGCACTTGCCTTCGGCGGCGGCGCTCATGGCCACGGCACTGATCGCCAGCGGCTGGATCGCGGCAGCCTGGCCGGCCAGCAGCAGGCCGCCGGCCAGGGCGATGCCGATGGCGCCGATGCGCGGCAGACGGGAAGCAGAGGTGTTATTGGTCGAGACGGACATGGTGATGACTCCTTGGGATGTGCACGCAGGGCGTGCGGGATGGACGCCGCTGGAAGGCGACGGAATGCGATGCGAGGAAGGGTGGGAAAGGGCGGAAGCGGATCAGGCGCTGCGGCGGCGGCGCAGTACATGGGCCAGCAACAGCGCGGCGCCGAGCAGGGCACCGCCGAAGCCGACGCCGGGCAGTAGTGCGGCGACCGGCAGCAGCAGCGCGATCAGGCTGCTGCCCCAGCCGAGGCCGTCATCGTCTGCGGCGGCGTGTTGCGGGCCGGCAAGCAGACGGTCCAGGCTGAGTGATCCAGCACCGTTGAGGATCAGCGGCAGCAGCATGGCCAGGAACAGCAGCGGCAGCTTGAAGTTGCCGTAGCCCTGGTCGGTGATCGCATAGCCCCGCCAGAGTTCATCCAGACCGTTCCACTGGTCGGGCCAGTGCACGGCGGCGATGGCCACGATGGTGAGCACCCAGAAGATGTACGCCACCGAGCGCGTGGCCAGGCCCAGCAGCAGCATCACCGCGCCCACCAGTTCCAGCCAGGTGGCCAGCTGCCAGTTGAGCGAGGCGGGCAGGGTGGAGAAGGGGAACGGGAACCGGCCTTCCAGATCGGCGAACCAGTTCTGGCCGCCCAGCTTCTCGCGGCCGGATTCAAAGAATTCCCAGGCGAGCAGGGCGCGCAGGGCCAGCGGCGAAAGCCAGCGGCCGACGGCATCCAGGCGTGGGGTGTAGAGGGAGGAGGCGGTGCTGATCATGGGTGTGTCCTGCGGGCCGGTGGTCGATGCAGGCCATTTCGGGCCACGCAGGTATCGGCAACGTGTGCCGATGCCCGGGGTTTTGTCAGCGACTGTGGCTGCGGCAGGGGTTTCGTACAGTTGGATACAAAGACGCCGCATCGGGGGCGCATCGGCGCGTTGCGCGCCCGCGTGCGGGGAGCGATATGCACCCGATGGCGCCGGGGCATGCCCAGCGGCCGAATGTATCCCACTGTAGGAACCCGCCGCCGCCCTACAGTCCGGTACAACTCGGCATCACAGCGAAACAGCAGCGATACACCGGCACGCGGAAATGGCCACTCCCAACACCGGAGTGCCACCCATGATCCGCACCACCCTGCTTGCCGCTGCCCTGGCCCTGGCCGGCGCCGCCACCCCCGCCTTCGCCGTGCAGGCCGATGCCGGCGCGCCGCCCACCATCATCCTGGTGCATGGCGCCTTCGCCGATGGCTCCAGCTGGAACAAGGTCATCGGCACCCTGCATGCCTGGAAGCTGCCGGCGGTGGCGGTACAGAATCCGCTCACCTCGCTGGCCGATGACGTTGCCGCTACCCGTCGCGCGATCGCTGCCGCGCCCGGCAAGGTGGTGCTGGTCGGCCACAGCTGGGGCGGCACGGTCATCACCGAAGCGGGCGACGATCCCAAGGTGCAGGCGCTGGTCTACGTGGCCGCGTTCGCACCGGATGTCGGCCAGTCCTCCGCGCAGCAGGGCGAAGGCTTCCCGGTTGGCCCCGGGCTGACCCGCCTGCAGGAGAAAGACGGTTACCTGACCCTGCCGGCCGATGCCATCGCCCAGGATTTCGCACCCGACGTGATGAAGAAGGCCGCCGCCCTGCTGTACAGCACGCAGGTGCCGTTGAAGGCCAGTGCGCTGGGTGAGGCCGTGACCACGGCGGCATGGCGCAGCAAGCCGAGCTGGTACGTGGTCAGCCGCGATGACCGCATGCTCTCGCCGCAGCTGCAGGTCGCCACCGCGCAGCGCATTGGCGCGCAGCTGCAGTCGATCGGCAGCAGCCATGTCTCGCTGCTCTCGCACCCCGCGCAGGTGGCCGACAGCATCCTGGAAGCTGCCGGTGTGAAGCCGGCCGAGCTGCCGCTGGCCGAGCAGGGGGGCTGAGCAATGGCCACGCGTCGTGCCTATACCGTGCCGCTGCTGCTGTCCCTGCTCGGCGCCGTTGCGCTGCTGCTTGCGTGGCCAAGCCCCGAAGCCGGTGCACAGACTGCCGAGGCCGCACCCGCTGCGGGATTCAGCGGCGGTGGGCCATGGCACAACAGCCCGCCGCTGACCCTGCAGCAGCTGCGCGGGCAGGTGGTGCTGGTCGAATTCTGGACCTACACCTGCAGCAACTGCCTCAACGTGGCGCCGTACGTTCACCAGTGGCATCGCCGATACGCGGAACAGGGCCTGCACGTGATCGGCGTGCACACCCCCGAATTCGCGTATGAAGGGCTGCCGGGAAACGTGCGCCGTGCGATCCACCGGCTGGATATCACCTGGCCGGTGGTGCAGGACAACCAGTACCGGATCTGGAACGCGTGGGGTAACCGTTTCTGGCCCGCGCTGTACCTGATCGACCGGCAGGGGCGGGTGGTCTACCGGCACTACGGTGAAGGCGACTATGCGCGTACTGAAAGCGAGATCCAGCGCCTGCTGGCCAGCCCCTGAGCCGCGCTACCATGGCCGCGCCGCGCGGTTTCGCCCCTGCCTCGATAGAGAATACGATGAACCACGTACCGCACATCCTTGTCGTCGACGATGACAGCGACATCCGCCAGATGCTGGCCGACTACCTGCAGCGCAACGGCCTGCGCGTCAGCCAGGCCGATGGTGGCCGCGCGATGCGCGCGCTGATGGACACCCATGCGGTGGACCTGGTGGTGCTGGATGTGATGATGCCCGGCGAGGATGGCTTGAGCCTGTGCCGCAACCTGCGGGCCGGCAAGCACCGCGCCGTGCCGGTGGTGCTGCTGACCGCCCGCGATGATGAGACCGACCGCATCATCGGCCTGGAAATGGGCGCCGATGATTACGTGACCAAACCGTTCTCCTCGCGCGAACTGCTGGCACGCATCAACGCGGTGATCCGCCGCACGCAGATGCTGCCGCCGAACCTGCAGGTGAGTGAAGCCGGCCGCCAGCTGGCCTTCGGCGAATGGCGCCTGGATACCACCGCCCGCCACCTGCTGGACGCGCAGGACACCGCCTATCCGCTCAGCGGCGCCGAGTTCCGGCTGCTGCGCGCGTTCCTTGACCACGCCAACCGTGTGCTCAGCCGCGACCAGCTGCTCAGCCTCACCCAGGGCCGCGATGCGGAGCTGTTCGACCGCTCGATCGACCTGCTGGTCAGCCGCGTGCGCCAGCGCCTGGGCGACGATGCGCGTGAGCCGACCTACATCAAGACCGTGCGCAGCGAAGGCTATGTGTTCAGCGTGCCGGTGCAGTTGCTGGGGCCGGAGGAATGAACGCCGCGGCGCGCCGCCTGCCGTGGCCGCGCACGCTGTCGGCGCGGCTGCTGCTGTTGCTGCTGGGTGGGCTGACTCTGGCCCATGCGCTGTCGTTCGGCCTGCTGTTCTACGAGCGCTACCAGTCCACCCGCAGCATGATGCTGCGCAACCTCGACGAGGACGTAGCCGTGAGCGTGGCCTTGCTGGAGCGCTTGCCCGCCAGCGAGCGCGAAGCGTGGGTGCCGCGTCTGGAACGGCGAACCTACCGCTATCTGCTGCGCCCGGCCGCGGCCGGCCCTGCGCCGGAGACTGATCGTGCGCGGCAGGTCACCAGCATCATCGATGACAGTCTGCGGCATCGATATCCGCTGCAGGCGCGGCAGGTCTCGCGTATGCCCGAGCGCTTCGAAGTGGAGCTGCGCCTGCACGACGGCACGCCGCTGACCATCGAGGTCACACCGTCCGGCCTGCCACTGGCACGCTGGTTACCGCTGGTGCTGATGGCGCAGCTGGCGCTGCTGTTGCTGTGCGCATGGTTGGCGGTGCGGCTGGCGATGCGGCCGTTGGCACAGCTGTCGCACGCGATGGAGCACCTGCAGCCCGGCCAGGACGGGCCGGCGCTGCCTGAAGGCGGTCCCGCGGAGGTAGGCACCGCAGCAACGGCACTCAACGCACTGCAGGCCCGCATCCGGGGTCATGTCAGTGAACGTCTGCAGATCCTGGCGGCGATCTCGCACGATCTGCAGACGCCGATCACGCGGATGAAGCTGCGGGTGGAAACGCTGCCTGAAGACGCCACCCAGCAACGGCTGCTGGCCGATCTGGACCATCTGGGACAGCTGGTACGCGAAGGCGTGGCGTACGCGCGCAGCAGCCATGTGGCCAGTGGTGAACCGGTGGCAATGGATCTGGCGGCATTCCTGTCCAGCGTGGTCGGCGATTACCAGGACGTGGGCAAGCCAGTCAGTGGTGGCGCCCCGAGCGGCCTGATCGTGCAGACGTGGCCGCAACCACTGCGGCGGGTGGTCGGCAATCTGGTCGACAACGCTTTGCGCTATGCCGGGAGCGCGGAGATTGATGCCGGTCGCGACGAGGTGGGCAGGGTGTGGATTCGGATTTCCGATCGTGGCCCCGGTATTCCCGAAGACCAGCTGCAGGCGGTATTGGCGCCCTTCCATCGGCTGGAGAGCTCACGCAACCGGGATACCGGCGGTACCGGGCTCGGTCTGGCCATCGCCGTGCAGCTGGCGCAATCGCTCGGTGGTTCTCTACGGCTGCACAATCGCGAGGGCGGCGGTTTGCAGGCGCTGTTGCAGTTGCCGGCCTGAAGTCTGGCGGGGCAGGCCATCCACGCATGGCGTGGATCTACTGCATCGTCACCGCCTTCATGACACGCTGCGGCCATGAAGGAAAGCACGCAATGACCGCAGGACGGCAGCGCTCGATGTGGGTGGCCGGCCTGTCCACGGTGGTGGAGTGGTACGACTTCACCTTGTACCTGTACTTTGCCACGGTGCTGTCGCGGGTGTTCTTCGGCGGTGGCGAAGAGGCGATGCTGGTCACCCTGGCCGGCTTCGCGGTGTCCTACCTGATGCGTCCGCTCGGTGCGCTGTGCTTCGGCCACCTGGGTGACCGGCTCGGTCGGCGCTGGATGCTGCTGGCCTCGATGGCACTGATGGCCGCGGCCATGCTGGCCACCGCGTTGCTGCCGACCGCGGCCACCGCCGGTGCGACTGCTGGCGTGCTGTTGCTGATCCTGCGCTGCGTGATGGCCTTCTCCGTGGGCGGCGAATACACAGGCGTGGTCGCCTATCTTCTGGAAAGCGCGCCGGCGCGACGACGTGGCCTGGTCACCTCGCTGGCCTCGGCGGCCAGCGAAGTGGGCGCGTTGCTGGCAGTGGCCATCTCCGCGCTCACCGTGGCCCTGCTGCCTGCGCCGCAGCTGGACAGCTGGGGCTGGCGGATCCCGTTCTTGTTCGGCGCGGCGCTGGCACTGGTGATCCTGATCGCGCGTTCGGGCATGCACGAATCGCCGGAGTTCGAACGGCAGCGGCGCGAAGGCAGCATTCCGGCTACGCCGCTGCGGCACGTGCTGCGCAACCATCCTGGTGCGGTGGCGCGCACGTTCGCGATTTCCGCACTGGGTTCGATCACCTACTACGTGGGCATTACGTATGTGCCGGCGTTCCTGCACGCGCAGGGACACGATGAAGGTGATGCGCTGTGGCTGTCGACGATTGCGGCGGTGGCGGTGATCGCGATCACCCCGCTGTGCGGCGCGTTGTCCGATCGCTTCGGGCGGCGACCGCTGCTGCTGGGGCTGACGGTGCTGGCGGCGCTGCTGCCGCTGTCGATGTTCGGCTGGATGGCCTCTGCTGCGCCGTTGGGCATCGTGCTGGCAGCGGTGAGCCTGGCCTGTGTGGCCGGCGGTATCAGTGCGGTGGCGGCACCGGCTACGGCCGAGCAGTTCCCCGGCGAGGGCCGGGTCAGTGGGCTGGCGCTGGGGGTGACCATGGCCACCGCAGTGTTCGGCGGGGCGACGCCGTGGTTGGCGCAATGGTGGGTGGAACGCAGCGGTTGGGCGGCGGCGCCGGGGGCGATGATCGCGCTGGTGGCGGTGCTGGTGCTGCCGGTGCTGTGGACGCTGCCGGAGACCGTGCCGAAGACCCGCCCCGTGTCCCGGGGCGGGCAGTGAGCGCTTAGACCTTCAGGGTCTGCTCGATGTCGGCCAGCACCGCGGCCGCATCCACGCCGATGGCGATGGACTGCAGGACATGGCCGTCCCACACGCTGGGGCCGAAGCCCATGCCTTCCGGCTTGGGAATGGTCATGCCACGGGCGACGCCGTCGGTGGCCACGCGCACGCTGGCGCGCTCGAACTGGAACAGCTCCGGGCGGGTCAGGGCGATGCAGGCGCAGCAGTCGTGCACGACCATGCCCTTGTGGCCGGCCTGCAGATAGAAGTCGACGTAGTCCTGCGACAGGGCGCGCACCAGTTCGGCATCGGCGCCGCCGATCGCGGCCAGCTTGTCCAGGCCGTCGCGGTTCATCTCGACGCGGGTGGTCACGTCCAGGCCGATCGCGGTGACCGGCCAGTGGGCGGTGAACACGATGTCGGCCGCTTCCGCGTCGCCCCAGATGTTGGCCTCGGCCGCCGGGGTGATGTTGCCGTTGACGTGGAACGCACCGCCCATCAGTACCACGCCACGCACCAGGCCGGCGATGTCCGGGGCCTGCTGCAGGGCCAGCGCCAGGTTGGTCATGCGGCCGACCGCCACCAGGGTCACTTCGCCCGGATGGGCGCGCACCAGGTCGATGATCAGCTGGTGCGCGGGACGGCTGTCGGCGGTTGCGTCCAGCGCTTCCGGCACCGGGTGGTTGCCCAGGCCGTTGTGGCCATGGATGTGCACCGGCCAGGCTTCCGGGGTGGCTTCGGGCTGCAGCGGGCCGTCGGCGCCGCGCGCGACCGGTGCGGACAGGCCCCAGGCCTGCTTCAGGTACAGCGCGTTGTGGGTGGTCGACTCCACCGAGGCATTGCCGAAGGTGGTGGTGACGCCGATCAGGTCGATCTGCGGGTGCTTGTGCAGGTACAGCAGCGCCAGCGCGTCGTCGACGCCCGGGTCGGTATCGAAAATGACTTTCAGCATGTTGTTGTTCTTCTTCTTCCGTCTGGTGCAGGGGGGCCGGCGGCCCCGAGGGCAGGCCGGCGCGCCCCACATTGTCCCATCTTCATGACAGGCAGGGCGAACCGGCGGCGGTGGTATCGTCTGCGGGCCCGAACCCGTCGCAAGGAGCTGCGCCATGCTGGCTGTGACCCTCGTCCTGATTGCCCTGGTGCTGGGGCTGAACCTGGTGGCCAGTTTCGTGGTGCTGGGCCGCGATGACCTTCCCGCCAGCAGCCGCGCCGGGCAGCTGCTGGTGGTGTGGCTGCTGCCACTGGTCGGCGCGATCGTGTGCATGGCGATGGCCACCGCCGATGGTTCGCCCGCGCGCGCCGATGGCAGCAGCGGTGGACCGGCTGATTTCTCCGGGGGCTATTCCGGAGACAGCAACAGCCACCACAGCTACAGCAGTTCCGACTGCAGCAGTGGCGACAGCGGTGGGGGCGGAGACGGCGGCAGCTGCGGCGGCGGCGATTGAGGAGAGATTCCAGGTTGCCGGCCAGCGGCCGGCACTACCCGGACGTGACCTATCGAGGTTGCCGGCCAGCGGCCGGCACTAACGTGACCGGGCCTCGCCGGGGTAGTGCCGGCCGCTGGCCGGCAATCCCATGAGCTCAGCTTCCGCCTTCGGTCGGCAACGGCGCAGGCACGTTCAACAATCCGCCGCTGGCCACATACGCAGCCAAGGCCTGGCCCTGGCTGAGCAGGTGGCGTTCCATCGTGCGTTCGGCGGCTGCAGCATCGCGCTGACGGAAGCAGTCCATCAGTTCGCGGTGTTCGGCCAGCGACTGCGCGGTGCGGCCCGGCGCCAGCAGCTGGCGGCCGCGATGCATCTTCAGGATGCGGTGCAGGTCGTGGGTGATGCGGATCAGCCACGGGTTGCCGGCGTAATGCTGCACTGTCTCGTGGATGAGGTAGTTGTTGCGGTAGTACTCGGCGATGTTGCCCTCGGTGGCGGCCGCTTCCATCGCCGCGTGCAGGTCCTCCAGCTGCTGCACGCCTGCGTCATCGATGTGCTTGACCGCTTCATGCGCACATCGGCCTTCCAGCATCGCCATCACCGGGAACAGCTGGTTGAGGTCTTCCAGGGTCAGCCGGGTTACCCGTGCGCCGCGGCCGGCATCGATCTGCACCAGGCCTTCGGCGGCGAGCAGCTTCAACGCTTCGCGCAGGGGCGTACGGCTGATGGCCAGTTCCTCGCACAGCGCCGGCTCGTCGATCCACTCGCCCGGCGGCAGGCGGTAGTCGTAGATCCGCTCGCGCACGTGTTCTGCCACCTCCTCATACAGAGGGGCGCGCTTCTTCGGAGGACGCGGAGCGGGAGCGATGGTCATGCGGAAAGTGTAACGCCAGGTAGTGCCGGCCGCTGGCCGGCAACCCGTGACCGATCGACGGATCCACGAGGTTGCCGGCCAGCGACCGGCACTACCGCAGGCATTTACATCCAGCCCGGCACCACGAACACCAGCCACGCCAGCAGCGGGCCGAATGCCACCACGAGGCCGCTGTAGACCAGGAAGCGGCGGAACAGCGTTTCGCGTTCTTCCTTCGCGGCCGAGGCCACCACCAGTGCGCCGTTGGTCGAGAACGGACTGACATCGACGATGGTGGAGGACACCGCCAGCGCGCAGATCACGCCTGCGGCACTGAGATGGCCCTGCATCAGGAATGGCACGGCCAGCGGAATGGTGGCACCCAGTACCGCCGCCGACGAGGCGAATGCGGAGACGATGCCGCCCACGTAGCAGACCAGCAGCGCGCCCAGCAGCGGGATACCGATGCTGGAGACGCCGTGGCCGATGAAGTCCACGGCACCGGCATGTTCCAGCACGCCGATGTAGGTGACCACGCCGCAGATCAGCAGCACCGTGGACCAGCTGATGCCGTCCACCGCACCCTTCTGGCTCTGCGGCGACAGCAGGGCCAGCACCACCGCAACCGTGATCGAGACCAGGCCGACGTTGAGGTTGTAGATCAGCGCGGCCACACCCAGGCCGAGCAGGCCGATCAGGGTGAACAAGCGCTCGCGGGTCAGGCCCACCGCATCCAGTGCCACCGGATCGTTGGACAGGGTGCCACCACCGGCTGCGACCAGCGCACCGTGGCCTTCGATGGCGAACTGCCGCGACGAAGCCTGCGGGCCGCCGGCCATCGCCAGCTCCGCGTTGCCCACCGTGCCCGCCGCAGTGATCGAACCGCGACGCAGCAGCGCGATGCCTCCGAAGGCGAAGAAGCAGATCGTGGCCATCATGAAGTTGAAGCCGAGGCTGGTCAGGAACACCGCCATTTCGGTGACTTCCAGCCCGGCCTTCTGCACCACGCCATTGGTGATGCTGCCGTACACGCTGATCGGCGAGAAGCCACCCGCCTGCGCGCCATGGATCACCAGCAGGCCCATCATCAACGGATTGATGTTGTACTGCTTGGCAAAGCGCAGCGCGACCGGGCCGATGATCGCAACCGCGGCCGGGCCCAGCGCGCCGAAGGCGGTCAGCACGGCGGTGATCACGAACATCACCCACGGGATGGCCACGATATGGCCGCGTACCGCTTTCACCGCCCAGTGCACCAGCAGGTCGATGGTGCCGTTCTTCTGCGCGATCGCGAACAGGTAGGTGATGCCGACCAGGGTCAGGAACAGGTCGCCCGGGAAGCCGGCGAGAACCTCCTTGCCCCCCATGTCGACCCAGAGCCCGCCGACGATGAAGGCCAGTGCGAAGGCAACGGCGCCCATGTTGATCGGCATCGCGGTGGCGACGATGAACATGATCACCAGACCGATGATCGTTGCAATTTGTGGAGTCATGCGCCCTCCCAGACACCTGATTCGCGTGTTGCACGGATGGAAGCCCGCCATCCCGGGGTATGGCCTGTTACGTACTGCGCGTTACGTACTGCTCAAACCCGTTACTGCAGCCGCTGCAGCGCGCTGCGGACCCACGCCGCCGCGCCGTCCAGGCTCTGGAATTCCTCGATCGCGCGTACCTCGCAGCACCGATAGGCCGGCGCGATCATGCGTGCCAGTGCGTTGCCCGGGCCCAGCTGCAGGAACACCCGCGCGCCGCGCTCGAAGGCCTGGCGCATCACCTGTGCCCATTCGATGGTCTGTGCCAGCTGCGCGGACAGCGTGTGCACCACCGCTGCGGTGTCGCGCACCGGCCGTGCATCGATGCCGGCCAGCAACGGCAGGCGCGGCGCGTGCAACGTGGTGGCCTGCAGTGCGGCGGCAAACGGTGTGACCGCCGCCGACAGCAGTGGCGTATGCGCCGGCACATGTACCGGCAGCACGCGCACCTCGGCACCCTGTGCGTGCGCGGCAGCGGCCAGCGCACGCAGTGCCGGCAGCGTGCCGCCAACGATGAAATGATCTGTGCCGTTGGCGATCGCCACGTGCGTGCCGTGGATTTCGCACAGCGTCTGCACCGTCTGTCGATCCAGCCCCAGCATCGCCTGCATTCCGGCATCGACCGGACTGACGGCGTCCATGAATCGTGCACGCTGCGCCGACAGGGACAGGCAGGTGGTCACGTCTAAACTATCGGCGATGGCATGTGCCGCCAGTTCGCCGATGCTGTACCCGGCCACCACGATCGGGTCCGGCACGGCGCCGCGCAGGGCATGCCAGTGCGCGATGCTGGCGGCGCACAGCAGCGGCTGCGCCTGCGCGTTGTCGAAGCGGTCGTCGGCGGCCGCAGCCGCGAACACATCGCGCCCCAGCGCATCGCTCGCCGCATCCAGTACCGCGCGTGCAGCGGCCATGCCGCGCACATGGTCGAACATCGCCGGATGCTGCGCACCCTGTCCGGGGCAGAGCAGGGCCAGGCTCATGCGCCCTCCTGCTGCAGCAGGAACCAGGCGCAGGCCAGCAGATCGGCACTGCCACCCGGGCTGAGCCGACGCCTCACGAACGCATTTCCGATGGACTGCAGGCGCACGCGCCAGTCCGGCGCGAAGGCGCCACCGGCGGAAAGGAATGTGGCCGCTTGTTGTTGCGCCCAGCGCAGGCCCTCGCTACCGCCGCGATGCAGCAGGTTCAGATCGTCCACCTGTGCCACCAGCTGCATCAGCGTCTGGCACAACGCGGCGTCGCGCGGCAGGCCGCTGTCCAGCGCATGGCGCAGGGCAGGCAGGGCCAGCTCGCGCAGCACCGGGTAGCCGGCGGCAGCCTGTTCGCGTACGCCGCAGACCCCATGACGCGCACGTGCGCGCTGTCCCGGGCTGTGCGGGTCCAGCGGCGCAGCGATGAGTGCGTCTTTCCACTGCTGAACCGCCAGGCACACCTGCGCGCCCGGCACGGCATGGCCATGCACGCGCCTGCGCTCAGCAGCGGCGGCCACCAGCAGGCCAAGGCTGAAGATCGCACCGCGATGGGTGTTGATGCCGGCGGTGGCGGCCAGCATGGCCGCTTCAGCGGCAATACCGTGATCGCGCAGCACCGTGAAGGGGGCGCCGGCGGCACCGGCCCTGGCCACCGCCGTGAAGTAGTGGCGCAGGGCGAACAGACTGCGCAGGAAAGTGCCGGCATCCATGTCGTCATGGCTGCCGCTGTCGAACGGTGTGACCAGGCCCGGCTTCGGGGCGCACGCCAGTTCGGCGTGCAGGCTGGCAATGGCCAGCCGTCCCAGGCGTGCGCTGTCGACCACCGCGTCGCGTGCCAACAACGGCTTCGGGGCGGCGATCATGCGATCGCCTCGCGCGTGGCGAACAGTGCATCACGCGCTTCCAATGCGGCTCCATCAAGGCGTTTCACCAGCACCTGGCGACTGCGGCCGGCAAGTTCGCGCCAGTTCACCGCGCCACCATCGGGCAGGCACAGCTCGCCATCAAGGCGATGCGGATGGCGGGTCTGCCATGCCAGCAACTGCGCGATCAGCGCCTCGGCCTGCGCGGCATCGGTCACCTGCCACAGCAGGTCGATGTCCGAACGCTCATGTATATAGGGCAGGGCGGTCAGCCATTGCCAGGCGAAGGCGCCGAACACACGGGCCGGCGCCAGTGCCTGCAGGTCGTGGAGTGATTCCTGCCACGGCTGTGGAATACCTGCGTCGCCTGCTGCCAGCAGCTCGCTCAACGCCGGCGGAGCGCGCATGTGCGCGACGTCGCACAGCGGTACGCGCAACGACACGCGCTGCTTGCCTTCGGCCGGTGGCAACGGAACGCCCAATCGCAGGCGCGTATCGGCATCATCCGCGGCACGACGCGCCACCACTGCAGGGAAGCCCTGCGCGAACCAGGCGGCAAGACGCGGCTCGTGCGCGGGCAGGTCGGCCCGCCAATCGGCATCGGCCGACAGCCAGACCAGCGTGTGCCGGGCGGGCCGCTCAGGCATTGCCCTGGCTCACAGCAGTGGCTACCTGCGCAGCCAGCGTACGGCCACCCCGTTCGGCGCCGAGTGCAGCGCGATGGTCACCGTCGACGGCTGCACGCAGTGCTTCAAGCAGGTGATGCGCCAGATCGCCATCCCACAGCGATTGCACTGCGCCCATCGCCACGTAGTTCTCCACGCCCGGTGCGAACACCGGCGAGGTCAGGCTGAGCGCCTGCAGTTTTTCCAACGGCTGCTTGGTCACCCGTGCCATCGCGCGCAGATCCATCACCCGCACCTGCGCATCGGGCAGGGCATGGATGAGGTCGGCCATCAGCCCGAACGACAGGAAGCCGCCGCTGACCGATTCGCCGTAGACCAGCGTGACCAGGCGAGCGCCACGGCGGCGGGCCAGGTCCAGGGTCTGTGCGAGGTGGGCGAAGTAGCCGTTGATGCCCAGCAGTTCATCGCGGCGCGCCAGCCGCTGGCCGGCGGTATCGACCAGCATCACGATGGGGCGCTGCGGATGTGCAGCGGTGCTGGCCAGCACGGTGTCGGCCAGCACCAGCGCGTGGTCCACACCGACTTCGATCCTGTCGGTGGTGCCGATCACCGTCACCTCACCGTCGTCGGTGGTCGCTGTGCCGGTCAGTATCGAATCGTTCACCGCGATCGTATGGCCACGCGGGAACAGTGCGTCCAGCAGCGAATTCAATGGCAGGCTCATGGCAGGCTCCGCTGCGCAGTGGCGGCAAGAAAGGCATCGGTTTCCAGCAGCGCCAGGCGTTCCGGGTCGGCAATGCCCTGGCGTGCCCAGATCTGCAGGCCATCGTTGCAGTCGCCCCACGCCTGTACGCGCGCCTTCAGCGCGGCGTGGCGTGCCTGCAGCGCGGCCAGTGCCGCGTCGGGGTCGGCGCTGGCGGTGTCTGGCTGCAGCGCATCCGAGGCGGCCTCGGCGAACGCGCTGATCGCATCGGGCACCAGCACCTGGGCCTGGTCGATCAGGTAGCGGTGCTTGCCACCGGTCACCCGCCACACCAATGCGCGGTCGCGCGAATCGAATTCCTCCACGCCGCGCACGGTCTCGATCACTTCGGGGCCGGACAGCGACAGCCGTCCTTCCTCGGACATGATCACCGTACTGCAGCAGCGGGCGACGATGCCCATGCCACCGAAGGCGCCGTTGCCGCTGCCGATCAGCGCCACCACCGGTACCCCGGCGGCCCGCGCGCCGAGCGTGGCGCGCATGATTTCGGAAATGGCGATCAATCCCGCATTGGCTTCATGCAGGCGCACACCGCCGGTATCGAGCAGCAGCAGCACGCCATCGCGATGGGTGTCCGCTGCGCGGCGCAGCAGGCCGGTCAACTTGGCGCCATGCACCTCACCCACGCCGCCGCCCATGAATTCACCCTGCTGTGCGGCTACCAGCACGTGCTTGCCGTGCAGGCGTCCCTCACCGACGACGATGCCATCGTCGAAGGCGGCCGGCTGGTCCAGCTGCGCCAGATGCGGGCTGATGGCGCGCTGGGCCGGGCCGAGAAATTCGCGGAACGATCCTGCATCAAGCAGCCCGGCGATGCGCGCGCGGGCATCGGCTTCGTAATAGCTGGTGCGCTGTGCGAGCGTCATGGCTGGCCTCCGGCAAGCAGGGTCTCGACGGCCTGGTCCAGGCGCAGGCTGACCACCGCCGGTGTAGCGCCGGCATCGTTGATCGACACGCGTACATCGCGCAGGGGATGACGCTTGGCGAAGTCGGCGATCACCGCCTGCCATACCGTGCCGAAGCCACGTGCAGCGGTGATGATGCGCACGGTCATCGCACCGTCCAGGTCGGCCGGTTCCAGCAGGATTTCCAGGTTGCCCGAGGCCAGTACGCCCACCAGCACCGCATCGGTGGGGAAGCGCACGGGCGTCGTGCCGGCGAATCGATAGTCGAGGGTTTCCATGGCGTGGCCCTTACCAGTTGCGGAAGCGCTTGGGCGGCTCGTACAGACCGCCGGACCAGCGCACCAGGTCTTTCACCGAACGCGCGGCAAGAAGATCGCGGCTGGCATCGCGCACGTTGATGCCGAGATCGTCCGGGCGGCGGATCACTCCGCGGTCGCGCAGGTTTTCCACCATGGCGCGGTCCCGTCCCCTGCCCACGGCGGTATAGCCGGCCACGCCGCGGATCGCCTGCTCGCGCTCTTCCGGGCTGCGGCACAGCAGCAGGTTGGCGATGCCTTCCTCGGTCAGCACATGGCTGACGTCGTCGCCGTAGATCATCACCGGCGGCAGCGGCATGCTCGCGCGCTCGGCCAGGTCCCAGGCATCGAGGCGGTCGACGAAGGCCGGCGCCATGTGCTCGCGGAAGGTTTCCACCATCTGCACCACCAGTTTGCGCCCGCGTGGCATCTCGCCGGGCCGCGCGGCCTGCTGGCCCGCCTTGATCCAGGCGTCGCTGGCGTGGCGGCGGCCGCGTGCATCCGAACCCATGTTGGGTGCACCACCAAAGCCGGCGATGCGGTCGCGCGTTGCGGTGGAGCTGTTGCCCTGCAGGTCGATCTGCAGGGTGGAGCCGATGAACATGTCGCAGGCATACAGCCCTGCGGTCTGCGAAAACGCGCGGTTGGAGCGCATCGAACCATCGGCGCCGGTGAAGAACACATCCCCGCGCGCGGCGATGTACTTCTCCATGCCCAGTTCCGAACCAAACGAGTGCACGGATTTGACGAAACCCGATTCGATGGCTGGAATCAGCGCCGGGTGCGGGTTGAGCGCCCAGTGCTGGCAGATCTTTCCCTTCAGCCCCAGCGACTCGGCGTAGGTCGGCAGCAGCAGTTCGATTGCTGCTGTATCGAAACCGATGCCATGGTTGAGCCGGTTCACCCCGTACTCGGCGTAGATGCCCTTGATCGCCATCATCGCCATCAGCACCTGGATCTCGGAGATCTGTGCCGGATCGCGGGTGAACAGCGGTTCGATATGGTTCGGGCGCGGCGCCTGCACCACGAAGTTGACCCAGTCGGCAGGAATATCGACGCGGGGGAGGGTGTCGACGATCTCGTTGACCTGGGCGATGACGATGCCGCCACCGAATGCGGTGGCCTCCACGATCACCGGCGTGTCTTCGGTGTTGGGGCCGGTGTAGAGATTGCCGTGGCGGTCGGCAGCCTGCGCCGCGACCAGTGCCACACGCGGAGTGAGGTCGATGAAGTAGCGGCCGAACAGTTCCAGGTAGGTGTGGATGGCACCGATCTGGATGCGTCCTTCGGCCACCAGGTTGGCCAGCCGCACCGACTGCGGCCCGGAGAAGGAGAAGTCCAGCCTGGAGGCGATGCCGCGTTCGAACACATCCAGGTGCGAGGGCAGCGACAGCACCGACTGCACCATGTGCAGGTCATGCACCCGTGCCGGGTCGAGGTCGGCCAGCGTCTGGGCGAGGAAGTCGGCCTGCTTCTGGTTGTTGCCTTCCAGGCAGACCTTGTCGCCCGGCTCCAGCAGCGCGAGCAGCAGCTCGGCGACATCGCCAGCCGCCACCTCGTGGCCCCTGGCCCATGGCGCGGCGCGTTCCAGCCGCGCCTGGCGGCCCCGCTCCAGCGTGTCCCAACTCGGGTTCATCGACGGACTTCCGAATGGCGTTGGAATAATTACGCCATAATTACGGAGGGGTGTGCAACCCGCAGTGCAGCAAAGAAAAGGCCCGCGCGAAGGCGGGCCCATTCAGGTGGGCCACGACCGTGGGTCGTGGCGGAGCGTCAGAAGCGTGCCGACCAACGGTCGGCACCCACCCCCAACAGTGGGCACCCCCCAATGGTCGGCACCCACCGTTCCCGGGTTGCTCAGAACTTCCAGCGCAGGCTGGCCGCCACGAAGCGCGGTTCGCCGTAGTTGTTGTAGTCCAGGTTGGCCCAGTAGGTCTTGTCCAGCGCGTTGCGCACGCTCAGCGTCGCCGTCCAGTTGTCGCTGATGCGGTAGTTGGCGTTGAACTGCACCAGCGCATACGCCGGCTGGTTCACCGTCACCGTGGTGCCCACACCCACCGGGTAGGGGATGTTGTAGCCCTGCACCTTGCTCTGCCACTGCACGCCACCGCCGATGCTCAGGCGTTCCAGCGCGCCGCGCAGCTGCAGCTGGGTGTTGAGCTGCAGCAGGTTTTCGGCCGGATTGGCGTACAGCAGGTCGGTGGCCGCGCGGGTCACCTTGACGTGGGTATAGCCGGCATTGACCGTCCAGCCCGGCAGGATCTCGCCGTTGACGTCCACTTCCCAGCCGCGCGCCTTGGTGCCGTTGACGCCGATGTAGGCCGAGCTGCCGTCGCTCAACGAGCCTTCCGGCACGCTCATGTCACGCACCGCGTAGTTGTCCTGCTTGGCTTCGAACACCGCCGCGTTGGCGGTCAAACGGCCGTCGAACCACTGCGTCTTCAGGCCCGCTTCCAGGTTGGAGCCCTGCACCGGCGCCAGCAGGTTCTCGTTGCGGTCCTTGTAGTTCTGCGGGTTGAAGATCTCGGTGTAGCTGGCATAGGCCGCCACGTTCGGGGTGATGTCGTACACCAGGCCCACGTACGGGGTGATTTCATCGCTCACCTTGTACGCGCCGCTGGTGGCGGTGTAAGCGCCGGCCGCGTTGTAGGCGCGGGTCTGGGTCTGCCAGCGGCTCAGGCGTGCGCCGGCGATCAGCGCCAGCGGATCGGCCAGGCGCAGGCGGGTGGCCAGGTAGAAGCCGCTCTGCGTGGTCTTGGCCACGCGGCGTGCGCCGGTCAGGGTGTAGGTCACTTCGGAGATGTCGCCATCCCAGGTGTGCACGTTGGGAATGTAGTAGCAGCGCTCGCTGCCGCAACGAGCCCAGTCACGCGGATAGTTCAGCGCAAGGGTGTTGGTGGTGCCTTCCAGGTCGGCCCACTGCGCGCCCACGGTCACGTCGTGCTGCTGGCCCCACAGGTTGAAGGTGCCGGTCAGGTAGGCGTCGACGTTGCGGCGGGTGTCTTCCGAATCGCCGGCGGCGGTGCGCAGGTAGATGCCCGCGCCGGTCATCGGGTCGGGATTGCCGGTGCCGTACAGGCGCATGTTCTGCACGTTGCCACGCGTGTAGGCGGTGTTGATCTTCAGCAGCCAGTTGTCACCGAAGCGCTGCTCCAGGTTGGCGAACACCGTGCTGGTCTCGCGCTGCCAGTAGCTCCACTTCGGTGCCAGGTTGGTCGAGCGCGGCAGATGGGCGAAGTTGCCCTGGCTGTCGAAGAACGGCACGGTGCCCCAGGTTGAGCCCACCGGGTTGTTGTCCTGGGTCTGGTAGCCGACGGTCACCGTGGTGCTGTCGGTCACATCGCCTTCCAGCACGGCCATGCCGGCCATCTTGTTCTCTTTGTAGCGGTCGTAATAGAAATCGCGATCGGTGTAGGCGGCGACCACGCGGCTGCGGAAGCGGCCGTCGGCGGTCAGTGGTGCGGTCACGTCCGCTTCCATGCGGCGGTAGTCCCAGCTGCCGGCACTGACCGAGAACGAAGCGTCGAACTCCTTGCCCGGGCGCTTGCGCAGCAGGTTCACCGTGGCCGACGGCACACCCGCGCCGCTGAGCAGGCCGTTGGCGCCGCGGATCACTTCCACCCGGTCATAGAAGGCGGTGTCGTATTCCTGGTTGGTCGAGCCGCTGTAGGTGGGAATGCCATCCACCTGGAAATCGGTGATGGCAAAACCACGCGCGTAGTACAGCGGGCGCTGGGTGTCATAGAAGGACACGCTGACGCCGGTGACATTGCGCATCACGTCGTTGAGGCTGAACAACGATTCGTCCTGCAGGCGCTGCAGGCCGATCACCGTGGACGACTGCGGCGTTTCCTGCAGGGTGATCGGCAGGCGGGTGGTGCTCGATGGCGGCGCGGACTGCTCGGCGCGCACGCTCACCCGGTCCAGGGTCTTGGCATCGGAGGCGTCGGCAGCGACCTCGGCCAATGCCGACGGCGCAGCCAGGGTGAGGCAGGACAGCAGGGCAGCGGGCAGCAGCGCACGGCGGGGCAGGCGGCTGGGGAAAATCTGGGTCATGGCGGGCTCGAAGCGTAGAGGCGGGGGAAGGGGCGGCAACAGTCGTCCAGCACCCGGGGCGGCGGCTTCGGGCACGTCAGGTCCATCTGGGAGGGGCGCGGTCACTGCGCAGGACGCAAATGTAAATAATTCTTAACAACATTACAATTCGCGTCATTTCGCAGGGACTGTCAGGCGCGCAGCAAGCGTCAGGGTGGAATCGGATCCCGTTGCCGCAGGCATTGGGCCCTGACCCTGAGAGAAACTCCCGGAACGGGTCAGAGCCCTCCCGTGCGGGAGGGACCGCCCCGTCGCCGCCCGCAAACGCAGACGGCCACCCGAAGGTGGCCGTCCGCAGGCATCCGCCAAGCGCAGGCTTACAGCGCCTGCAGTTCCTCGTTGGCGTTGCGCTTTTCCTTGGCCGGCGCTGGCGCGGCCGTCGGTGCCAGTGCAGGCGTCGTACCTGCTTCCACCGGAACCTCCAGGTAGGGCAGGTGCAGGGTCTGGCTGGTCAACGTGCGGATCTCGTTGGTCAGCGCGGCACTTTCGTTGAGCTTGCGGCCGTAGGACGGAACGATCTCGCGCAGGCGGGCTTCCCAACCGGCCTTCATCTGTTCCGGGAAGGCCTTGGCCATCAGGTCCAGCATGATCGGCGGCGAGGTCGAAGCGCCCGGCGAGGCACCCAGCAGCGCAGCGAGGGTGTGGTCCTTGTCGGTCACGATCTCGGTACCGAACTGCAGCACCGCGCCCTTCAACGGATCACGCTTGATGATCTGCACGCGCTGGCCGGCGGTGACCAGCTTCCAGTCGCCCGGCTTGGCATTGGGGAAGTACTTGACCAGTTCGGCCTGGCGATCGGCATCGTTCAGGCGCGCCTGGCCCATCAGGTACTGCACCAGGTCCAGGTTGTCCTTGCCCACTTCCAGCATCGGGCCGACGTTGTTGTGGTTGACCGACGAATACAGGTCCCACCACGAGCCGTGCTTGAGGAACTTGGTGCTGTACAGCGCGAACGGCCCGAACAGGACCACCGGCTTGCCATCCAGCTTGCGCGCATCCAGGTGCGGCACCGACATCGGCGGCGAACCGGTCTCGGCCATGCCATAGGCCTTCACGCCATGGCGCGAGGTCACGTCCTGGCCCTGGAAGGCGAGGAACTGGCCGCCCACCGGGAAGCCGGCGTAGTCCTTCGATTCCGGGATGCCCGACATCTGCAGCAGCTTCAGCGCCGCGCCACCGGCACCGATGAACACGAAGCGGGCGTGGGTGGTCGATTCGGTGCCGGCCTTGAGATCCTTCACCGTCACGTTCCAGCTCTTGTCCGCGTTCTGCCGCAGTGCGCTGACCTCGTGGTTGAGGTGCAGGCCGAAGTTCGGGCTGTGCTGCAGGCCGGCGGTCAGCTGGCGGGTGATGACGCCGAAGTTGACGTCGGTGCCCAGCGGCATCCACGTTGCGGCAACCTTCTGCTTCGGGTCGCGGCCTTCCATCAGCAGCGGTGCCCACTGCTTGATCTGCGCCGGGTCCTCGGAGTACTGCATGCCGTAGAACAGCGGGTTCTTCACCAGCGCCTGCTGGCGCTTGTGCAGGTAGGCGATGTTGTCATCGCCCCAGACGAAGCTCATGTGCGGGGTCGGGTTGATGAAGTCGCTGGGCTGGCTCAGCCGCCCTTCCTTCACCTGGTGCGACCAGAACTGGCGCGAGACTTCGAACGATTCGGCGATGCCGACCGCGCGCTTGGTCTCGATGCTGCCATCGGGCAGTTCCGGGGTGTAGTTCAGTTCGGCGAATGCCGAGTGGCCGGTGCCGGCGTTGTTCCAGCCGTCCGAGCTTTCACCGGCGACGCCGTCGAGACGCTCGTAGACCTGGATGTTCCAGTCCGGCTGCAGTTCCTGCAGGTAGGTGGCCAGGGTGATGCTCATGATGCCGGCGCCGACCAGCACGACATCGACGGGCTTGTCGTTGTTCGCGGCGGGCACCGAGCGCTGGGTCAGCGGCCAGTACAGGAACAGCGCGGCCACCAGCAACAGCAGCACGAGCAGGGCGAGCAGGGCCTTGCCAAATTTCTTCATGGGGGCGGGATCGTTGGCGGGGAAGGGGGTCAGGATGCGCAAGAAACAGGGAAAGAGCGTGAAGAAACAACGCCTTGCAGCGTTCCTGTGGCAATTTTAACCGCTTCCGGTCCGATTTTGATGCAACGCAGCATCCGACGGCTCGCGGCACCCTCACCTGGTAGCTCCGGGCCATGCCCGGCGATGCCCTCGATCACGCCAGCTCAAGAATCTCGTCACCGGCCTCATCGATCTCGCCGGTCGCCTTCCAGCCCAGGTGCCGGTAGAAGCCATGGGAACGCGAGTGCGGGTCGGCCGAGCAGGCCAGGAAGAGGCGGCTGTGGCCGGCATCGCGGCTCAGGCTGACCACGTCCTGCAGCAGTTGCCGGCCGATGCCACGGTTCTCGAATTCCGGCAGCAGCGCCAGCACCAGCACCTCGCCGCTTTCGCGGTCGGCAAAGCAGTAACCGGCCATCCGTTGGCCCTCCCAGGCGACGCGGCCAATCGAATCGCCATCGGCGATACCTGCGGCCCAGCTCTCTTCGGTGATGCCCAGCTCGGCCAGTTGCGCTGCACTGAAGGCGTTCTCGCGGGTACGCCCGCGCAGGTCGATGCAGGCGGCGGCGTCATCGGGACGGGCATTGCGGTAGTGGATCGTCATCTGGGAAACCTGCGGTCGAATGGAACCGGGCGATTGTGGCCGACGCCTATGGAGATTGGATGGAGACCGGCGGCGCTCCTCACTCACTGCCGATGGTGAAGTACTCCGCCGCGAAGTAGCCCAGTTGATAGGCCAGCGTCGCTGCGGCCAGCCCCAGTTGCGCGCGCGTACTGCGCAGATGCCAGCCCAGCGCGGCGACGATGAGCATCAGCACCGTATGCAGGGGGTAGGCTTCGCCCAGCAGCCGCCATCGGCTTCCCCCTTTGATCGCGGTATCCACAAGATCCAGAAGGGTCAATATCGCGACCACCCCGAAGATCCAGCGTCGACGCTGCATCAGATAGTTGCCGTAACTTCCGTACTCGCGCAGGTCTTCGGGAAACAGCAGCGCGCACAGCAGGAACCAGGTCGCGCAGTAGGTGATCACGAACAGATAGATTTCAAACGTCCAACGGTGTACCTCAACCAGGCGGAACTCCCACCACCAGAAGGTCACCAGCGATACCAGCGTCCACACCACCCAGCACAGGTGCAGCGCCGAACAGCCACGCCGCTGCGGGTGTTCGATGATCTGCGCCAGCCCCTTCAGCAGGGTGGTGATGGACAGGCCGAGGATGATCCCCATCACCACGCGGATATGCAGGAATACCGGTTCGGTTTCCATCGGTCAGCCCCCTCGTCGGTTGCACCGATGCTTGCATGAAAAGGGGGCGGAGGGGATCAAGGCGTTTGTAGCACAAGCGACTTGATCCTCTCCGTCCCCTCATCAGCGCCTGCGCTGCACCAGTGCCGAGGCGGCGTCCAGCACTGCCCGGGTCAGCAGGGCCATCGTCTGCACGTCGCCTTTCCAGTGCTGCCAGTACAGCGGCACGTCTTCCCACGCGCGCTGCCGCACGTAGACCAGGCGCCCGGCGTCCAGATGGCGCTTGACCAGCGGCAGCGGGTTCATCGTCCAGCCCAGCCCGCCCAGATTGGCCTGCACGAAGGCGCGGGTGGAAGGAATCCACCACGTCGGCGCGGTGCTGGGCAGGTCGGCGCCGGCCATGCGCCGGGCAAAGCGCGACTGCATGTCGTCCTTGCGGTTGAACACCAGCACCGGTGCCTGCGCCAGCGCCTGTGCGGTCACGCCCTTGGCGAAGTGCTGCTCGCGGAACTCCGGCGTACAGGTGGCGGCGTAGCGGATGCTGCCCAGCGCGTGGATCTGGCAGCCCTGCACCGGCTCGTCCAGGGTGGTCACGGCCCCCAGCACGGTGCCCTGGCGCAGCAGTTCGACGGTGTGGTCCTGGTCCTCCACCCGCAGGTCCAGGGTGGTGCCGGTGCCCTGCGCGAACTGCTGGGCGGCCTGTGGGAACCAGGTCTCCAGGCTGTCGTGGTTCACCGCTACAGGGATGCTGGCCTGCGGCAGGTCCTCGTCGGCCAGGCCCATCCGGTGCAGCGCGTCGTGCTCCAGCAGGGCGGTCTGCTCGGCCAGCTGCACCAGCAACTGGCCCTCGGCAGTCGCGGTCGCAGGCGTGCCGCGCTTGACCAGCAGGCGGCCGATGCGGTCTTCCAGTGCCTTGACCCGCTGCGAGATGGCCGAGGGGGTGACGTTGAGCGACTGCGCGGCACGGTCGAAGCTGCCTTCGCGGATCACCGCAGCCAGGGCCCGCAGCTGAGCATGGTCGATGCGCATGGCGATTAAGCTCCGCTAATGTTGGTTTAGTAAGTTTAGCTCGTCTTTTCTATGTTGCGGCGCGACAATGGCGCCCGTTCCGGTGCTGTCCGCCTTCGCGAGGCACCGCTCCCCCAAGCAAGACAAGGTAGTGAATCCCATGTTCTCGGTCATCTCCGCCAGCACCGGCCTTGGTGCCTGGTTCAGTGGTGCGGCTACCGGCATCGGCCTGTTTGCCGTGGTCGGCGCCCAGAGCGCCTTCATCCTGCGCCAGGGCATCCTGCGCAAGCACATCGTGCCGGTGGTCGCCACCTGCGCGGCCATCGATGCAATCTTCATCTTCGCCAGCGTGGCCGGCCTGCGCACGCTCACCACCGCGCTGCCGTGGCTGACCACCGCCGTCCTCTGGACCGGTGTGGCCTTCCTGGCGTGGTATGCGATGAAGTCGGCACGCCGTGCGATCGCCGGTGGCGGTGGCATGGGCGAAGCCGACAGCGATGACGGTAGTCGTCGTGCGGTGCTGATGGCGGCGGTCGGCTTCTCGCTGATCAATCCGCACTTCTGGCTGGACATGATGGTGATCGGCTCCATCGCCGAGAACTTCGGCAATGCGCGCATGGCCTTCGCGGCCGGCGTGGTCACCGCCAGCTGCCTGTGGCTGACCGCGCAGGGCCTGGGCGCGCGCCTGCTGGCACCGCTGTTCACCAAGCCCAGCACCTGGCGCGTGCTGGACGGCACCATCGCGGTGATCCTCAGCATCCTGGCCCTCACTCTGGCGGTGCGCGGGGTCCATTGACCCGGCGCACGCCCCCCGAACCCACGTCCTTACTCTCTCTCTCCAAGGTAGTGGCAACGACGGCACCGGCAACGGTGCCGTCGTTTTTTCTGCCCACTGGCGGCGCGCCCGCTTGCCTGCCTAGAATCGAGACTGCGGGCAGGGGCCCCGTTCTCAGGGGGAAGGATGCGCAGGATTGTGCTTGCCGCGCTGCTGTGCGCGGTGGTGGGCGGGACGTCGGCGGGTACCGGCGGGGTGGACCTGGACCGCTACCTGCGGCAGGAAGCATTCGCCGACATCAAGATTTCGCCGGGTGGCGAGTACGTGGCTGCCACGGTTCCGATCGAGGCGGGTACGGCGCTGGCGATCTACCGGATCGCCGACATGAAGATGGTCGGCACCTTCCGCCCACCCCGCAACAACCACGCCCATACCTTCGACTGGGTAAGCAATGAACGCCTGCTTGTGGGGATGGCGCAGAAGCTGGGTGTGCTGGATCGACCAGCGCCCACCGGCGAGCTGTTCGGCATCAACGCCAACGGCAAGGGGGGAGAACTGCTGGTCGGCTACCGCACCGCTGAAACCGGACTGGGCACCAACATCAAGGTCAAGCCTGCGGGAATGGTGGCGGCTTTCCTCACCGATGAGTTGAAGGACGACGATCGCAACGTGCTGGTGGCGGTCACTCCGTTCACCGACAACGCGGCCACCCAGATCGAACGCATGGACGTGAGCACCGGTCGCCGCAACGCGGTCGCGCGCGCGCCGATCGCGCAGGCCGCCTTCACCATCGACGCCCGGGGCGAAGTGCGCTTCGCTTACGGCGTCGGACCTGACCAGAAAAAGAAGCTGTATTACCGCGCCGGTGCCAGCAGCGAATGGATACTGCTGCACGACGAGGCCTTGAACCCGCGCAACGAAGCGGCCATCGGCTTCTCGGCCGACGGCCGCCTGGCCTATCTGCAGGTGGAGCAGGCCGAAGGCCCCGACGTGATCGTCAGCTGGAACCCGCAGAGCAACGAGCGGCGAACGGTTCTGCGTGATGAGATCGCCGACCCTGCACGCATCATCCACCGCCCCGGTACGCAGGTGCCGGTGGGCGCGCTGTTCACGGGCACTACCCCACGCACGCGCTTCTTCGATGAGACCTCGGAGGATGCCCGGCTTTATCGCAGCCTGGAAACCGCGCTGGGTGCTCCGGTATACATCACCTCCAGCACCCGCGACGGCAGCACTGTCCTGGTGGAATCCTGGTCGGGCCGCAATCCGGGTGATTTCTACCTGTATGACACGCTGGGCAAGCGCGCCCGGCACCTGATCAGCCGCAGCGACTGGATCGACCCGGCGCAGAGTGCCGACGTACGCGCCATCACCTTGCAGGCCCGCGACGGCCGCCCCCTGCATGGATTCCTTACCGTGCCACCGGGGGTGCCGATGCGCGCGCTACCGATGGTGGTGGTGCCGCATGGCGGTCCGATCGGGGTCCTGGACGATGGCACGTACTCCACCGAGACGCAGATGCTGGCGGCCGCCGGCTATGCCGTGCTGCAGGTGAATTTCCGTGGCTCGGCCGGTTACGGGCGCGCACATGCGCAGGCTGCGCGCAAACAGTGGGGCGCGGCGATGCAGGATGATGTGACCGATGCCACGCGCTGGGCCATCGAGCAGGGAATTGCAGACCGTGAACGCATCTGCATCTATGGGGCCAGCTACGGCGCCTATGCGGCGCTGATGGGGACGGTGCGAGAGCCGGGTCTTTACCGTTGTGCGGCAGGTTACGTTGGCATCTACGACCTGCCCTTGATGTATGCGCGCGGGGATATCCAGAGTGACGAATCCGGGTTGATCTACCTGCGCGAGTGGTTGGGACGGCCCAAGGATCTTGTCGAACGCTCGCCGGTCAACCTGGCCGCGCAGGTTGGCGTGCCGGTGCTGCTGGCCGCCGGCCGCGAAGACCAGCGCGCACCGGTGGTGCATACCGAGCGGATGGAGGCGGCATTGAAGCAGGCCGGAACGCCTGTGCAGGCGCTGTACTACAAGAACGAAGGGCATGGGCTGTACAACCTGGCCAACCAGCGCGACTACTACGGCCACCTGCTGGCGTTCCTGTCGCGCAGCCTGGGCGGAGCAACGGCGCAGGTGACGGCCACTGGCAATGCAGAGAAGGCGCCCTGAGTCCGGCGATGGCGGCCTCGCACTGGCGGAGCCATCGCGGGCCTGCCTAGAATCGGCGAATCTGGACAGGGTGTCCGGGCAGGGAGGGGGAAGGATGCGCAGGACTGTACTTGCCGCGCTGTTGTGCGCGGTGGTGGGCGGGACGTCGGCGGGTACCGGCGGGGTGGACCTGGAGAAGTACCTGAAACCGGAGTCGTTTTCGAACGTCAAGCTCTCGCCCGGCGGCGACTACGTTGCCGGCACCGTACCGCTGGACGATTCCACCGCGCTGGTCATCCTGCGCACGTCCGACCGCAAGCCTGCCGGCGTGTTCCGCCCACAGGACAAGAACCACGCCAACACCTTTGAATGGGTGAGCAACGAGCGCCTGCTGGTCGGCCTGGCCGAGAAGCTTGGAGTACTCGATACGCCGCAGCCCACCGGTGAACTGTACGGGGTCAACGTCGATGGCAAGGGCGGGGAACTGCTGGTCGGCTACCGCGTGCAGGGGCGCGGGTTGGGTACGCGCATCCAGCCGAAGAAGGTGGAGGACGTCGCGGCCTTCCTCACCGACGAACTGGCGGGCGACGACCGCAATGTGCTGATCGCGGTATGGCCCTTCGCCGAGGACCCCTACACCCGGGTCGAGCGGCTTGACGTGGTCAGTGGGCGTCGCGTGCGCGTTTCCGGTTCACCCGTGCAGCGTGCCGATTTCACTACCGATCATCAGGGTGAAGTGCGCTTCGCCCACGGCGCAGCGTCGGACAACGTCAACAAGCTCTACTACCGCGCCGGGACCAATGCGCAGTGGTCGCTGGTCAATGACGAGTCGCTGAGCCACCGGATAGAAACCGCAATCGGCTTCTCCGAAGATGGCGCGCTGGCCTATCTGCAGGTCGAGCAGCCCACCGGGCCCGATGCCATCGTCAGCTGGAACCCGCAGACCGGCCAACGGCGCGAGGTGCTGCGCGATGGCGTGGTCGATCCCTACGCGATCATCTTCCGCCCGGGCACCCGCGTGCCGGTGGGCGCGCTGTTTGCCGGCGATGCACCGCGTACGCGGTTCTTCGATGAGAAGGGCGCCGATGCCCGTCAGTACCGCAGCCTTGAGGCGGCGTTCGGCGGCCCGGTGTTCATCACCTCCAGTACCCGCGATGGCGGCAAGGTGGTGGTGCAGACGTGGTCGGGCAGCAATCCCGGGGATTTCTACCTGTTCGACACCCGCGCAAAGGCGGCCGAGCATCTGCTCAGCCGCAGCGAATGGATCGATCCGAAACTGGCCGCCACCGTGCGTCCGTTCTCGCTGAAGGCGCGCGACGGACTGCCGCTGCACGGCTTCCTGACCCTGCCGCCGGGCAGCGAAGGGCGCAATCTGCCGTTGGTGGTGCTGCCGCACGGTGGCCCCATCGGCGTATTCGATGAGGGCAGCTACAGCAACGAGCCGCAGATGCTGGCAGCAGCAGGGTATGCCGTGTTGCAGGTCAACTTCCGTGGTTCGGCCAACTATGGCCGCGCGTTCACCCAGGCGGGTGCGAAGCAGTGGGGCGCGGCCATGCAGGACGATGTGACCGACGCCACCCGCTGGGCCATCGCAGAGGGCATCGCCGACAGCAACCGCATCTGCATCTATGGGGCCAGCTACGGTGCGTATGCCGCGATGATGGGGCCGATCCGCGAACCCGGGCTGTACCAGTGCGCGGCAGGCTACGTCGGTGTGTACGACCTGCCGCTGATGTTCAGTGGTGAGGCACAGTTGAGCGATTCGGCCATGGCCTGGCAGCGCGAATGGGTAGGCGATCCGAAGACCCTGGGAACCCGTTCGCCGGTGAACCTGGCCGCACAGCTGAAAGTGCCGGTGTTCCTGGCCGCTGGCGGCGAAGACACGCGTGCGCCGATCAAGCACACCGAGCGCATGGAAGCAGCGCTGAAGGCGGCCGGCTCACCGGTGGAGAGCCTGTACTACCGCACCGAAGGGCACGGTTTCCACCGGCCTGAGCACCAGCGCGAGTACTACAGCAGGCTGCTGGCCTTCCTGTCACGCAGCCTGGGCGGCAGCACCACCAGCACCAGCGCGACCGCAGGCGCCGACAAGGCGCCGTAAGGCAGGCGCGCCGCGGACCCGGTGCCGGGCAGGGGGATGCCCGGCTTCAAGGAGAACGTCATGAAACATGCAACGGTGCTGGCCGCATTGATGGCCATCTGCGGCGTGGGTGGGGCGGAGGCTGCGGAGGTTTCGCTGGACGGCTACGTACGCCGCGCGGAGTTCAATGACATCCAGCTCTCGCCCACCGGCGAGTACCTGGCCATGACCTTGCCACTGGACGGCGCAACTGCCGTGGCGGTGCTGCGTACCGACACGATGGAACTGGTCGGCAATTTCCGGCCGCCACGCAACAATCACGCCGCCGAGGTCGACTGGGTGAGTGACACCCGCCTGCTCATCGGCCTGGCCGAGAAATGGGGGCCCCTGGACCAGCCACGGCCGACCGGCGAACTGTATGCCATCGATGCCAATGGCAAGCGCGGTGATCTGCTGGTCGGTTACCGCGCGCGCCCGGACGAGCCCGGCTTCGTGACCGGACGGGTGGCCGAGCAGGTCGCTGCATTCCTGGCCGATCCGCTGGCTGCCGACGAGCGCAACGTGTTGATCTCGCTGTGGCCATTTGCCAACGACACCAATACGCGGTTGGAACGGATGGATGTCATCACCGGGCGCCGCGTCCTGGTCTCGCGCTCGCCGGTGCAGCGCGCAACGTTCACCACCGACAATCAAGGCGAACTTCGCTTCGCCCACGGTGCCGCCGCCGACAACGTCAACAAGCTCTACTATCGCCAGGACCGCGATCAGTGGACCCTGGTCAACGACGAAGGCAGCAGCCATCGCATCGAACGCCCGATCGGCTTCTCCGCCGACAACCGGCTGGCCTACCTGGTGGTGGAGCAGGCCCGCGGCCCCGATACGGTGGTCAGCTGGGATCCGGTCAGCGGAGAACGGCGTACGCTGCTGCAGGACGACACCGTCGACCCCACCCGCGTGGTCTACCAGCCCGGCACGCGCGTGCCGGTGGGTATCCAGTTCGTCGGCGCCGTCACGCGCACCGCCTTTTTTGATGAGCAGTCGCCGACCGCCAGCACCCAGCGCAGGCTTGAAAAGGCGTTTCCCGGGCAGGTCGTGAGCCTGCTCACCGGCACCCGCGACAACGCGCGGCTGCTGGTGAAGGTGAGCTCTGCGACCAATCCCGGCGACTATTTCCTGTACACCACCGCCACCCGAAACGCCGCGTTCCTCACCAGCCGCCATCGCTGGTTTGATCGTGACGGCGGTGCCAGCGTTCGCCCGGTCACCCTGGCTGCGCGGGACGGCCTGCCGCTGCATGGCTTCCTTACCCTGCCCAGGGGTAGTGATGGCCACAACCTGCCGATGGTGGTGGTCCCGCATGGTGGCCCGATCGGCGTGTTCGATGACGGTGGTTTCGAGCGCGAGAACCAGTTGCTGGCCGACGCCGGCTACGCGGTGCTGCAGGTCAACTTCCGCGGCTCGGGCAACTACGGCCGTGCACATACCCAGGCCGCTGCCCGGCAATGGGGCCGCGCGATGCAGGACGATGTGACCGACGCCACCCGCTGGGCGATCAGCCAAGGCATCGCCGACAGCGCACGCATCTGCATCTACGGTGCCAGCTACGGTGCGTACTCGGCCATGATGGGCGCTGTGCGCGAGCCGGGGCTGTACCGCTGCGCGGCAGGCTATGTGGGGGTGTACGACCTGCCGTTGATGTTCAAACGCGGCGACATCCAGGATCGCGCCTCCGGCGTGACCTATCTGCAGGAGTGGCTGGGTGATCCGGCCACGCTGGCGGCGGTGTCGCCGGTGAATCTTGCGGCGAGCATCAAGGTGCCCGTGCTGCTGGCCGCTGGTCGCGAAGATCTGCGTGCCCCGGTGCAGCACACCGAACGCATGGAAGCTGCATTGAAGCAGGCCGGCGTGCCCGTGGAAGCGCTGTATTACCCGCGCGAGGGCCATGGCCTGTACGCCGAGGCCAACCAGCGCGACTACTACAGCCGATTGCTTGCCTTCCTGTCACGCAGCCTTGGCGGTAGCACGGCTGCCGCCGCGACGTCTTCCGAAAAGGGCAAGGCGCCCTGAAACAGACGCGGCGGCGACCGACGTGGTGGCCGCCGCGGCATCCTGCCGCCGGGCGTTACTTCACCCCATGCATCATCCGCTTCAACAGCGGCGCAGCGATGAAGGCCAGCAACGCGCAGCCCAGGCCGATCCACATCAGCAGCCAGAACAGGTGCGCATAGGCACCGGCCGCAGCGGCCATGTCCAGCGTTTCGCCTTCAGGTACGTCGATCGCCGCCAGCTTGCCGAACAGCGCGGCCAGCGTTTCGGAGAAGGCCGTCGCCAGGAACCAGGTGCCCATCATCAGGCTCATCACCCGTGGCACCGCCAGCTGGGTGACCGCCGACAGGCCGACCGGCGACAGGCACATCTCGCCGCTGGCCAGCAGGAAGTAGGCCAGCACCAGCCACCACACGCTGGCCATCTCGCCGGTGGCACCAACGTGCTGCGCGGCCAGCGCCAGCGGTACGAACGACAACGCACCGATCACCAGGCCCCAGGCCGACTTCACCGGCTTGCCCGGTTCCCAGCCACGGCGGTCCATCCAGGTCCACAACGCGGCGAAGGCCGGCGCCAGCAGCACCAGGAACAGGCCGCCGAGGTAGGTCAGCGAACCGGCGGTCTGCGGAATCACCAGGCAGTCGCGTACCAGCAGCACCAGCATCAGCGCGACGATGGCGATGAAGAACGTACGCGGCGCGGACGAGCCGGGGCGACGCTCGGACAGGCGCGCGCTGACCACGAAGCCCAGCGGTGCCAGCAGCAGCGAGAGGATCGACCACGGAAGCGGTGAACCTTCGCGGATCACCAGCGCCGGCACGATGTCCTTGGTCAGCAGGCGGTCGGTGAAGGTCACCCACGAACCATACGACTGCTCGTACATCGTGAAGAACACCAGTGCCATGAAGATCAGCACCATCAGCGCGACCATCTGCTGGCGCTGCACCGGCGTGCACTGGGTGCCGGTGAACCACGCGAACCAGACCAGCACGCCGCCCAGCACCACCAGCATCAGCATCAGTGCCAGGCTGATTTCACCGCCAAGCGCGAAGGCACCGTTGCCGGCCGCCCACATCAGCCAGGCCACCGGCAGCACGCCGATCACCGCGCACAGGTAGATCAGCCATTCGCGCGGCAGGCCCAGCACCTTCTGCTTCAAGGTCGCCGGTTGCGGCGGCTCGGCGTGGCCCTGCAGGTATTTCTGGCCCCACAGGAACATCGCCAGGCCGGCCAGCATGCCGATGCCGGCCGCACCGAAGCCGTACTTCCAGCCGTAGACCTCGCCCAGGAAACCGCACACCAGCGAAGAGAACAGGGCGCCCAGGTTGATGCCGGCATAGAACAGCGAGAAGCCCGAATCGCGGCGCGGATCGTCCTGCGGGTAGAGCTTGCCGACGATGGTGGAGATGTTCGGCTTGAGGAAGCCGACGCCCATGATGATCAGCGCCAGCGACAGGTAGGTCACGGCCAATGCCGAGGTGTCGCGCACTACTTCGCCATTGACCCGGTATGCGGCGTGGCCCTCGAAGGCCATGCCGAGGTGGCCGAGCACCAGCAGGATGCCGCCGAACAGCACCGCCCGGCGCATGCCCAGCCAGCGGTCGGCCAACATGCCGCCGAACACCGGGATGCAGTACACCAGCCCGCCGTACGCGCCGAGCAGGTCCAGCCCGGCCTTGTCGCCGAACAGGTGGTACTTGGTGAGGTACAGCAGCAGCAGCGCCTTCATGCCGTAGAAGGAGAAGCGCTCCCACATTTCGGTGAAGAAGCAGACGTAGACGCCCTTGGGATGGCCGAGGAAGTCGTCGGAAGCGATAGCAGTGGAATTCATCGCGGAATTATAGGCGTGCGCTGCAGGCGCGCGCCGGGTAGCGCCGGGCGATGCCCGGCGGTCCTGTGCAACGCCGGGCGTGGCCCGGCGCTACCGTTCACAGGTACCGCAACCAGGCCAGGTCGCGTCGGCGCGCCTTGAACCGCGCGAACGCCCGCGTTGGCGGGTACAGCACCACCGCCAATGCACAGGCCACCAGCAGCAGGCCGGCCACCGAGTCCAGTGCATACAGGCAACCGTGGGTCGGGCCCCAGGTCTTCAGGGCCGCCAGGTACAGCAGCTTCAGCACGTACAGGTGCAGCAGATAGAAGAACATCGGCGCTGCGCCGATATCGGCCAGCGGCCGCAGTGCACGCGCCAGCGGCGGCCACTCGTACAGCCGCAACAGCAGCAGGCCCACGCCCAGGGTCAGCAGCAGGAACTGCAGCGAGGGCGGGTACTTGGTGATGTTGAACACGCTCATCCACGTGCGCAGCGTGGTCTGCTGGTACTGCCACGGCGTGTCGCCATAGCCGTTGGCGAAGCGCAGCAGGGCGAAGGCGGCCAGTGCGCCCAGCCCGGACCACAGCAGCCGCTGCCGGCGCTGCTGTGGGTCGCTGCCGGCAGCGAACCACGGCGCCATCAGGTAGCCCAGCGCGATCACCCCGATCCATGGCAGCACGGGGTAGGAGGTACGCAGGCTCAACGGCCCAGCCTCGATCCAGTCGCGCTGGTGCAGCACCTTCCACAGCACCGCCAGAGCGCCGTCGCCCTGCACCCGTACGCCGTCCAGCAGGTTGTGGCCGACCACCAGCGTCACCGCCAGAACGGCCAGCAGCGGCCGCGGCAGCCACAGCAGGCCGGCCAGCGCGATCATGCTCAGGCCGATCGCCCATATCACCTGCAGGTACAGCGTCTCCGGCGGCCACTGGAAGGTCCAGGCGACGTTGACCAGGGTCAGTTCCAGCACCACCAGGAACAGGCCGCGCTTGAGCAGGAAAGCCGCAATGGCACGGCGCGGATCGGCATGGCGCTGGCCGTACAGCCAGGCCGACAGGCCGGTCAGCAGCACGAACACCGGCGCGCACAGGTGGGCCAGCAGGCGGCAGGCAAACAGGGCAGGGGACACCGTCGCCGCGTCCATCGGATCGCTGACCTGATGCTGCAGGAAGAACGTCTCGCGCACGTGGTCGAGCAGCATCAGCAGCATCACGGTGCCGCGCAACTGGTCGATGGAGGCCAGCCGGGAGGAGAGAGGGGCCACGGGCGCTCAGGTCAATGGCGTGACAGGATATAACATAACAATAAATTGTTTCCAGCGCGTGCTGTCCGTTGTCGGCGAGCGCGCGCGTCGGCTCAGGGCAGGCAGACCGCAGGACTCCAGCCTAGAGCGTCGTCGTAGCGGACCTGGATCGCGTGCAGGCTGCCGTCGGCGTTCGCCTTCAGGCAGAATCGGGCGCTGTAGAACTGGGTGGCGCCGGTCCTGGTGGCCGACATCGAGACGTCGTACAGGCGTCCAGGCTTCAGCGGCATGGACGTTTGTCTTGCAACGGCGTTGGCTGGTACTTCTCCGTAGAGCACGCAGGCTCCGGGTGGAAGCGGGAGTGACGCGGGATAGACAAACTCGAAAGACCATTGCTGCCGCAGCGGTGGAGTAATCGCGTCATACACCTCCACACCAAACACCTGCGGAGTCTCACCGATACGCTTGCGCTCTTTCTTGGGAAGCCCGAAACAGGGTTTGCCAGCGTGGTCGGTGACCTCGATCGCGCCAACGCGACTCCAGGCAGATGCGTGATCGCAAAGCGGCATCAGGCAGAACAGGGTCGCGATGGCCATGACTGGCGATGTGATCGGGCGGATCCGAAGTGCATTGTTCATAGGGCGGCTCAGCGTCATGCGTCCAGATCGTGAACACGATGCATGGGCAGTTGAGACACTTCAAACTGTGTCGCCTGGAGTGCTGCGGTGGCGGCTGGCCTGGCCCATGCAGGGCAAGGAAACCGCGAGACCCGCTAGCTCCCTGGAATGTGCCTGATGCGCTTGATGCGTTGGCCGAGTTTGGCCAAAAGCGACTATCCCACTGGCCGCCCGACCGCAACCCTCCCGAACCGCACTGGACTTGCTGCCCCCTGAACGCTAGCGTGACAGGGATTTTTTGCCAGCAGGGGCTTTCATGAACCATGACGCTGCGCCCAAGCAGCTCACTTTCCGCGCGGTGGTCCTGGCCATCGTGCTGGCGGTGGTGCTGTCGGCCGCAAACGCCTACCTCGGTCTGTTCGCAGGCCTGACCATCGCCACCGCGATTCCCGCCGCGGTCATTTCCATGGGCGTGCTGCGCCTGCTGGGGGGCGGTTCGATCCTTGAGAACAACATCGTGCAGACCGGCGCTTCGGCCGGTTCGTCGATCGCCGCCGGTGTGATCTTCACCATCCCCGCGCTGGTGATCATGGGCTACTGGCCGGACTTCAAGTACTGGTGGGTGCTGGGCATCGCCGGTCTCGGTGGCCTGCTGGGCGTGCTGTTCTCGGTGCCGCTGCGCCGTTCGATGATCGTCGAAGATCCGCTTCCGTTCCCGGAAGGCAAGGCTGCGGCCGAAGTGCTGAAGGCCGGTGAGAACCCCGGCCCGGGCCTGAAGATCCTCGGCCTGTCGGCGGTGATCGGTGCGTTCGTGAAGCTGGCCGCGGAAAGCGGCATGCGCCTGATCCCAGACGCCTGGGCCACCTCGGCCTATGTCGGCAGCTCCAAGGTCACCGCCTTCATCGGCACCAACCTGTCGCCCGCACTGCTGGGCGTGGGGTACATCGTCGGCCTCAACGTCGGCATCGTGGTGGTGTCCGGCTCGATCCTGACCTGGCACATCGCCATCCCGATCTACCAGGCGTTCTTCATGAACACCGATCCGGCGCTGGCCGCCTCGATCGCCACCGCCTCGTCCACCGAAGCGGCGTTCGCCATCTGGGGCGCGAAGATGCGCTACCTCGGTGTCGGCGCGATGCTGATCGGCGGCATCTGGACCCTGATCTCGCTGCGCAAGTCGCTGCTCAACGGCGTCAAGAGTGGCTTTGCGGCCGCGCGCAAGAGCGGTGGCCCGGTGCTGGCGCACACCGAGCGCGACCTGCCGATGAAGTGGATGCTGGTGGCGCTGGTGGTGTTCACCCTGCCGCTGCTGGCGCTGTACCAGGCCATCGTCGGCCAGTGGCACGTGTCGATCCCGATGACCCTCATCATGATCGTCGCCGGCTTCCTGTTCGTTTCGGTGTCGGCCTACCTGGCCGGCCTGATCGGTTCGTCCAACAACCCGGTCTCGGGCATCACCATTTCCACCATCCTGTTCGCTTCGGCGGTACTGGTGCTGCTGCTGGGCAAGGATGGCCTGCAGCCGGTCGGTGCCTTCGGTGCGCCGCTGGGTGCGGTGGCCGCGATCATGATCGGCGCGGTGGTGTGCTGTGCCGCCGCCGTCGGTGGCGACAACCTGCAGGACCTCAAGGCCGGCTACATCGTCGGTGCCACCCCGTGGAAGCAGCAGCTGATGCTGGGCATCGGCGCGTTCTCGTGCGCGCTGATCATGGCCCCGGTGCTGAACCTGCTGGCCACCGCCTACGGCATCGGCGTCAAGTCCGAGCTGCACCCGAATGCGCTGGCCGCACCGCAGGCCAACCTGATGGCGTCGGTGGCCAAGGGCCTGTTCGGTGGCGAGCTGCCGTGGACCTTCATCGGCATCGGTGCCGTGGTCGGTGCCGCCATCATCGCGTTCGACAGCTGGCTGAAGTCGCGCAACTCGCGTTTCCGCGTGCCGGTGCTGGCCGCGGCGATCGGCATCTACCTGCCGCTGGAACTGATGGTGCCGATCTTCCTCGGTGGCCTGATCTCCTACCTGGTCGAGCGCTTCCACAAGGTGCGCGCCGATGACGAAGAGGGCCGCGACCGCGTGCACAAGCCGGGCGTGCTGTTCGCTGCCGGCCTGATCACCGGTGAGGCGCTGATGGGTATCGCCATCGCCGTGCCTATCGTGGTCAGCAGCCGTGCCGACGTGCTGGCCGTGCCGTTCCACCTGCCGGCCGCGCAGTGGATCGGCCTGGCCGTGCTGTTCCTGGTCGGCTGGCTGATCTACCGCACCGGCAAGCGCGCCGTGGCGTAAGGGATGGGGGAGTGCCGGCCAGCGGCCGGCACTACCGGTGTCCCCAGCAAACCGCGCTACGGCGCGGTTTGCCTTTTCTGGCGGCAGCTCAGCCACGGCCATGACCGATGGCCTTGGCAGGCCCGGCCGCGCAGGCCTACCATCGGTTTTTTGCCGTCCTGCGGAGACCCCGATGAAACTGCGTCATGCCCTGCTGCCACTGAGCCTGCTGGCTGCCCTGCCCAGCGTCGCCGCTGCCCGTGGCCTGGAAGTCCGCGACATGGTGGCCATGGACCGCGTCTCCGCGCCGGTATTGACCGCCGACGGCGGCACCGTGGTGTTCGCCAAGCGCAGCACCGATGCCAACCTCAAGGCCAGCACCGCACTGTTCGCGCGCAACCTGCGCACCCGCGACGCGGCACCGCCGAAGCAGATCACGCCGTCTGGCTGGAACGTCAACTCCGCATCGCTGTCGGCCGATGGCCAGACCGTGTACTTCCTCAGCGCCAGGAACGGCAGCCAGCAGCTGTACGCACAGCCGATCAGTGGCGGCGCCCCGCGCCAGCTGACCGACTTCCCGGTGGACGTGGACAGCTACCACGTGTCGCCGCAGGACGACCGCGTGCTGTTCAGCGCCGGCGTGTTCCAGGCCTGTGCGTCGGACCTGGCCTGCACCGAAAAGAAGCTGAAGGACGTGGAAGGCGCCAAGGCCAGCGGCAAGGTCTTCGATTCGCTGTTCGTGCGCCACTGGGATACCTGGAATGACGGCCGCCGCAACACCCTGTTCGTCGCGCCGTTGCCGGCTGCCAAGGCCGGTGCGGTCAAGGGCGCTTCGGCGCTGAGCGCGACCATCGACGGCGACGCTCCGTCCAAGCCGTTCGGTGGCAATGACGATTTCGCCTGGTCGCCGGATGGCAGCAGCGTGGTCGCCAGCATCCGCGTGGCCGGCAAGCAGGAGCCGTGGTCGACCAACTTCGACCTGTACCGCTTCGATGCCGCCGGCAAGCAGGCGCCGGTCAACCTGACCGCGTCCAACCCGGCCTGGGATGCCGGCCCGGTGTTCAGCGCCGACGGCAAGACCCTGTTCTACCGCGCGATGAAGCGCCCAGGCTTCGAGGCGGACCGCTTCGGCCTGATGGCGATGGACCTGGCCAGCGGCAAGACGCGCGAGATCGCGCCGCAGTGGGACCGTTCGGCCGGCGGCATCGCGCTGTCCGCCGACGGCGCCAGCATCTACACCACCGCCGACGACCTCGGCGAACACCCGCTGTTCCAGATCGACGTGGCCAGCGGCAAGGCCACCAAGCTGATCGGCGATGGCAGCGTCACCGCCGTCGACGTGGCCGGCAACAGCGTGGCCATCACCCGCAACAGCCTGAAGAGCAACGACCAGGTGCTGGTCGGCCTGCTGCCGGCCGCTGGCGAGCCGATCGGCGCGCTGCGCGCACTGACCCCGGCCGCTGGCGAAGTGCTCAAGGATGTGAGCTTCGGCGACTACGAGCAGTTCGAGTTCAAGGGCTGGAACAACGACACCGTGCACGGCTATGTGGTCAAGCCGCACAACTACCAGGAAGGCAAGTCCTACCCGGTCGCGTTCCTTATCCATGGCGGTCCGCAGGGCAGCTTCGGCAATGGCTGGAGCTACCGCTGGAACCCGCAGACGTACGCAGGCCAGGGCTACGCTGTGGTGATGATCGACTTCCACGGCTCCACCGGTTACGGCCAGGCCTTCACCGATGCGATCAGCCAGCACTGGGGTGACCGTCCGCTGGAAGACCTGCAGAAGGGCTGGAGCGCGGCGCTGAAGAAGTACGACTTCCTCAACGGTGACAAGGCCTGCGCACTGGGTGCCAGCTACGGCGGCTTCATGGTCAACTGGATCGCCGGCAACTGGAACAGCCCGTTCAAGTGCCTGGTCAACCATGACGGTGTGTTCGACCAGCGCATGATGGGCTATGCCACCGAAGAACTGTGGTTCACCGAGTGGGAGCAGGGCGGTACCCCGTACCAGAAGGCGGCGAACTACGAGAAGTTCAACCCGGTCAACCACGTGGCTGACTGGAAGAAGCCGATCCTGGTGATCCACGGCCAGCAGGACTTCCGCATTCCGGTCGAGCAGGGCCTGGCTGCCTTCACTGCGGCCCAGCGCCAGGGCATCGAGTCGAAGTTCCTGTACTTCCCGGACGAGAACCACTGGGTGCTGAAGCCGAACAACAGCATCCTCTGGCATGACACCGTCAACGCCTGGCTGAAGCAGCACATCGGCAACTGATGACTGCAGTGCCGCCCTCAGGGGCGGCGCTCTGCTTTCTGGTAGTGCCGGCCGCTGGCCGGCAACCGCTTGCTGCTTCCCACCTGAACGAGATTGCCGGCCAGCGGCCGGCACTACCCAGAGCACCTGCATGATCCAGAACGACATCGTCGTCTTCGGCCTGATCGCCGCCACCCTTGGCGCCGTGTTCTGGACCGCTTCGCGCGAGCAGGGCCTGTGGAAGCGCTTCTATACCTTCGTGCCGGCGCTGCTGCTGTGCTATCTGCTGCCGGGCATCTACAACACGTTCGGCCTGATCGACGGGCAGAACACCAAGCTGTACAACCCGGTCGCGCGTGACATCCTGCTGCCGGCGGCGCTGATCCTGTTGACCCTGGCGGTCGACATCAAGGGCATCCTGCGGCTGGGGCCCAAGCTGGTGCTGATGTACCTGGGCGCCTCGGCCAGCATCATGCTGGGTGCGGTGGTCGCGTTCCTGGTCATGCGTGCCATCCATCCGGACACCGTCGCCGGCGATACCTGGGCCGGCATGGCGGCGCTGGCCGGCAGCTGGATCGGCGGCGGTGCCAACATGCTGGCCATGCGCGAAGTGTTCGATGTCAACGCGACCACGTTCGGCCAGTTCGCGGTGGTCGATGTGGGTGTTGGCTACGTGTGGATGGCGGCGTTGATCTTCATGGCTGGGCGCGCGGCGAAGATCGATGCGCGCAGCGGTGCCGATACCTCCGCCATCGACGAGCTGAAGGAGCGCATCGCACGCTTCCAGGCCGAGCATGAGCGCATTCCCAGCCTGACCGATCTGATGCTGATCGTGGCCGTGGCCTTCGGTGGCGTCGGCCTGGCCCACGCCATCGGCGCGCCGCTGGCGGCCTGGTTCAAGGTCCACGTCAGCTGGGCATCGCAGTTCAGCCTGGACGCGCCGTTCGTGTGGGTGGTGGTGCTGTCGACCACGCTCGGCCTGGGCCTCAGCTTCACCCGTGCACGTACGCTGGAAGGCGCGGGCGCCTCGCGCCTGGGCTCGCTGCTGCTGTACTTCCTGATCGCCTGCATCGGCATGCAGATGGATCTGCTGGCGTTGCTGGATCGCCCGTGGCTGTTCCTGCTCGGCATCATCTGGATCAGCGTGCACATCGTGCTGCTGTGGTGCCTGGGCAAGCTGTTGAAGGTGCCGTTCTTCTACTTCGCCATCGGTTCGCAGTCGAACATCGGCGGCCCGGCCTCGGCACCGGTGGTGGCCGCTGCGTTCCATCCAGCGTTGGCGCCGGTAGGCGTGCTGCTGGGCACGATGGGCTATGCCACCGGCACCTATCTGGCGTATGTGGTCGGCATCACCCTGCGCGCGCTGGCCACGTGACCCACGGTAGCGCCGGGCCATGCCCGGCGAACCGCATCGCGGCGGCAGATGTGCATGCCGCCGGGCATGGCCCGGCGCTACCGACGCGTTACGCCACCGGCAAGCAGCGTTCGATCAGCCACGCCTTTGCGTCTTCGGCGTCCTGTTCAAACCACGCCTTCGTCGACCCCAGTCGATACGTATACCCCCACGCATCCATGTCGGCCATCAGCCGCTCACTGCCGACACCGGGCAGGTGCCCGGCCAGCACGATCTGCAGGTAGCAGGTGGCATCTTCTTCGGGCACCGAATCGGTGGCGTCGGTATGCACCTGCGCGCGCCGCTCCGGCGGCAGCACGATCAGATGGCAGGCCTCGTGCAGCATCGAATGCACCGGCGTGTCATCGCGCACGTAGACGTCGCTGGCGATGATGCCCGCCTCGGGCTCGCCCCAGTAACTGCCCGGGATCGGCTCGCCGGCCGCAACGTGATGCAGCCGCAGCTCATGTGCAGCGAGCAGGCGCTGGGCATCGGCGAAGGCGATGTCGCCGACGCGGGTAACGTTCGGTTCGGGCGTGGTATCAGTCATGCGTGTCAGGCTGCCCCGCCCATGCAGGCACGGGCGGGGCAGGGGGTCAGGGTTTGTCCGGGCCTTCAGGCAGCGCCACGGAGATGTCCAGCACGTCGTGCTGGCCATCCTTGACCAGGTCCACCTTCACTGCATCGACGTCGATGTTGACGTACTTCTTGATCACTTCCAGCAGCTCGCGCTGCAGCAGCGGCAGGTAGTCGGGACCGCCACGGTGGCTGCGCTCCTGCGCGATGATGATCTGCAGGCGGTTCTTGGCGGTTTCGGCGGTGGTCTTCTTCGCTTTGAGGAAATCAAACAGGCCCATGCTTACCCTCCGAACAGCTTGCTGAAGAAGCCCTTCTTCTCGACGTTGGTGAAGCGCATCGGGCGTTCTTCGCCGAGGATGCGTGCGACGGCGTCGTCATAGGCCTGGCCGGCAGCGGATTCGCCATCCAGGATGACCGGCTCGCCCTTGTTGGAGGCATTGAGCACGTCGCCCGATTCGGGGATCACGCCGATCGCCTTCAGGCCAAGGACCTCCTCGACGTCGGCGATGCTGAGCATCTCGCCGCTTTCCACGCGCACCGGGGTGTAGCGGGTCAGCAGCAGGAAGGCCGGCACGTCCTGGCCGGATTCGGCCTTGTGGGTCTTCGAATCGAGCAAGCCGATGATGCGGTCCGAGTCGCGTACCGAGGACACTTCCGGGTTCACCACCACCACGGCGCGGTCGGCGAAGTACATCGCCAGGAAGGCGCCCTTCTCGATGCCGGCCGGGGAGTCGCAGATGATGTAGTCGAAGCCGTCGGCGGCCAGGTCCTTCAGGACCTTGCCCACGCCTTCCTGGGTCAGTGCATCCTTGTCGCGCGTCTGCGAGGCAGCCAGCACGAACAGGTTGTCGAAGCGCTTGTCCTTGATCAGGGCCTGCTTGAGGGTGGCTTCGCCGTGCACGACATTCACGAAGTCGTACACCACGCGGCGTTCGCAGCCCATGATCAGGTCGAGGTTGCGCAGGCCGACGTCGAAGTCGATCACCGCCACCTTCTTGCCACGCCTTGCCAGGCCGCAGGCCAGGCTTGCGCTGGAAGTGGTCTTGCCGACGCCGCCCTTGCCGGAGGTGACTACGATGATTTCAGCCAAAGGACTTCTCCTGATGATTCTGTTTGAGGTGCTGCATCAGTCCAGCGCAGCGATCTTGATCTGGTCCTGTTCCAGCCACACCTGCACGGCCTTGCCGCGCAGGGTTTCCGGTACATCGTCCAGTACCTTGTAGTGGCCTGCAATGGCGACCAGTTCCGCATGGAAATCACGGCAGAAAATACGTGCCGCGGTGTTGCCTTGGGCCCCCGCCAGCGCACGGCCGCGCAGGGTTCCGTAGATATGGATGCTGCCATCGGCGATGACCTCGGCGCCGGCGCCGACGGTGGCCATCACGGTCAGGTCGCAGTTTTCCGCATACAGCTGCTGCCCCGAACGCACGTTGCCCAGCTGCATGCGGCCCGGCTGTGGCGCGGCGGCATCGGCAGCCTTGCCCATCGGCGTGGCCGGAGCCGGAGCCGGCGCGGCCTTCGCTTCGGCGCGTGCGGCACGGCGCGGTTCCGGTGCGGGTGCCGGCGGCGGGGCAGGTTCTGCCTCGGCGCGCTCGTACTGGGCGCGGAACTTGGCCAGCAGCGGCAGGCCGAGCTGCTGCGAGAGCAGGTCGACCGCACTGGTGCCATAGGCCAATGCCACCGGCAGTACGCCAGCACCGCGCAGGCCATCGACCAAGGCCTGTGCCGTTGCCACGTCGGGCACCTGGCTGAGGCCGCCGAAGTCCAGGATCACCGCTGCACGGCCGAACAGCTTCGGTGCACGGCTTACCCGTTCCTGCATTTCCTGCACGAGTCGTTCAACATCGAGGGTGCGGATGCGCAGGTTGGCGATGCCCACCTGGCCGATCTTCAGTTCACCGGCCTGTTCGTAATCGAAATTCACTGCCACGCTCAGGTCCCCGTCGACCGCTGTGCCTGCGCCGGCAGCTGCCGGTCGCGCGCCCATGCAACATCAGGCAGCTTGCCGCCATAGGTTTCATTCACCCACGGGAAGCTGCACAGTTCCTTGGCCAGCATGCTGGCGCGCACGTCCACCTGCGGCATGGTGTTCTGGCCCAGCTCGCGGAAGCCGAAGCTGCCGTGGAACAGCAGGGCGGCATCGGCGCCATGGTCCAGGAACACTTCACAGGTCATCTGCGGGTAGCGCAGCTCGGCGAAGCTCTGGGCGTCGGCATAGAACGCACGGCCGACGCCACCACCGCGACGGCGGCTGGCGACCACGATGCGGTCGATATAGAAGAAGGGGGTGTCCAGGTGTTGCTTGAACCAGGCGAAATTGCTGCTGTCGTGCTGGCTGTCGCTGCCGAAGCCGATCAGGAAGCCGGCCAGGTTGCCGTCGCGCTCGGCGACGCGGAAATACTCAGCGGTTGCATAGAACAGGCGCAGACGCTCGGCATCCAGGGGAAGGATGGCCAGGCCAGCATTGTTGTTCAAAGCCAGGACGGAATCGAGCTCGTGCTCGCGCACGTCGCGGATGACAATCGACATTGTGACTCCGTGGGGTAACGCGGTTGGTCCCATGTACGGACCCTGCGCATGATTATTGCATGCCCGGGGTGGGCTGCGGCATGAACAGGGGACCGCACCGAACATGACTTTATGCCCTTGGGCCCTGACGCGCACAGGCTACGATGGGCCATGCTGGCCCGACTCAACCACAATGCGATGCTGCGCTACTCCGGGTTGTTCACCTGGGGCACCGTCGGCCTTTGGCTTGCGATCTACCTGATCGATCCGGTGTCGCTGACACTGGAAAGCCTGGACGGCGAGGCCGGCTTCCGGATCATTCCCTGGGCCTCGGCCTACCTGGCCTTCGGCTTCGTGTACTGGGTGCTGACGCGCTCGCTGGGCGAAAGCCGGCCCGGCTTCTTCGACCATGCCGCGCTGATCCTGCTGACGGCCTGCGCGATCGGCGTGAGCTATTTCTCCGGCACCGCACTGGGCAGCATCCTGCTGATGGTGGTGGCCGGCCTGCTGCCCTGGCTGCTGGGCCCGCGCATCGGGGTGGTGTGGCTGGTGGCCAGCAACCTGGCCGTGCTACCGGTCTACATCCAGCCGCTGGGCTTCCCGCCGGTCATCGCCGTGCTGCAGGCCGTCGGCTACATGGGTTTTTCCAGCTTCGTGTTCGTGATCGCGCTGGTTGCGCGCCGCCAGGCCGAGGCGCGCGAGGAGCAGCGCCGCCTGAACGCCGAGCTGCGCGCCACGCGTGCGCTGCTGGCCGAAAGCGCGCGGGTGAACGAGCGCACCCGCATTTCGCGCGAACTGCATGACCTGCTGGGCCACCAGCTGACCGCGTTGACCCTGAATCTGGAAGTGGCCGGCCACCTCGCCGAGGGCCAGGCGCTGGAGCACGTGAAGCGCTCACATGCCCTGGCCAAGCTGCTGCTGGGCAACGTGCGCGAGGTGGTCAGCCAGCTGCGCGAGACCGGCGCCATCGACCTGGCCGCTGCGCTGCGTCCGCTGACCGAGCACGTGCCGTCGCTGGACATCCAGCTGGAGATCGAGGAGCCGCTGAACGTGGAAGACCCGCAGCGGGCCCACGTGCTGCTGCGCTGCACCCAGGAGATCATCACCAACACGGTGCGCCATGCCGGCGCCCGCCACCTGTGGCTGCGGGTGTACCGTGAGGTCCCGGACCAGGTCGTGGTGGAAGCCCGCGACGACGGTGTCGGGGCGGAAACGGTCAATGTGGGCAATGGTTTGCGCGGCATGCGCGAACGCCTGCAACAATGTGGAGGCCAGCTGCAGGTGGAAACCCGCCCCGGCGAAGGCTTCCGGCTGCGGGCGACGGTACCGGCAACGGTGCTGGCGGCCCTTACCCAGGTTCCTGAAGGAGTGCGTTGATGATTCGCGTCTGCCTGGTCGACGACCAAACCCTGGTGCGGCAGGGGATCCGCTCGCTGCTGGCGCTCGACGACGGCATCGAAGTGGTGGCCGAGGCCGCCGATGGCCGCCAGGCGGTCGAGCTGATCCCGCAGATCCGCCCGGACGTGGTCCTGATGGACATGCGCATGCCGGTGATGTCCGGGCTGGAGGCGCTGCAGGTGCTGTCACGGCAGGAACAGCTGCCGCCGACCATCATCCTGACCACCTTCGACGATGACCAGCTGGTGCTGGCCGGGCTCAAGGCCGGGGCCAAGGGCTACCTGCTCAAGGACGTGACCCTGGCGCAGCTGGTCGGGGCGATCCGCACGGTGGCCGATGGCGGTTCACTGGTGCAGCCGGCGGTGACCCAGCGGCTGCTGTCCGGGCTGGAGCACATGCGCAACGACTTCGTCAGCCTGGACCGGCCCGACCCGCTGACCGACCGTGAGACCGAGATCCTGCGGCTGATGGCCAGCGGTTTCTCCAACAAGGAGATCGCCAATTCGCTGGGGGTCGCCGAGGGCACGATCAAGAACCATGTGTCCAACATCCTTTCCAAACTGGGCGTACGTGACCGTACGCGTGCAGTCCTGAAAGCGTTTGAACTCCAGTTGGTGTGAGGAAAATCCTTTAGCGACAAAGACTTGGCACGCAGTCTGGGCCCGGATTCAGGGTTGCCCCCCACTTGCCCCCTACATGCCGGGTACGCGGATGCGTTACCCTTCGAATTCTTTGTGCATACAAATGCGCAGCCGGCACGGAAACCGGTGCGCCAATCCCGATAACCAATGCCCGCGAAGCCTGCTAGGATTGGCGCTTCGCTTCAATCAACCCGGCCGTGGGATCGGCCCCGGAGACTCTCTGAATGACCCGTATTATCGAGTTCCTGATCGCCTTGGGGATCGTGGCTGGCCTGTTCGTCATCATTGGCGTCTGTCTGCCGGGCGAGCGTCACATCACCGAAAGCATCGAGACCAACCGCAAGATGACGATCGTGTACGACACGGTCAGCAGTCTGCGCCGCTTCAAGGACTGGAACCCGCTGGTACTGCGCGATCCCGCCGTTGAACTGAAGCTGTCCGGCCCGGCCTCCGGCGTCGGTGCCACTCTCGACTACACCTCCAAGGACCTGGGCACCGGTTCCTGGAAGGTGACCGAAGCCGAAGAGAACAAGCGTGTTGTGATCGCCGTCGACGATGCCTCCAAGGGTCACGACAAGGTCACCACCTTCACCCTGGAGCCGACCGGCAAGGGCGGTCGCAACGTCAAGATCACCCAGGACTACTCGGTGAAGTATGGCTTCGACCTGTTCGGCCGCTACGCAGGCCTGTATGTCAGCCGCCAGATCGGCGATGACATCAAGATGGGTCTGTCGCGCCTGGCGAACATGCTGGCCACCGTGCCGAATGTCGACTACCGCACCTCCGAAGCCCCGCTGACCGATCTGGGCATCGTCGATGTCCCGGCCGAAGACCTGCTGGTCGTCACCGCCGGTAATGTCGACCGTGGCCAGGATTCCATCACCAAGTCCATCAAGGACAACCAGGAGTGGATCAAGCGCGTGATCGAGGCCAATGGCCTGGAAGCCGCCGGTCCGCTGCGTATCATCACCACCGATTTCGGTGCTGAGAAGTACGCCTTCGACATCGCCCAGCCGGTGAAGAAGAAGGGTGCCGAAGGCGTGCCGGCCGAACAGCTGACCGTCAAGATCGACGGTGGCGCTCCGGTCAAGTACGTCCGCGTTGCTCCGCACCGTTCGGCGCATGCGGCCTACACCGGTCACATGGCAGGCCTGGACGTTGCCCGCAGCGCCCTGCGCGCCTGGGCCGTGACCTCGGGCAACGAAGTCATCGACCGTCCGTACGAAACCTGGAAGGACGGCGTGGACAAGTCGTTCACCCCGGAAGCGACGTACGACATCTACTGGGCCGTCAAGTAAGCCTCGGCTGACCCGTGTAGTGCTGGACACGAAAACGCGCCGCTTCCTGCGGCGCGTTTTTTTTCATCCCGAGCCCGGTGTCGGGCATTGCGCAAGGAGCTGTCATGTTCAATTCCGAACGACGCGCGCGTAAACCGTCGTTGCTGGCCTGCCTGGGGGCGCTGCTGGCAGCCGCCTCGATCGGTCTCTCGGCCTATGCCGCGCATGGCGTGTCCGATCCGCTGGCGCAGCAGCACCTGAACATGGCGGCGTTGTACGCCTTTGCCCATGGAGCGGTACTGGCCGCCCTCGGCCCCCGCGCGCAGGGCGCGATCGCGCATCTGGCGTTGTATGTGTTGCTGCTGGGCGTGCTGCTGTTCTCCGGCAGCCTGGTGGGCGGTGCGCTGTGGCAGTGGCCGACCCGGCTGGCGCCGGTAGGTGGCACCACGCTGATGGCCGGGTGGGTACTGCTGGCGATCAACGCGCTGCGGCGCTAGCCGCAACGCCCAAGCACTGGTAGCGCCGGGCCACGCCCGGCGTCGAGCGCACCGACCCGCGTCTGCCTTTGCTTTTTTGTTTGTTCAATTCCGTGGCGGACGCACCCGGAAACTGTCCGTGGCCGGGAGGATGGGCGGCGCAGGGGCGTAAGCGCCATGGATGGCGCGCCCGAGCTTACATGGACGTACTTGCAGCGGCCCCTGCGCCGCCCACCCTCCTGGCCAGCCCGAGGACCGCAGTCGAGCAGCTGCCACGAGGGGCTCAGCCGTTGGCCGGTTTCCAGCACCAGTGCCACGGTTCGTAGACGATCCCATGCGGGTTGTCGCGCGGATAGCTCAGATGGAACCCGTGCGCCGCGGCATTGGCCTGCAGCCACGCAAACGCAGCCGTCGCCTCGAAGGTCTCCTCTGCCGGCGCATCCCCCGGTGTGCCGATGTCCAGCGCGTGACCACTGTGGTGTTCGCTGAAACCAGGGGCGGCATTGACCTTCAGGATCTGCGGCACGCTCTGCCCGCGCGCCAGCTTGCGTTCGAAAATGCCGAGCTGATACGCATGGCTGCGGAAGCCGGAGATCGCGTCCAGTGCAATTCCATCCCGGGCGGCATGCAGGCGCATCCGTCGCCAGCCCTGCGCGGCACCGCGGCGCAGCCACAACGGGCGGGCAAAGCGATCACGTCCGGCCCAGTGCAGCACGCACGGCTCGGCTTCCAGTGCCAGCCCGCTGTCGTGCGCATAGCGCTGTGCATCCAGGCCCAGCTGCTGCAGGCGCTGTTGCAGGCCAACCAGCGGCAGCCACTGGTCTTCCAGTGCAGCGCCGAACGGTCGTGACCGTGCGCCATCCAGCAGGGCCAGCGCGTCCTCCACGCCGGGCTCGCGTGGCAGGCGCGGCACCAGCGAGTGCACACCGTGCGCCAGTACTGCCGCCAGGTAGCGGCCATCGCGCTTGCGCCGCAGTACCCATTGCGCGCGGGCCAGCAGGCGGGCGTCGAGATTGCTGCGCGCGCGCAGCAGCGGCGCAGGCCATAGTTCGACGATCTCGGTATTGATCAACAGCGGAGTGCTACGGTGCATCGATCCAGCTTACTGCCGTGGCGCCGTGGCGGCCACCTTGCGCAGCGCCTCGAGCAGGGCCTGCGGGCGCTCCAGGCTGAGCAGCAGGGTGCTGCCGCCGCGCACCGGAATCACCAGCGTGCGTGCGCGGTCGGTGACCAGGGCAAAGCCCTTGCCGCCGCCCTGCAGGCGGAAGTGCCCGGAATAGAAGCCGGGCATGCTGTAGCCGTTGGTCTTGAAACGGATGCCATAGCGGCGATCACGGCTCAGGTCGACCACCTCGGCCTGGTCCAGCAGCAGGTCGGCCACCGGCGTGCGGCGACGGTACAAGGTTGAACGCACGTCCAGCACGTTGCCTGCCAGCTCCACCCGCCGGCGGAAGAACGCCCAGCCCAGGCCGATGCCCATCAGCACGATCACCGCCAGGCTCCATGCCGCGCTGCCGCCCATCAGGAAGAACGGCGGCGACAGGGTGACCTCCATCCAGGGAGCCTCGCTGCGATTGTCGTGCAGCTGTGCCCACATGCCCACGCCCAGTACCGCCAGCAGTGGCAGCAGCACCCACAGCACCCGCAGCGAAGAACTCTCGGCAACCTCGAACGGGCGTGCATCACTGCCGCTCATCGCTGCGCCTCCACCCAACGCGCAACGTCATCGATCAGCTGCCCATCCACGTGGCCCGGCTGCGCGTATTCCTTCAATGAACTGGGGCCGCTGCCGGCGATGCCGATGTGATTGAGGGCAGGGTAGGCCTTCCATTGCACGTCCCGGCGATCGGCCAGGGCTTTTTTCCACAGTGCCCAATCCGTTTCCGGTACCTGGAAGTCGCGGCCCCCGTGCAGCATCAGCAGTGGTTTTTTCAGCGCAACCGCGTCGCCGCGTGCGTTCACCGCTTCGATGCTTTTCCAGAACGTCTGCGGCACGCCCAGTGGCAGTTCGCTGGCTGGAACAAGAGTTTCGCTGCGGGCCGCGGCGATCTGCGCGTCGAGCTTGTCCAGGAACGCTTGTTCCGGGGCGCTGATCGAGCCGTCCAGCGACAGCAGGTAGCGGTTCTGCTCCGGCAGCAGTTCAAGCAATGTGCGCGCCGGCGCGGCCCACAGGATCGCGCCGCGCGCCTGTGGCCAGCGGCTGGCGATGCGCGGGGCGAGCATGCCGCCCTGGCTGTGGCCGAGCACGAAGATCCGCTTGCCGTCGATGCGTGGGTCCGCCGCCAACGCGCTCAACGCTGCGACGGCGTCGTCGGTGGTCTCGTCATCAACGTTGAAGCTGCCGCTCTGGAAGTCCTGGGGGCGGGCATGGGTGCGCTTGTCGTAGCGCAGCACGGCGATGCCCTGGGCGGCCAAGCCGCGGGCGATGTCCAGGAACGGACGGTTGCCACCGATGGTTTCGTCGCGATCCTGTGGGCCGGAGCCGTGCACCAGCACTACGGCCGGGAACGGTCCTTTGCCCTTGGGCAGGGACAAGGTGCCGGGCAGCGCAGCGCGTGCCTGTGGCACGCTGAAATCGGCCTCGCTGTAGTTCGCGTCGGCCGGCGGTGGCGCTGCCTTGGCGGCCGGGGCCGGGCGCAGCAGCAGGCCAGCCACTTGGTCCTGCCCGTTCACCGCCACCTGCGCGATCACCGCGCCACTGGCGAACTGCAACGGTACTTCCACCAGGTGCAGGCCCTGCTGCTCACTGCTGTGTGCCTGGCCGCGCTGCTTCAGTTCACCCAGCGACTGCCACAGGCCCTGCAGCTTGTCGGCAGGCACGGCTGCGGCCATCTGCGGGGTCAGCATGGCTTCGGCATCGGCGGTGCGCCCTGCCTGCAGGTGATCGAGCAGGCGTGCTGCGACCTGCTGCGGTTCGCCAGCGGATGCACTGGCGGACAACAGGGCAAGGGAAACAGCAAGCAACGAGCGGCGTGCGCTCATGGTTACAGCTCCTTCTTGAAGACCAGCAGGGCCGGGCGCATTGGCGCCGGGACGATGATGTTGACCAGTTCCCAGCCCAGCTGGCCCTGGCGGCTGAGTTCGGCCTGGATGTCATCGGCCTTCTGCAGGCCCATCATGGATGTCTTGACCTCGACGGTCAGGTAGCTCCAGCGCTTGCTCATTCCTTGTCCTCCGGCGATGGCTTGGGTTTCGGCAGGCGGCCTGCCTTGCGCAGGGCGTCGCGCAGCACGTATTCGATCTGTGCGTTGAGGCTGCGCAGTTCATCGTCCGCCCAGCGCTGTGCGGCCGCCAGGACCTCGGCGTTGATGCGCAGCGGATAGGCTTTTTTCTCGCTCATGCAGACTCCTGGCGGGGCGGTGGGGCGCCCCGTTGCGAGGGTGGCTCAGTACAGCGAGCCGGTGTTGACGACCGGCTGCGTGCCGCGGTCCGAGCACAGCACGGTCAACAGATTGCTGACCATGTGCGCCTTGCGCTCCTCGTCCAGCTGTACCACGCCGTTTTTCTGCAGCTCGGCCAGCGCCATCTCGACCATGCCGACCGCTCCGGCGACGATGCGCGTGCGTGCGGCGATGACCGCGTTGGCCTGCTGCCGCTGCAGCATCGCCTGGGCGATTTCAGCGGCGTAGGCGAGGTGGCTGATGCGCGCATCGATCACCTGCACGCCGGCATCGGCCAAACGCTCGGCCAGTTCGTTCTTCAGGTGCTGGGAGATCTCGCTGGCATGGCTGCGCAGCGCCAGCTGGCCGTCCTCGTGCTGGTCATAGGGGTAGCTGGTGGCCATCGCGCGCAGCGCCGATTCGGACTGGATGTGCACGAAGCTCTCGTAGTCGTCCACGTTGTAGACCGCTTCGGAGGCATCGACCACCTGCCAGACGATCACCGCAGCGATCTCGATCGGGCTGCCGTCCAGCTCGTTGACCTTCAGCTTGCCGCTCTCGAAATTGCGCACGCGCTGGCTCACGCGGCGCTTGCTGAAGAAGGGATTGTTCCAGCGCAGGCCGTTGTCCTTGACGGTGCCGACGTACTTGCCGAACAGGCTGACCACCGCCGCCTGGTTGGGCTGCACGGTGTACAGACCGGCCAGCGCGACCAGCGCCAGCGCAGCGATCAGCAGGCCGGCCAGGATCAGCAGCACGTTGGGCGAGCCGGTGCTGGCCTTCGCCGCGACCCCGGCCACGAACAGGGCGCCGCCGGCGAGGGCTACGCCCAGGGACCCGGCGAGCGCGCCCAGGCCGTTGAGGGAGGACAGCGACTTCTCTTTCATGGCGGTACGTCCTTGAGGGTTCGAATTGAAGATATCAAAGTGATATCACATTCGGGCTACCGTTCGTCGGCTGGGCGTGCCCGGGCACTGCGGCCGGACCGGCTAGAATGCCCACCCGCCTTCACATCGCTGCTGGAACCCCGCCATGGCCAAGCTTGGAACCCCGTTGTCCCCCTCCGCCACCCGAGTGCTGCTGCTGGGCTCGGGCGAACTTGGCAAGGAAGTGGCCATCGAACTGCAGCGTCTGGGCGTGGAAGTGATCGCTGCCGACCGTTACGCCGATGCCCCGGCCATGCAGGTGGCACATCGTTCGCACGTGATCGACATGCTGGACGCGATGGCCCTGCGCCAGTTGATCGCCCAGGAGCAGCCGCACCTGGTGGTGCCCGAGATCGAGGCGATCCATACCGAGACCCTGGTGCAGCTCGAGCAGGAGCAGGGCCTGCGGGTGATCCCGACCGCGCGTGCTGCGCGCCTGACCATGGACCGTGAGGGCATCCGCCGCCTGGCCGCCGAGACGCTCGGCCTGCCGACCTCGCCGTACCGCTTTGTCGATACCGAGGCCGAGTACCGCGCCGCCGTGGCGGCGATCGGCCTGCCGTGCGTGGTCAAGCCGGTGATGTCGTCCTCGGGCAAGGGCCAGAGCACGCTGCGCAGCGAGGCGGACATCGCCCCCGCATGGGAATACGCGCAGACCGGTGGCCGTGCCGGCGCCGGCCGCTGCATCGTCGAGGGTTTCATCGACTTCGATTACGAGATCACCCTGCTGACCGTACGCCACGCCGCCGGCACGTCGTTCTGCGCGCCGATCGGCCACCTGCAGAAGGAGGGCGACTATCGCGAAAGCTGGCAGCCGCAACCGATGTCGGACAAGGCGCTGGCGCGTGCCGAGGAGATCTCGCGCGCGATCACCGATGACCTCGGTGGCTGGGGGCTGTTCGGCGTCGAACTGTTCGTGAAGGGCGACGAGGTGTGGTTCAGCGAAGTATCACCGCGTCCGCACGATACCGGCCTGGTGACGCTGGTGTCGCAGGAGCTGAGCGAGTTCGCGCTGCATGCGCGGGCCATCCTCGGCCTGCCGATCCCGGTGATCCGCCAGAGTGGCCCATCGGCCTCGTGCGCGCTGCTGGCGCATGGCGAAGGCGTGCCGTACTTCAACAACGTCGCCGCCGCACTGCAGGTGCCGGACACCGCCGTGCGCCTGTTCGGCAAGCCGAGCGTGCATGGCCACCGCCGCGTGGGCGTGACCTTGGCGCGCGCGGAATCCATCGACGAAGCACGCGCCATCGCGCGTGACGCCGCCGAAGCGATCGGCGTCGAGCTGCGCTCGTAAAACGGTAGCGCCGGGTCATGCCCGGCGGCTTCCCATAGGGCGCGCGACGCGGCCGGAAAAGCCGCCGGGCATGGCCCGGCGCTACCGGTTTATTTCACATCCACCCATACCAGGTGGTGGTCGCTGCCATCGGCGATCTTCGCTTCGGCACTCTCATTGGCCGGCCAGAACACGCCGCTGCCGAGGTACTCGAAACCGGTCGAGGGCAGCACGTAGTCCAGGCGCATGGTGCCGGACTTCGGGCCGAAATCGCCGGTGGCATGGAACGGTGCACCCTTGCGGGTGATGCCCTTGGCCGCATAGGCCAGGCTGGTCTGCTCGGCGCCGATGCTGCGCGGGGTGGGGTAACGCAGCACGCGGGCGTTCTCGATCAGTTCGACGATCGCCTCGTGGCGGCCATCGCCATCGACCGGATCATTGTTGAGGTCGCCAAGAATGACAAAACGCGCATCCTGGGCCAGGCCGCCGCACTGGCCCTTGTCGTCGCACAGCCACGGCTTGTCACCCTGGGACAGGTATTCCTGCCACAGGCGCAGTTCGTCATGGTTGCGCGCGGCGTTGCGCTTTTCCGGGCCATCGAACACCGGCGGGGTCGGGTGCGAGACCAGTGCGTGGACCACGCCGGCCGGGGTCTTCACCGGTACATCCCAATGCGACTTCGACGACAGCCGCAGCTGCGACCAGACGGTGTCGTTGTAGAAGCTCTTGCCGGTGCGCGGATCGACCGGGCGGATCGCGCCGGGCATCGCACTCCACTTCAGCAGCTGGAAACTGCGCACCTTGGCTTCGTCGATCGGGTAGCGCGACAGCACCAGCATGCCGTACTGGCCCGGGTGCAGGCCGTAGCCCCAGGCGTCGTTGCCGCGGCCACGGCCTTCGCCGCCGACCACGCCGTTGTTGTCCAGGTCCAGGCCACTGGGCACGCCGGTGTTCACCGGCGCCAGGTAGCGGTAGGCGAAGTGCAGCGGCTTGCCGCCACCGGGCTGGGCCACTTCCAGGTAGCGCTTCTGGAACAGGTCGGCGGCACGATGGGCGTCATCGAAGTCGAACTCGTTCAGCAGCACCAGGTCAGGGCGCGCCTGCTGCAGTACCGCGGCGATCTTGCGCGCATGTTCGCTGTCGCCTTCCAGCTCGGCGATCAGGCCGCCGGCTTCGTCCGAATACAGCGAGGTGTTGTAGGTGGCCAGGCGCAGCGCTGCAGACGGTTTTTCGGTCATCGCGGGGGACGTGGCGAAGGCGGGAGCGGCGGCGCCACAGAGCAGGGCCAGGCCGAGAATCAGGGGTTTGGCGTTCATGGGCCATATTGTGCACCTGGCCCGGTGTCAGTGGTTTGTCAGCGTCCGTCCAGTTCGTCATCGAAATCATGCCAGCGGCGGCCATCGTAGGCCTCCAGCGGGCGATAGCGCCGCTTGTAGTCCATCTTCTGGTGCTCGCGTATCCAGTAGCCCAGGTACAGATGTGGCAGGCCCTCGCGGCGGGCCCACTCCAGCTGCTGCAGGATCGCGAACGTGCCCAGCCCGCGCGCGGCATGGGCGGGGTCGAAGAAGGTATAGACCGCCGACAGCCCGTGCTCGGTCACATCGGTTACCGCCACGCCCAGCAGCTGGCTGGGCTGCCCGTCGTGGCCGGGCAGGCGCATTTCCATGAAGCGCGTGTGCGACCAGCTGCCGATCAGGAACTGTTCGAACTCGTGCGGGCCGTGGTCGTCCATGCCGCCCTTGGCATGACGATGCACCAGGTAGCGGTGGTACAGCTCGAACAGATCCTCGCGTGGCATGGCCGCGGTGATGCGCACTTCCAGATCGGCATTGCGGGCGGCGCAGCGGCGCTGGCTGCGATCCGGGGCGAAGCGGGCCACCGGAATGCGCACGGCGACGCAGGCGTGGCAGTTCGCACAATGCGGGCGATAGACCAGATCACCGCTGCGTCGGAAGCCCCAGCTCAGGGCCAGCGGGTACAGCCCGCCGAGGCGACGGTCCTGCGGGTCCAGCACCAGGTCGCGTGCAACCCGGTCCGGCCAGTACCCGCAGGGGTGCTCGCCGGTCTGGAACAGTCGCAGTTCGTCGTCTCTGTCGCCGTGTCTCGCCATGGGCACAGCATAGCTCCAGCCTGTCGCAATGGCGGCGACTGTCCGCCGGATGAATGGAATGGGCGGCTGCGTCAACCGGGGGCGTGGTCAGGCGTTGTTGTCCTCCGAGGGTGAGGTGTTCACCCCGATGCCAATCCCATTCCCAGGAGTGACCCCATGATCCGTACCCCCCTGCTGCTGGCCCTGCTGCTCGGCACCTCCGCGACCGGTATTGCCTTGGCTGCCGACACCCCGGCTGCACCGGCGCAGCGTTCGGCCAAGCTGGATACCAATGGCGACGGCGTCATCGACCGCAGCGAAGCGGCGGCCAACCCGCGCCTGGCCGCAAAGTTCGACGAGCTGGACAAGAACAAGGACGGCAAGCTCTCGCGTGATGAGCTGCCGCGCTGGAAGCATGGCCGCCACGGTGGTCGCGGTGGCGAGCGCTGGGCCAAGCTGGACGCGAACAAGGATGGCCGCATCAGCCGTGAGGAAGCCAAGGCCGATCCGCGCCTGGCCGAGCGTTTCGACCAGCTCGACCTCAACAAGGATGGCTACCTGGACAAGGCCGACCGCGAGCTGCGCATGAAGCAGCATCGTGACGCTTGGTTCGCCGCGGCCGATACCAACAAGGATGGCCAGCTGAGCAAGACCGAGTTCGACGCCGCCAAGGGCCCGATGCACGGTGGCCCGCGCCACGGCGGCCCCCGTGACGCCGCCGCGCCGAAGCCGCAGCGCTGATTTTCAATGCAGTGATCGACGACAACGCCGGCGCACTGCCGGCGTTGTCCGTTACAGGCGGCCGCTGAGCGTCATCGTGTAGGCCAGGGCACCGATGACGATCAGGTTCACCGCCATCATGCCGGTCAGGCCGTACATGGATTCGTACTTCCAGTTGATCCCGTTACGCCCACGCCGGGCTGCATCACGCGCGAGCAGCGGCGCCATGATTCGCCGCAGCGTCACCAGGCACTGGTAGTTGACCACCACCAGGCCCAGTGCCAGCACCAGCAGCTGCGCCCACATCGGCGCCTGCAGCAGCACGGTGAACAGGATGGCCAGGCACCAGCCCAGGCTGGTGCCGGTGCTGAGGTTGACGAAGCGGCGGACCTGGACCTGCTCGGCACCGGTCTGTGCGTAGGACAGCAGGAAACGCCCACCGAGATAGCTGCCGAGCGCGCCACCGACGACGCCACCGATGATCGCGGCCCAGCTTGACGCAGGCAGCATCTGCAGCTGGCCCAGCGTGGCGGTCAACGAGCCGAGCGCGGTGCCGCCGGCAGCGCTGGCGCCACCGAGGCCGAGCTTGCTGCCACCCACGCCGACGCCGGTTCCCAGCAGGATCGCCGCGCTGGCGGTGCCGGGCGCGGCGATCATCACCATCGACACCACCGCCGTTGCGAACGCTGCACTCGGTGCGCTGCTGCGTGCGAATTCGCCGAAGCGCTGCAGCAGGCCCTCGCGCACCTGCGCACGGGCACGTGACAGGCGCTTGCGTACCGCCGCGTCGCTCAGCCCGAGCAGGTCGGCGACCTGCTGCGAATGCTGGCCCTCGCGGTAATACAACAGCAGGACTTCGCGGCTGTCGGCGGGCAGGGCAGAGATGATGTCTTCGGCAGCGATTTCCTCTTCCAGCCGCTGCAGGCGGTCGGCCACGCCCGGGGTCGGATCCGCAGCCATGGTCAGCGCCACTTCGGCAGCCTCGCCGCTCAGCGGTCGGCCACGTTGTGCGCGCAGCCAGTCGCGGGCGAGGTTGCGGGTGATCTGCCGCAGCCAGGGCAGGAAGCTGCTCGCGCTGCGCAGCTGATGCAGCTGCTGCCAGCCCTTCACGAACGCTTCCTGGGCGATGTCCTCGCTGGCCTGGCGGTCGCCGGTGATGGCCAGGGCGATGGCGGTGACCGTGTTCTGGCAGGCCAGCACGATGCGGCCATAGGCATGCTGGCAACCGCCGCTGGCGGCCGGCAGTTCGCGTTCCAGGGTTTCGTCGATGCTTGCGGCGAAGATCGTCATGGCGGCGGGCTCCTGCAGGGATTGTGTCCCATGACGGAGCCGCGCGCCCGATGTGACCGGTTCGCGTCCCGGTAGCGCCGGGCCATGCCCGGCGGCGTTTCTGTCAGGCCGCTGCGCTCGCCGGGCATGGCCCGGCGTTACCTGCGCGTTACGTGGACGGCTGGATGCGGACCCGCACTTCCTCTTCTTCCGGCGGTGCCGGTGCGGTCGGCTGTGCTTGCTGCGGCTGTGCCTGCGGGGCGGGCACCGGCGCGGTTGGGGCAGGGGCTCCGCGATGGCGCAGGCCGATCACCAGCGCCACGCCGGCGATCACCACCAGCAGGGCAATGCGGATGCGCCAGGCCCAGCCACGACCACCGGCACTTTCCTGCACATCATCGCGGAAGGCGAATTCGGCGGTCGGGTGGTCACGACGGGTGGTGTCGAGCAGGCGGGCGTCGCGCAGGATTTCGCGCGCACGCGGCTGGTCGTCGGCGCGCACGACCCACACCGCAGGGTAGGCGCCTGCATTGCCCAGGTCGGTATAGCTGAACTGACCCCGGCGACGGGTCTTGTACGAGCGTCCGTTGGTGACCTTCACCTGGATGTCGTGGCTGCGCAGGAGCTCGGCCACGCCTTCCACGGTTTCCACGCGCTGGCTGCTGAAAATCTGACGCATCGGTCAATCCTTGGCCGGCACGGCGGCCGCTGCTGCCTGGTCCGGAACCACGCGGATCAAGCCTTCCTGGGCGGTGCTGGCAACCAGCACGCCATCACGGGTGAAGAACTGGCCGCGGGCCAGGCCGCGCGAATCCTGCGCACTGGGGCTGTCCAGCGAGTACAGCAGCCAATCGTCGGCGCGGAACGGGCGGTGGAACCAGATCGCGTGGTCCAGCGAGGCCATCTGCACGTGCGGATGGTAGTAGCTGATGCCGTGCGGGAAGGTCGCCGTGCCCAGCAGGTGGAAGTCCGACGCGTAGGCCAGCAGTGCCTGGTGCAGCTCGGGAGCATCGCCCACGCGCTCGCTCAGGCGCAGCCAGACCTGGTGGTAGGGCGGGCGCTTGGGCGGGTTCAGTTCATCGCGGGGATACACATGGCGGAACTCGAACGGACCGCCGCGCGAGAGCCAGCGCTGCACCTTGATCGGCAAGCGCTCAAGCACCTCCGCCGGCAACGGCCGGTTCGGTTCGATGTCTTCCGGTTGCGGCACTTCGGGCATCTTGTGCTGGTGCTCGGCACCGGATTCGGCCTGCTGGAACGAGGCCGCGCAGAAGAAGATCACCTTGCCATGCTGGATGGCGGTCACCCGGCGCACCGAGAAGCTGCCACCGTCGCGGGTACGGTCGACGTCGTAGACGATCGAATGGTCGATGTTGCCGGCGCGGAGGAAATAGGCGTGCAGCGAGTGCACATGGCGACCATTGTCGACCGTGGCCTGCGCGGCCGCCAGGGCCTGGCCCAGCACCTGCCCGCCGAACACGTACTTGGTACCGATGTCGCGGCTCTGGCCGCGGAACAGGTTGTCCTCCAGCCGCTCCAGGGTGAGCAGATCGATCAGCTCGGAGACGACGGGTTCGGGCATGTCGTTCAAGGGGGCGGCCACAGCGATGAAAGAGGGGTCGATTATACCGGTGTAGGCCGGATGCCCCATCTTCGGTAGTGCCGGCCGCTGGCCGGCATCCGCAGGCGTCCCGGAAGGATCGCCAGGCTGCCGGCCAGCGGCCGGCACTACCGATTACTTGCCGAGACGCGCCACCAGTGCCTGCAGTGCGTTCTGCGCATCCGGGGCGAACCAGGCCTCGACGAAGCGGTCGAGCTGGATCAGGTCCGGATGCAGGGCGTCGTGCAGCTCGGCGCGGGCGATGGCACGGGTCAGCAGCATCGGCTGCCGCGGCTGCTTCAGCAGGTCCTGCAGCCAGGCCACCGCACGGGCCGCCACCAGTTCGCCATCCACCAGTTCATCGACCAGGCCGATCTGCAGCGCCTGTTCGGCCGGTACCAGCGCGCCGGTGGCCAGCAGCACGCTGGAACGGTGCGCCCCCACGGCACGGCGCAGCAGGCGCTGGATGCCTTCCGGTGCGATCAGGCCGACCTGCACTTCGTTCAGGCCGATGGCATACGGGCGCGCCGGATCGGCACTGCGTGCCATCACCCGGTAGTCGCAGCACAGGGCCAGCACGCAGCCGCCCGCCGGTGCATGGCCGGTGATCGCCGCAACCACCGGGATGCGGCTCTCGGCCAGCGTGCGTACCGCGCCGAAGAACGCGTTCCAGGTGTCCAGCAGCTTGTGCTTGTCATCGCCATGCGAGAGCAGGTGCGGCACGTCCATGCCGCCGGTGAAGATGCGCTCGCTGCCGGACAGCACGATGCCGTGCGCGTCCTCGGCCATCGCCAGTTCGATGGCATGGATCAACTGCCGGCACAGCTCGGTGTCCAGTGCATTGACCGGCGGCCGCGCCAGCCGCAGTTCGCGGATGGGGCCATGGTTGATCACCTCGATGAGCGTCGTCATGCTGCGGGTCTCGTTGCGAAGAAGGAACCTGGGCGATGATAACCAAACCATTCGTTGGCGTACTGTTGATGATGTGTGCGGGCGCAGCATCGGCGGCGGCCGCGGTGCCGGAGTGCGTCACCGTCTCGCAGGGCTGGGTACGTCTGCCGCCCAGCCCGACGGCGACGCCCATGACTGCCGGCTATGGCGTGATCCGTAACGGCTGCTCCACCGCGGTGACCATCATCGGTGCGCGCAGTGCGAGTTTCGGTGATGTGTCGTTGCACGAGACCCGGATCGTCGACGGGGTCAGCCGCATGCGTGCCGTCGAGCGCCTGCCATTGGCGCCGGGCGAACGCGCCGTGCTCAAGCCCGGTGGCCTGCACCTGATGTTGATGGACGGCAGGCGCGTATTGGAGGAGGGGCAGCCCGTGTGGCTGCAGGTGCAACTGGAGGGTGGCACCGAAGTCAGCACGGCCCTGATAGTGCGCAAGGCCGCGCCGTAACGCGGCGCTCGTTCCGCCGGGCCATGCCCGGCGAGCGCGCAGCGCGGTGGGGCTTACGACCAGTCGTACGAGAACAGCACCGTGCGGCTTTCCGGCTCGTACAGCATCACGATCGCATCAGCACCGGTTGCACACCAGTTGTAGCCGGCCACTTCGGCCACGGCGAAGAACTTGTGGCCATCGCGGGTGATGATCGCGCGCTCGGCATCGTCCGGCGCATGCCGGTCGTCGGCAGCCTCGGTGAACGCCAGTGCGAAGGCGGCCGGAATCTCCGCGGTTTCGATCCAGTTGCCGGTCGAGATCTGCCCGCCCAGCACATCGAGGTACGCCTGCTCGCCGGGCTCGCCGTCGCCATAGCGCGAATAGCTGGCCAGGCGTCCATGCTGCTGGAAGTACGCACGTGCCTTGCTGTAGCTCTCACGCATCTCAGCGATGTGCTCCAGCGCGTCTTTGTCCTGCACCTGGTCGCCGATGAAGTAGCCCTCCTCACCGAGGAAACGCATACGGTTGTCGGCGGTCAATTCAAAAGCGATCCAGTTGGTGCCGGTGAACGCGTTGTGGTGTTCTTCGGTGGTTTCACCGATGCAGCCGTCGTAGGGCTCGATCGGGCACAGCATCGTGGCCACGCTGCCGGCCAGTTCCGGGCGCAGCACGCCGAGGTCGATCTTCAGCAGCGGCAGCAGATGCTGGCCAAGCCAGGCCTGGTCATCGGGGAATACGTCGGCGGGGAAGGGGACCATGCCGGGCAGCAGGTCGCGCAGTTCGGTCTGGTGGATCATGTCAGTCCTTTGATGGGAACGGTCGCGCCGGGCCATGCCCGGCGGGGAGAGTGCCGGCCAGCGGCCGGCACCACCTTCAGGTGGACGCGTTGCGGATGGCGTCCGGCAGCGGCGCGCTCTTGCCGGTCTGCGTGTCCATCCAGACCACCACCACGTTGCCGTCCGAATACAGCTTCGACTCGTCCTGCTGGTCGACGATGCGATGACCGATGGTCACGCTGCTGTTGCCCAGGCGTTCGACGAACAGCTCGACCAGGATGTCGTTGGGCCACACGATCGGCAACCGGTAGTTGACGTTGGTGGCAGCCACCACCGGCGCGATGCGGTCGGTCATCGACACGCCTTCCACGCCCAGCATCCAGCGCACGCGCGCCTCTTCCAGGTAGGAGATGTACTTGGCGTTGTTGACGTGGCCCATGCTGTCCATGTCACGCCAGCGCACGCTGATCGGAATGCGGGCCAGGATCTTGTGTTCGCTGCTCATCAGGCGTCCTTCTTCTTCTTGGTGCCGGCCGTGGCGGTCTTGCTGGCCTTGCCGGTGCTCTTGGCGGCGGCTGCCTTCTTCGCCGGCTTCTCGGGCTTCACCTTGCGCGGCGGGCGCGCATCGGGCTTGTTGGCCACGGCGGCGGGCTGGTCCGGTCGCGCAGTAGTGGACGGCAGCATCCGGGCGAGGAACTGCCCGGTATACGAATCCGGGCATGCGGCCACGTCTTCCGGCGTACCGGTCACCAGGATGGTGCCGCCGCGATGACCGCCTTCCGGACCCAGGTCGACGATCCAGTCCGCGGTCTTGATGACGTCCAGGTTGTGCTCGATCACCACCACCGTGTTGCCCTCGTCGCGCAGCTTGTGCAGCACGCCGAGCAGCGCCTCGATGTCGTGGAAGTGCAGGCCGGTGGTCGGCTCGTCGAGGATGTACAGGGTGCGGCCGGTATCGCGGCGCGACAGTTCCTTGGACAGCTTCACGCGCTGCGCTTCACCACCGGACAGCGTGGTCGCGCTCTGCCCCAGCTTGATGTAGCTCAGGCCGACATCAACCAGGGTCTCCAGCTTGCGGGCGATGGACGGGACCGGTTCGAACAGCTTCAGTGCATCTTCGACGGTCATTTCCAGCACGTCGTTGATGTTGAAGCCCTTGTACAGGATCTCCAGCGTTTCGCGGTTGTAGCGCTTGCCATGGCAGACGTCGCAGGGCACGTACACGTCGGGCAGGAAGTGCATCTCGACCTTGATCAGGCCATCGCCCTGGCAGGCCTCGCAGCGGCCGCCACGCACGTTGAAACTGAAGCGTCCCGGCGAATAGCCGCGCGCACGCGATTCGGGCACCTGTGCGAACAGCTCGCGCAGCGGGGTGAACAGGCCGGTGTAGGTGGCCGGGTTCGAGCGCGGGGTACGGCCGATCGGCGACTGGTCGATGTCCACCACCTTGTCGAACAGGTCCAGGCCATCGATCTCCTTGTACGGCGCGATCGGGTGCGAGGCGCCGTTGATCTCGTTGGCAGCCAGCGAGAACAGGGTGTCGTTGATCAGGGTTGACTTGCCCGAGCCGGACACGCCGGTCACGCAGGTCAGCAGCCCTGCCGGAATGGCCAGGTCCACGCCCTTCAGGTTGTTGCCGGTGGCGCCACGCAGATGCAGCGTCATCTTCGGGTTCGGCTTGTGCCGGCGCGCCGGGATCTTGATCGCGCGCTTGCCCGACAGGTACTGGCCGGTCAGCGAACGCGGTGCATCCAGGAGGTCCTGCAGGCTGCCCTGGCCGACGATCTCGCCGCCATGCACGCCCGCGCCGGGTCCGATGTCCAGCACGTAGTCGGCCAGTCGGATCGCGTCTTCGTCATGCTCGACCACGATCACCGTGTTGCCAAGGTCGCGCAGGCGGGTGAGGGTGCCCAGCAGGCGCTCGTTGTCGCGCTGGTGCAGGCCGATGGACGGCTCATCGAGCACGTACATCACGCCCACCAGACCAGCACCGATCTGGCTGGCCAGACGGATGCGCTGTGCCTCGCCACCGGACAGGGTGTCGGCCTTGCGCTCCAGGGTCAGGTAATCCAGGCCGACGTCGACCAGGAAGCCGAGGCGTTCGCCGATCTCCTTGACGATCTTCGCAGCGATCTCGCCACGCCAGCCCGGCAGGCTGAGTTCACTGAAGAACTTCAGCGCTTCGTCGATCGGCAGCACCACCAGTTCCGGCAGCGGGCGGTCGGCCACGAACACGTTGCGTGCGGCCTTGTTCAGGCGCGCGCCGTTGCACTCGGGGCAGGCATGTTCGCTGATGTACTTGCCCAGCTCTTCCTGCACCGCCGCCGATTCGGTTTCCTTGTAGCGGCGTTCGAGGTTGGGAATGATGCCTTCGAAGCGGTGCTTGCGCTGGGTGCGGCCACCGGCCTCGGTGAAGTAGGTGAAAGTGATCGCGTCCTCGCCACTGCCGTACAGCACGGCCTGCTGCACCTTTGCCGGCAGCGAGTTCCACGCCGCGTCGGTGTCGAACTTGTAGTGCTTGGCCAGCGAGGCGATCAGCTGGAAGTAATAGGCATTGCGGCGATCCCAGCCACGCACGGCACCGGCCGCCAGCGACAGCTCCGGATGCACCACCACGCGCGAGGGATCGAAGAACTCGGCCATGCCCAGCCCGTCGCAGCCGGGGCAGGCGCCCATCGGTGCGTTGAACGAGAACAGGCGCGGCTCCAGTTCCGGCAGCGAGTAGTCGCAGACCGGGCAGGAATACTTGGACGAGAACAGGGTAGGGGTCGCAGCGGCATCGTCCAGTGACTGCACCGACGCCATGCCATCACCCAGCTTCAGGGCGGTTTCGAAGCTCTCGGCCAGGCGCTGCTTGATGTCTTCGCGCGGGCGGAAGCGATCGATCACCGCTTCGATGGTGTGCTTCTGGCGCAGCGCGAGCGGCGGCACCGCATCGATTTCGTACAGTTCGCCATCCACGCGTACACGCACGAAGCCCTGCGCGCGCAGCTGGTCGAACACCTGCGCGTGCTCGCCCTTGCGGTCGCGGATCACCGGCGCCAGCAGCATGTAGCGCTGTTCCGGGTCCAGCGTCAGCATATGGTCGACCATCTGGCTGACCGTCTGCGCCTCCAGCGGATAGCCGTGGTCGGGGCAACGCGGCGTGCCGACGCGTGCATACAGCAGGCGCAGGTAGTCGTAGATCTCGGTGATGGTGCCGACCGTCGAGCGCGGGTTGTGCGAGGTCGACTTCTGCTCGATCGAGATCGCCGGCGACAGGCCTTCGATGTGGTCCAGGTCCGGCTTTTCCATCACGCTCAGGAACTGCCGCGCGTACGCCGACAGGGACTCGACGTAACGCCGCTGACCCTCGGCATAGATGGTGTCGAACGCCAGCGACGACTTGCCCGAGCCGGACAGGCCGGTGATCACGATCAGTTTGTCGCGGGGCAGGTCGAGGTCGATGTTCTTGAGGTTGTGCGTCCGCGCGCCGCGGATGCGGATGAAATCCATCGCCATGGGGAATCCGGTTGTGGGGGCGTGGCTGGGCCGCCGGGCCAGCGATAGGGCGGCAATCGGTCAGCCTACCGAGGTGACCAGATGGGGGCAATGGGCGACAATGCCAGCCCGGTGTCTCACCCGGTGAGACCGCCTGTCAGGCAGGGGTCAGATCCCTTTTCACCGTGTGAAAAGGGATCTGACCCCTGCCTGGGGCCCCCCGGGCCGTTCAGGGGGTTGACTTGACCCGTCCGGGGCCCTCTGCGTACAATCCCGCTCCTGTCCGCCCTCGACGGCGGCAGTCCATAGACCACAATAACTACAGAGGAAGTCTGGTCATGTACGCAGTACTGGTCACCGGCGGTAAGCAATACCGCGTGGCGCAGGGCGAAAAGCTCCGCATTGAAAAGCTCGAAGTCGAAGTCGGCAGCGAGATCAAGTTCGACAACATCCTGCTGCTCGGCGACAGCGATGGCATCAAGATCGGCGACGCCCTGAGCGGCGCTGCGGTCACCGCCACCGTCCTGTCCCAGGGTCGTGCTGACAAGGTCCGGATCATCAAGTTCCGTCGCCGTAAGCACCACATGAAGCGCCAGGGTCACCGTCAGTACTACACCGAAATCGAGATCACCGGCATTGCCGGTGGCAGCAAGTAAGGAGATAGGTCATGGCACATAAAAAAGGCGTAGGCTCTTCGCGCAACGGTCGCGACTCCAACCCGAAGTACCTCGGCGTCAAGATCTTCGGCGGCCAGGCCATCGAAGCAGGCAACATCATCGTGCGTCAGCGCGGCACCCAGTTCCACCCGGGTACCGGCGTCGGCCTCGGCCGTGACCACACCCTGTTCGCCCTGACGGACGGCAAGGTGGAGTTCACCGTGAAGGGCCCGAAGAAGCGTCGCACCGTCAGCGTCGTCTCGGTCGAAGCCTGATAAGGCTGCGTCCGGCGCCCATGCCTCGGCATGGCCGTGCTGGATGAAGAGCTCGCTGCATGAAGAGCCCCGCTTCGGCGGGGCTTTTCGTTGGAATCAATGGTAAAACGGGCATCGCCCGGTTGTCGGCCAGCGGCCGGCACTACATCAAGGTGGCGGCGTGCATGCCGCGCCCATCGCAGGCATCGAAACAATGAAACTGGTAGACGAAGCAGAAATCGAAGTGTTCGCCGGCAACGGCGGCAACGGCTGCATTGGCTTCCGTCGCGAGAAGTTCATTCCGCTCGGCGGCCCGGACGGCGGCGACGGCGGTGCGGGCGGCAGCGTGTGGATCCGCGCCGACGAAAACCTGAACACCCTGGTCGACTTCCGCCATGACCGCATCTTCAAGGCGCAGCGCGGCGAGAACGGCATGGGCCGCCAGGCCTATGGCAAGGGTGGCGAAGACATGGTCATCACCGTGCCGGTCGGCACCGTGATCATCAACGTGGCCACCGATGAAATCATCGGCGACCTGACCCAGCATGGTGATCGCCTGCTGGTGGCCAAGGGCGGCCGCGGCGGCCTGGGCAACATGCATTTCAAGAGCTCCACCAACCGCTCGCCGCGCCAGGCGCTGCCGGGTGAGCCGGGTGAGGAGCGCACGCTGAAGCTGGAGCTGAAGCTGCTGGCCGATGTCGGCCTGCTGGGCTTCCCCAACGCCGGCAAGAGCACCCTGATCCGCGCCGTCTCTGCGGCAACGCCGAAGGTGGCCGATTACCCGTTCACCACGCTGTACCCGAACCTGGGTGTGGTGAAGGTGGAAAACTACCGCAGCTTCGTGATCGCCGATATTCCGGGCCTGATCGAAGGTGCTGCCGACGGTGCCGGCCTGGGCGCGCAGTTCCTGCGCCACCTGCAGCGCACCCGCCTGCTGCTGCATCTCGTCGACATTTCGCCGATGGAAGGGGGTGTGGAAGGTGTGTCGCCGGTCGAGCAGGTGCGTGCCATCGAGCGCGAACTGGAAAAGCACGATCCGGAGCTGCTGGCCAAGCCGCGCTGGCTGGTGCTGAACAAGGCCGACCTGATGTTCGAGGACGAGGCCAAGGCCGCTGCCGAGAAGATCGTCGCCGAGCTGGGCTGGAAGGAGCCGTGGTTCCTGGTGTCCGCACTGGGTCGCGAAGGCACCTTCCCGATCATGAGCCGGATCATGGCGTTCTTCGATCGCCAGAAGGAAGACGAGCTCGAGGCGGCACGCAACGCGCAGTAATGCCGTTGTGGTTCCCGCGAAAAACCCGGCTTCGGCCGGGTTTTTTTGTACGTGGGTAGTGCCGGCCGCTGGCCGGCAATCCACCGAGGTTGCCGGCCGGCGGCCGGCACTACCAGATTGCAGGCAACAAAAAACCCGGCCGAAGCCGGGCTTTTGCGTGCTGCCGGAGCCGGGGCTCCAGCAACCAACCGGATCAGGCGGCCTGGAGGGCCTTGATGCGGTCGTTCAGGCGGCTCTTGTGGCGAGCAGCCTTGTTCTTGTGGATCAGGCCACGCGCGCTGAAACGATCCAGGATCGGCTGGGCAACGGCGAAGGCGGCTTGAGCGCCGGCGGCATCGTTGGCGTCCAGCGCCTTGATCACTTTCTTGACAGCGGTGCGCAGCATCGAGCGCTGAGCCACGTTGCGCGCGTTGCGCACGACGGTCTGCTTGGCGCGCTTCTTGGCGGACTTGATATTGGCCACGGTGGTGGTTTCCTGAAAAATCGGTGTTATGGGAACAGCAAGCTAGCTAGTATGATGGCGTAAGAAATGTACGTCAAGTCGATTGTCAAGAGGGACGTTGAGTGAGTTCACCCAAGATGTTGCGGGGCCTGCTGTCATTCAGCAGCATGACCATGGTCTCGCGGGTTCTCGGCCTGGTCCGGGACCAGGTAGTGACCTCGACCTTCGGCACCAACGCCATCACCGATGCTTTCTGGGTCGCCTTCAGGATACCCAATTTCCTGCGCCGGCTGTTCGCCGAGGGCTCCTTTGCCACCGCATTCGTGCCGGTGTTCACCGAGGTGAAGGAAACCCGCAGCCACGCCGAGCTGCGTGAACTGATGGCCCGCACCGCCGGCACCCTGGGCGGCGTGCTGATGCTGGTCACCGCGCTGGCGCTGATCTTCGCCCCGCAGCTGGCGTCGGTCTTCTCCAGTGGGGTGGACACCGACCCGGCCAAGCAGGGCCTGCTGATCGACCTGTTCCGCCTGACCTTCCCGTTCCTGCTGTTCGTCTCGCTGACCGCCCTGGCCGGCGGTGCGCTGAACAGTTTCCAGCGCTTCGCGATGCCGGCGCTGACCCCGGTCATCCTCAACCTGTGCATGATCGCCGGCGCACTGTGGCTGGCGCCGCGGCTGGGTGGCACCCCGGAAAAGCAGATCCTCGCCCTGGGCTGGGCGGTGCTGGCCGCCGGCCTGCTGCAGCTGCTGTTCCAGCTGCCTTCGTTGAAGGGCATCGACCTGCTGACCCTGCCGCGCTGGGGCTGGAACCATCCGGGCGTGCGCAAGGTGATGACGCTGATGGTACCGACCCTGTTCGGCTCGTCGGTGGCGCAGATCAACCTGCTGCTGGACACCGTCATCGCCGCCAAGCTGACCGATGGCTCGCAGTCCTGGCTGTCGCTGGCCGATCGCTTCCTGGAGCTGCCGCTGGGTGTGTTCGGCGTGGCCCTGGGCACGGTGATCCTGCCGGCGCTGGCACGGCACCACGTCAGCACCGACCGCGAAGGCTTCTCGCGCTCGCTGGACTGGGGCCTGCGCATGACCCTGCTGATCTCGGTGCCGGCCATGCTGGGCCTGCTGCTGCTGGCCGAACCGCTGATCTCCACGATCTTCCAGCACGGCCAGTTCACCGCCTTCGACACCCGCATGACGGCGCTGTCGGTGTACGGCCTGAGCTTCGGCCTGCCGGCGTTCGCGCTGCTGAAGGTGGTGCTGCCGGCGTTCTACGCGCGCCAGGACACCAGGACGCCGGTGCGCGCCGGTGTCGCCGCGCTGGTGGCCAACATGGTGTTCAACTTCGCCCTGCTGGCGGTGCTGTACCAGGTGATGGTGCCCGACGAGCTGAAGGCGCAGGGGGTGATGGCGGCGCTGGGCAAGCAGCCCGGCCTGCATCTGGCGCTGGGCATTGCCAGCGCGCTGTCCAGTTACCTGAACCTGGGGCTGCTCTGGTACTGGCTGGGCAAGACCGATGTCTACCAGCGGCGGCCGGGCTGGGGCGGCTACCTGCTGCGCCTGTTGCTGGCGTGCACGGCGATGGTCGGCGTGCTGCTGGCCCTGCTGTACTGGCTGCCGGGCTTCTCGTCGATGGGCGTGTGGGAACGGATCGGCGCGCTCGGCCTGCTGGTCGGCGGTGGCGGGCTGACCTATCTGCTTGCGATGGTGGCGATGGGCTTCCGTCCGCGCGACCTGCGTGGGCATTGATCGTGGCTCCCGGCGGCTATACTTCAGGGTTACACCATTGAAACGGCGGGCTTCGGCCGGCCGGAACGAGAGTTGATGAGCAGGCTGTTCAGAAGCGTCGAGGGCGGGGAGCTGTTCCCCAACGGAAGCGTGGTCTGCATCGGTGCATTCGACGGCCTCCACCTGGGCCATCGTGCGCTGGTGCGGCACGCGGTCGCGCGTGCGCGCGCCTTGGGGGTGGCTGCGGTGGCGGTGGCCTTCGAGCCCCTGCCGCGTGAGTTCTTCGCCCAGGGCACGCCGCCGCCGCGGTTGACCCTGGCACGCAGCAAGGTCGAGATCCTGCACGAACTGGGCGTTGATGCGATCGGCCTGCTGCGCTTCGACGCGGCGATGGCGGCGATGCCCGCCGAAACCTTCGTGCGCCAGCTGCTGGCGCAGCGCCTGAACGCCCGCGAGGTGTGGATCGGGCCGGAGTTCTGTTTCGGCAACCGTCGCCGTGGCGATCTGGCCCTGCTGCAGGCGCTGGGCGCCGAGCTCGGTTTCAGCGCCGGCGAGATCGAAGCGGTCGACCTGCATGGTGACCGCATTTCCAGCACCCGTATCCGCCAGCTGCTGCAGGAGGGCGACTTCGCCCGCGTCGGCGACCTGCTCGGTCGCCCGTACTCGATCAGCGGGCGGGTCGTGCGCGGGCGCCAGCTCGGCCGTACGCTGGGCTTCCCCACCGCCAACCTGCGCTTCCCGAAGACCCCGGCGCTGTCGGGCATCTACGCGACCTGGGTGCACGGGGTGTTCGACCAGCCGTGGCCGTCGGTGTCCAGTTTCGGTACCCGGCCGACCGTGGACGGCGTGGAGCCGCTGCTGGAAGCGCACCTGTTCGATTTCCAGGGCGACCTGTACGGGCGCCACATCGAAGTCGAATTCGTTGCCAAGCTGCGTGACGAAGAGAAATTCAACGATCTGGCGGCGCTGACCGACCAGATGCACCGCGACGCCGAACAGGCGCGTGCCATCCTTTCCGAACATAGATTGCGAGCCACTGCGTGAGCCAGGACTACAAGACCACCCTCAACCTGCCGGCCACCGAATTCCCGATGCGCGGCGACCTGCCCAAGCGCGAGCCGGGCATTCTGGCGCGCTGGGAAGAGCAGGGGCTCTACCAGCAGCTGCGCGACAACGCCGCCGGCCGCCCGCTGTTCGTGCTGCATGACGGCCCGCCGTACGCCAATGCGCGCATCCACCTGGGCCATGCGGTCAACAAGATCCTCAAGGACATCATCGTCAAGTCGCGCTACCTGGCCGGCTTCGATGCGCCCTATGTACCGGGCTGGGACTGCCATGGCCTGCCGATCGAAATCGCGGTGGAAAAGAAGTGGGGCAAGGTCGGGGTGAAGCTCGATGCGGTCGAGTTCCGGCAGAAGTGCCGCGAGTTCGCCGAGGAGCAGATCGACATCCAGCGCGCCGACTTCAAGCGCCTGGGCGTCACCGGCGACTGGGACAACCCGTACAAGACCCTGAGCTTCGATTTCGAGGCCAACGAGATCCGCGCGCTGTCCAAGGTCATCTCCAACGGCCACCTGCTGCGCGGCGCCAAGCCGGTGTACTGGTGCTTCGACTGCGGCTCGGCGCTGGCCGAAGCCGAGATCGAATACCAGGAAAAGACCTCGCCGGCGATCGACGTGGCCTACACCGCGCGCGATGCGCAGGCCGTGGCGCAGGCGTTCGGCGTAAGCGTGCCGGCCGACGTGGAAGTGGCCGTGCCGATCTGGACCACCACCCCGTGGACGCTGCCGGCCTCGCTGGCGGTATCGCTGGGCGCGGACATCCGCTACGTGCTGGCCGAAGGCCCGGCGCACAACGGCAAGCGCCGTTGGCTGGTGCTGGCCGCTGCACTGGCCGAGCGCTCGCTGCAGCGCTACGGCGTGGACGCGGTGGTGCTGCACGGTGAGGCCGAAGGTTCGGCGCTGGAAAACCAGCTGCTGGTCCATCCGTTCTACCCGGAGCGCGAGATCCTCGTGCTCAACGGCGAACACGTGTCCGACGAGGACGGTACCGGTGCGGTGCATACCGCCCCCGGCCATGGCCAGGAAGACTACGTGGTCAGCCAGAAGTACGGCCTGCTGGACAAGTACAACGCCGGCCAGGTGACCCCGGTTGATGGCCGTGGCGTATACCTGGAATCGACCCCGCCGGCAGGCGAGGTGGTGCTGGCGGGCCAGCACCTGTGGAAGGCGCAGGAGGCGATCGTGCAGGTGCTGCGCGACAGCGGCGCGCTGCTGGCCTTCGTCGAGATCCGCCACAGCTACCCGCACTGCTGGCGGCACAAGACGCCGGTGGTGTTCCGCGCCACCCCGCAGTGGTTCATCTCGATGGACAAGGCCAACCTGCGCAGCGATGCGCTGGCCGCCATCGACACCGTAGGCTGGTTCCCGACGTGGGGCAAGGCGCGCATCCAGAGCATGGTCGACGGCCGCCCGGACTGGACCATCTCGCGCCAGCGCACGTGGGGCGTGCCGATCGCACTGTTCACCCATCGCCAGACCGGCGAGATCCACCCGCGTTCGGTGGAGCTGATGCAGCAGGTGGCCGACCGCGTGCAGGCCGAAGGCATCGACGTGTGGTACTCGCTGGACGCGGCCGAACTGCTGGGCGCTGAAGCGGCCGACTACGAGAAGGTCACCGACATCCTTGATGTCTGGTTCGACTCGGGCGTGACCCACGAAGCGGTGCTGGCTGCCCGTGGCTTCGGCAAGCCGGCCGACCTGTACCTGGAAGGTTCGGACCAGCATCGCGGCTGGTTCCAGTCCTCGCTGCTGACCGGCGTGGCCATCGACAAGCGCGCGCCGTACAAGCAGTGCCTCACCCACGGTTTCACCGTGGACGAGCACGGCCGCAAGATGTCCAAGTCGCTGGGCAACGGCATCGAGCCGCAGGAAATCATGAACAAGCTGGGCGCGGACATCCTGCGCCTGTGGATCGCCTCGGCCGACTACAGCAACGAGATGTCGCTGTCGCAGGAAATCCTCAAGCGCACCGCCGACGCCTACCGTCGCCTGCGCAACACCGCCCGCTTCCTGCTGGGCAACCTGGACGGTTTCGATCCGGCCCAGCACCTGCGCCCGCTCGACGAGATGGTCGCGCTGGACCGCTGGATCGTGCATCGCGCCTGGGAACTGCAGGAGAAGATCAAGGCCGCGTATGACAACTACGACATGGCCGAGATCGTGCAGCTGCTGCTGAACTTCTGCAGCGTGGACCTGGGCTCGCTGTACCTGGACGTGACCAAGGACCGCCTGTACACGATGCCGACCGATTCGGATGGTCGTCGTTCGGCGCAGAGCGCGATGTACCACATCGCCGAAGCGTTCACCCGCTGGGTGGCGCCGATCCTGACCTTCACCGCCGATGAGCTGTGGGGGTATCTGCCGGGCGACCGTGCCGGCCACGTGCTGTTCACCACCTGGTACGAGGGCCTGGCTCCGCTGCCGGCCGACGCACAGCTCAACGCGGCCGACTTCGACCAGCTGCTGGCCCTGCGCGAGCAGGTGGCCAAGGTGCTGGAGCCGATGCGCGCCAATGGTGCGATCGGCGCCGCGCTGGAAGCGGAGATCACCATCGCCGCCAGCGAAGAGCAGGCGACCCGCTGGCAGCCGCTGGCCGATGAACTGCGCTTCCTGTTCATCAGCGGTGACGTGCAGGTGCGTCCGGCGACCACCGACGAGGTGTTCGTCAGCGCGCAGCCGACGCAGAAAGCCAAGTGCGTGCGCTGCTGGCACCACCGTGCCGACGTCGGCAGCAATGCCGACCACCCGGAACTGTGCGGCCGCTGCGTGACCAACATCGCCGGTGCCGGCGAAGTGCGGAGCTGGTTCTGATGGCCGCCGCGCGCCCGCATCCCAATGCGCTGATCTGGCTGCTGCTGTCGGCAGTCATCATCGGCCTGGACCAGTGGTCGAAGGCCTGGGTGCTGTCGAGCCTGCCGGAGTTCCAGCCGGTGGTGGTCATCGACGGCTTCTGGAACTGGTACCGCACCTACAACACCGGGGCAGCGTTCAGCTTCCTGAGCGATGCCGGTGGCTGGCAGAAGCATTTCTTCACCGTGCTGGCGATCGCCATCAGCGGCCTGATGGCCTGGTGGCTGCGCGCGACCGCCCGTGGCAACTGGAAGGCCGCCGTGCCGTACGCGCTGATCATCGGCGGTGCGATCGGCAACGTGATCGACCGCCAGGTGCATGGCCACGTGGTGGATTTCATCCAGTGGTACGTCGGCGAGCATGTCTGGCCGTCGTTCAACATCGCCGATTCGGCCATCGTGGTGGGTGCCGTAGGCATCGCCCTGTTTGGCCTGTTCGACGGCAAGTCCGCCAAAAAGGCGGATAATGCCAGCCCGAAACCGTAAGCCGGCCGCTGCCGGGAGACTGAACTGATGGATGTGCTGCTCGCCAACCCGCGTGGTTTCTGTGCCGGTGTCGATCGTGCGATCGAGATCGTCAAGCGCGCGATCGAAACGCTGGGCGCGCCCATCTATGTCCGCCATGAAGTGGTGCACAACCGCTTCGTGGTCGATGACCTGAAGCAGCGCGGCGCGATCTTCGTCGAGGAACTCGACGAAGTGCCGGACAACAACACCGTCATCTTCAGCGCCCATGGCGTGTCCCAGGCCGTGCGCCAGGAAGCCGAGCGGCGTGGCCTGAAAGTGTTCGACGCGACCTGTCCGCTGGTGACCAAGGTCCACTTCGAAGTCGCCCGCCACTGCCGTGCCGGCCGCGACGTCGTGCTGATCGGCCACGCCGGTCACCCGGAAGTGGAAGGCACCATGGGCCAGTGGAACCGCGAAGCGGGCACCGGCCAGATCTACCTGGTCGAGGACGTGGAGCAGGTGGCCACGTTGCAGATCAACCAGCCGGAAAACTTCGCCTACACCACCCAGACCACGCTGTCGGTGGATGACACGCGCGGCATCATCGATGCGCTGCGCGAGCGCTTCCCGGCGATGCAGGGGCCGAAGAACGACGACATCTGCTACGCCACGCAGAACCGCCAGGACGCCGTGCGCGACCTGGCCAAGCGCTGCGACCTGGTGCTGGTGGTCGGTTCGCCGAACAGCTCCAATTCCAACCGCCTGAGCGAGCTGGCCCGCCGTGAAGGCGTGGAGAGCTACCTGATCGACGGTGCACACGAGATCGACCCGGCCTGGGTGGTGGGCAAGCAGCATATCGGCGTGACCGCTGGTGCCTCGGCACCGCAGGTGCTGGTCGATGGCGTGCTGGCGCGTCTGGCCGAGCTGGGCGCCAGCGGCGTGGGCGAGCTGGAAGGCGAGCCGGAATCGATGGTGTTCGCGCTGCCGAAGGAACTGCGCCTGCGCCTGGTCGACTGACCGGCAGCGCTGCCGGTGGGTGCGAACCCTGGTTCGCACTGTCGGCTGTACGTCATCCACGCATGGCGTGGATCTACCCGTTACTGCTCTGCTTTCCAGTAGGTCCACGCCATGCGTGGATGCTGTCAGTCTTCGCCGACGCTCCGATGAGGCTTTGCCGCATCTGGTCGATGCGCCACTGACCATGACCTTCGGCCATGGGGCTCGGCACTTCACAGGCCTAGCATCGGGGAATCCTTCGCTGCTGGAAGTTGCCGATGAAAACCCGTGCCCTGGTGATGTCCGTGCTGTTCGCGCTGGCGGCTACGCCCGCGCTGGCGCAGACCTCGCCACCGGCGAACGCGGCCGCCCCCGGCCTGCTGCGCATCGATGTGGATGCACGCGACCTGGCCCGGCGCATCTTCAAGGTGACCGCCACCGTGCCGGCCAAGCCCGGCCCGCTGACCCTGCTGTACCCGCAGTGGATTCCCGGCAACCATTCGCCCACCGGCCCGATCGACAAGCTGGCCGGCCTGCGCGTCACTGCCAACGGCAAGCCGCTGGCCTGGCAGCGCGACCAGTTCAACGTGTATGCGTTCAAGGTGGACGTGCCGGCGGGCGTGAGCGAGATCGTCGCCCACTTCGATTTCCTGTCCTCGCAGGGCGGCAGCCAGGGCCGGGTGGTGATGACCCCGGAAATGCTCAACCTGCAGTGGAACGCCAATTCGCTGTACCCGGCCGGCGTGGACGCGCGCAACCTGCAGGCGCAGGCCAGCGTGACCCTGCCCAAGGGCTGGGCCTACGCGACCGCACTGGAAACCGCACGCCGCGATGGCGACACCGTGGTGTTCAAGCCGATTTCCTATGACCACCTGGTCGATTCGCCGCTGTTTGCCGGTGAGCATCACCAGCGCATCGACCTCGACCCGGGCGCGAAGGCGCCGGTACATCTGAACGTGTTCGCCGACGATGCCAAATCGCTGAAGCCGACCGACGCGCAGCTGAAGGCGCACCGTGCGCTGGTGCAGCAGGCGGACAAGCTGTACGGCGCGCGCCACTACGACCACTACGAATTCCTGCTTGCGCTGACCGATCGCCTCGGCGGCATCGGCCTGGAGCACCATCGTTCCAGCGAGAACAGCGCCGACCCGGGCTACTTCACCGAGTGGGACAGCAACGCGTGGATGCGCGACCTGCTGCCGCATGAGTACACCCACTCGTGGAACGGCAAGTACCGTCGTGGTGCCGACCTGGCCACGGCCAACTTCAATACGCCGATGGGCGACAGCCTGTTGTGGGTGTACGAAGGGCAGACCCAGTTCTGGGGCCAGGTACTGGCCGCACGTTCGGGGCTGTGGTCCAGCGAGCAGGCGCGTGACATGCTGGCCAATGTGGCGGCCACCTATGATCGTGGTCGCCCGGGCCTGGCCTGGCGGCCGCTGCAGGACACCACCAACGACCCGACCATCGCCCAGCGCCGCACGCTGCCTTATCGCAACTACCAGATGAGCGAGGACTACTACTCCGGCGGCCAGATGCTGTGGCTGGAAGTGGAGGGCAAGCTGCGCGAACTGAGTGGTAACCGGCGCAGCCTGGATGATTTCGCGCGTGCCTTCTTCGGCGTCGGCAACGGCGACTGGGACGTCAATCCGTACACCTTCGATGACGTGGTGGCGACCCTCAACGGCATCGCGCCGTACGACTGGGCGAGCTTCCTGCGCCAGCGCCTGGATGGGCACGGATCGTTGACCGGTGGCCTGGAACTGGCGGGCTGGAAGCTGGTCTACCGCGATGCGCCCAACGAGGCCTACAAGGCGCAGGAAAAGCGCGCGAAGGCAGCGCTGCTGGCCTACTCGCTGGGAGCGACGGTGCTCGACAGTGGCGTGGTCGGTGATGTGGTCTGGGACAGCCCGGCGTTCAATGCCGGCCTGGCACCGGGCATGAAGGTGATCGCCGTTGGTGGCCGCGAATACAGCAGCCAGCGCTTGAAGGATGCGGTGGCTGCGGCCGCCACTGACAAGGCGCCGGTCACGCTGCTGGTCAAGCAGTTCGACCGCATCGACACGATGAAGATCGACTACCACGGTGGCCTGCAGTATCCGGTGCTGGAGCGCATCGCCGGCCGCCCGGATCGCCTTGCAGAGCTGTGGAAGGCACGATGAAGCTGCGCACGCGCGATGGGTTGATCCTGGTGGTGGCCGTGCTGGCCATCATCGGCGCCTACCTGGACGGCGACGGGCGCTGGCTGCACTGGTTGGCCAAGCCGGCGACCACGCTGCTGATCGCCGCGATCGCCTGGCAGGCGCGGCCGGCGGGCGATGCGTTCTACCGGCGTGCGGTGCTGGCCGGCATGCTGTTGTCCTGTGCAGGTGATATCGCGCTGATGCTGCCGATCGACGCGTTCGTGCCAGGCCTGGTGGCCTTCCTGCTGGCGCACCTGTGCTACATCGCCGCGTTCCGTGCCGGCCTGCGCGCGGGCCGCGGATTGCTCGCTGCCTTCGTGCTGCTTGCCGCATTCGCTTCGATCAACGTCACCGGCTTGTGGCCGCATCTACCGCTGCCGATGCGCGTTCCGGTGCTGGCCTATGTCGTGGTGCTGGCGCTGATGGCAGTGCTGGTACTGGCCCGCTACTGGAAGCGGCCACACGTCGACGCACTGGAAGCGGGCAGCGCGCGTTGGGCTGCCGCTGGCGCACTGCTGTTCGTGGCCAGTGATTCCCTGCTGGCGTGGGATCGCTTCGGCGGTGGCCTGCCGATGGCCAGCCTGCTGGTGCTGTCCACCTACTACGCTGCGCAGTACGCCATCGCCCGCTCGGTGAGATAGCCCTTTTTCTACTGCAGGTTGCCCTTGGCGTCGTAGCGCAGGCGTACGGTCTGCCGGTCGCCGGCTACTTCATCCGGTAGCCACACCAGCTTGCCGCCCTTACGGATGACCACATACACATGGCCGACGTCGGCGGGCGTGCGCATCAGTGCATTGCGCTGTTGCTGCAGGGCCTGCGTCACCCGTGGTACGGCATCGAAATCGATGTTGGCCAGTGCAGTGCTGCTGCGGCGCAGGGTGATGGTCGGCGCGAACTGGTGCGGATTCACCGCATCGCCCTTGCGCCATTGTCCACGTTGGTAGTGATAACTATCCACGTGGCCCGGCTGCTGTGGATCGACCAGGTCGATGTCGATGCGGCCGTCGTCATGGAAGTGGATGCTGTGGAAAACGACCAGGCGTTCGCCGGCCAGTCCGGGCATCGCCTCCAGCGCCTGCCGTGCCACCTGCAGGCGCTCGCTGTCGAGCAGCAGGTTCGGCCGCGCGCGCCTTGGCAGCGGCATCGGTTCGGGCGCCGCCCGTGGCGTTGCGATGGCCGCCGTTCGCAACGGTTGTTCCCATGGGTCTTGTTGCATCGCATCCGCAGGCACGGTCGATGCGGCACCACGCAGGGTCGCGTTGACGGTCTGCAATGCGCCGCCCGCCGTGGCGGCACCGGCCAGGGCCAGCACTACGCCAGCAAAGACCAGCGGCGTGGACACGGGCCGCTTCACGGCTGCTCCATGCGCACGCTGCGGCGATCATCCGGGTCGTAGAGGATGTCGACCTGCCCGCGTGGAATGTTGGCCAGTTCGAGCAGCGCAACGAAGCGGCGCACGCTGGCCTGCTGCACGTTGCCCTCGCGGTCGAGATATTCCAGCTTGAACTCGACCTGCGGTTGTTCGTTGACGTAGGTGCCGGTCTGGCGCACGTCGAGCACCTGCGCTTCGGCGCCGATACCACGGTACTTGAGCGCTTCGCCGCGCGCGTCGATCTGCAGTGTGCCGGCCAGCAGGCGCGCCAGCAGACGCAGGCCGATCAGGTAGCCGCACAGCACCAGCGGGCAGACCAGCAGCGGATGGCCGAAGCCCAGGAACGTCCAGCCCAGTCCATCGCTCTGCAGGCGATAGGCCATGACGTACGCGGCAGCCACCACGACAATGCCGATCAGGCCGCCGATGCCGCGGCGCCACAGGCTGGCGCGGTCCAGTTCCGGTTGCGATCCTGCCAGCATCAGGTTGGGCGCGGGGCCGGGTGTAGGGCTGAGCAGCACCTCCAGCGGGCTGCCCACGGTGAAGCGCTGCAGCTGTGGCTTGCTGTCGACCACGACCAGCGTTTCGGTGATCGGGGTGCCGGACAGATTGTCGAAGGCCAGCTGCAGCCGCCACTGCGCGAAGCCGCGCACCTGCACGCCGGTCTGTTCGGCCTGCTCGATGCGTGCGCTGCGTGGCGTGCCGTCGGCCAGGATGCCGCGCACACGTTGCAACGCACGGGGTGGCGCCAGCAGCAGGTAATGCAGGAAGGCGTACAGCAGCACCAGCCATAGCGTCAGCGACGTCGCCAGCAGGGCCAGTGCCAGCCAGGGCGCGCTGCGGTCGCCCGCTTCCAGCGGCCAGCTGGTGCCGAAGTAGAGCAGGCAGGGGAAGGGCAGCGCGAAGAACAGCATGAGCGCTCCCAGGAACCAGAGGTAGGCTTTCATGACTCGCCTTCGACGCCGTGGAACAGGCGGCGTAGGGTACTACGCTCAGCGGAATTGCAGGGTCAGCAGGAAGTAGCGCCCGAGTGGATCGTCCAGCCCGGGCATCTGCCCGCCGCTGCCGACCAGGTGGTTCACCGGCCGCGTATCAAGCAGGTTGTGCACGTCCAGTGCGGCAATCACGCGCGGGCTCAGCCGCCGCGCCAGATGCAGGTTCCAGCGCAGCTGCGCCGGGTTCATGCAACGGCCCTGGTCATGCTGCTCCTGCGCGCACGCTTCACCGGCCAGCCATGCGCGGGTGCGGCCGACGCGGTTGCCTCGCAGGGCGATGTCCCAGGACGGGTTCTGCCACTGTACGTTGAGGATGCCCGCGTTCGCCGGCGTGGCATGCCCGCGCAGGTCCACCGATTCGCCATGGCCGCGATCACGACGCAGCTCCTGCTGTTTCAACGCATCCAGCGAGAACAGCCACTGCCCGTTGCGGCCGGTATCCACCCGGTACTCGCCGCGCAGTACCCAGTTGCGCGAGGTGGTGCGGCCGATGTTGTCGAATGACAGGCGAAGATCACGCAGGCGGCCCTGCTCATCCAGTTCCCAGGTGCCGGGATTCCACAGGGCATCGCTGGGTTGCAGGGCGAGGATCTCGTTGCGCAGTTCGACGATGTTGTGGGTCAGTGACAGCGAGAACGCATCGTTGGGTGTCCAGCTGGCGGCCAGCGAGTGGCTGCGCGAGGTCTCGGCTTTCAGCCCATCGTTCTCCATCACCTCCACTTCCACCGCGCAGCCGCCATCGCGCAGCGGGCGCGCGCACGGCGGCAGGGACTCCGAGGCGGGCAGGCCATACAGGCCGAAGTAGCCCGGTGGCCGCCGGCGCTCGAAGATGCTGGGAGCGCGGTAGCCGCGGCCACTGGCCAGCAGGAACGACCAGTGCGGGCTGGGGCTCCAGCGCAGGCCGGCACGCGGCGAAAACGCAGTGTCACCGCCATCGCGGTCCAGTCGCGCGGCCACGTCCAGGCGCAGTGTCGGCGCCAACGGCAGGCCCACTTCGGCGTAAGCGGCGTTGCTCTGCCGCGACAGCCGGCGTTGCTCCATCGGCAGTCCCAGCGCCAGCTCGCCCTTGCCCAGCAGCGGATCGGGCAGCGAGGTCCAGCGCTCGCGGCGCAGATCGATACCGGTGGCCAGTTGTGCTGCACCGCCGGGCAGTGTCATCAGGGTGCGCTGCATGCCCCACCAGCCCTGCCACTGCTCGGTACGTCCGCGGTTGTGGATGGCCGGGAACAGCTCCTCTGCCAGCCCCGCCGGCAGGGTGGAAAATCCGGGCAGGAAGTCCAGCGTGCGTGCTGCTTCCAGCAGGCGTTCGCTGCGCACGGTGCCTTCGGTGCGCAGGTCCACCTGGCTGCGCTGCGCGCTGAGGCCGGCATCCCAACTGCGGCCGGCGCGCTCATGGCCCATGCCGAAACTGATGTCGCCTTCGGTGGCATGCACGCGCGGGCGCACTTCGCCGCCTTCCTGCAGGACCACGTTGAGGATCGCGCCACGGCTGAAATTGAGGGCGACGGCGGTCGGGCCCAGCTCGAAACGCTGGCGGTTGTGGCTGGCGCGTGCTTCCACGTAGGCGTAGCGTCCGTCACCGCGCTCGTGGCGATAACGCAGGTAGCCGGACAGCGTTTCCGACGCCGGTTGCAGCGAGCGCGGGCGCGCGTTGTCGAACCAGCAACCGTCGTCTTCGCTCTGCAATGGCGGATGGCACTGCGTGGCCGGGTAGTAATCACCGTTGGGCATGATCAGCCCGATCGGGTACAGCGAGGTTTCCGCATGCCAGTCGCGCTGGTCACCGGCCACATGCTGCAGGCGATGCAGATCGATGCCGGCGAACCAGCGGTCGCCGCCTTCGCGCACGCCGCCCGTGGCCGCCTGCAGCCGGTACTGATCGCCATCACCGCGGCTGCTGGCACCCGATTGCAGCGTGGCCTCCGGTCCCTCGGCCTGGTCGCGCAGAATGATGTTGACCACGCCGGACATCGCATCGGCGCCGTAGATGGCCGATGCACCGCCACGCACCAGCTCGATGCGCTCGACGAAGCTGAGCGGAATGCCTCCCAGATCGGTCAGCCCGCCTTCCTCCAGCGACACCATCGGATAACGCGGCAGGCGCCGGCCGTTGACCAGGAACAGGGTCGCGCGCGGGCCCATGCCGTCCAGGCTGGTGGTGGCGGCCGCGCCGACCGGCAGGTACAGCGAGTCGCCGCTGCGCGAGGTGCTCAATGGCGGGTGGCCGTTCATGCCGGGCAGGTGGCGCAACAGGTCGAACAGCGTGCCGTAGCCGCTGCGCAGGATGTCTTCGCGGTCGATCACCGTTACCGGCAGCGTGGTCTGCACGGAGGTGCGCGGCAAGCGGCTGCCGGTGACATGGATCGGCGCCAGTTCCACCTGCACCGGCTTCGCTGGCGCGGGCGGCGGTGGCCGCCGTACCGGCTGCGCGACCACGGCGGGTGGGGCAGCGTGCCGGCGGACCACGAATCCGCCGCTGGGGGTCTGCAGGATATTCACCGGCATGCCGGCGACGAGCTGCTTCAGTGCGGCGGCCGGCGCCAGCGAGCCGGCGACGCCGCCGGTGCGCAGGCCGGTCAGTTCACGTGCGTCGAACACCAGGGCAATGCCACTCTGGCGTGCCCATTGCTGCAGGGCCGGCGGCAGGGCGCCGGGAGCGATACGGTAGTCGACCTGTCTGACGGCTTCTGCTGACGCCGCCGTTGCCGCCACACCGGGCACCAACACGACGCACAACAGGGCCTGCAGCAGACCCCAGCGCAGCACGTCCCATCGAAGCACACCAGGCGCCGGCATCGGCGGCCGCCTCAGTAGGTGCGGCGCAGTTCCAGCGCGCCATCCGAGCGCGGCTGGCCAGCAATGGACCACCCCAGTTCCAGGGCGGAAAGCAGTTCATGCGCGTCGCCTGCACGGAAGGTGCCGCTGACCGCGAGGTCGGCGATATCCGGGTCGGCGACCACCAGTGGCGTGCTGCCATAGCGGTTCATGCGCTCGACCACGGTGGCCAGGGGGGTACCGTCGAACACCAGCCTGCCCTGCGGCCAAGCCTCGGCGGCAGCAGTCGAGGACAGCTGCGGGCCGGGTTGGATCTTGCCGGAGGCCAAAACCTGCAGCTGCTGGCCCGGCGAGAGCGTGTGCTGCGCGCTGCCACTGGTGACTTCCACCACGCCTTCCAGCAGCGCGACCTCGACCCGGCCGTCAGCCAGGCGTTCAACCTGGAAGGTGGTGCCGATATCGCGGATCGAGCTGCCGCCGGCCTGCACCCGCAGCGAGCGCGATGACGGTTCGACCTGCAGCTGGATGCGACCGTGTTCCAGCGCCAGTTCGCGCTTGCGCCAGCCGAAGCGTGCGGTCAGCGTGGTGCCGGCGTCGAGCGTGGCGATGCTGCCATCGGCCAGGGTGCGCTGCTGCGGCAGCAGGCTGGCGTTGGCGTAGGTCAGCGGTGTGGGATTGCCATCGGTGTACAGCATCCAGCCCAGGCCAACGGCCAGGCACACGCCTGCAGCGGCGGCGACACCGGGCAGCCAACGCCGCTGCGGCCGGCGTGCCGCACGCGCGGCGGCGGTGCGCAGCCACGGGTCGCTGGCCAGGCCGGCGCTGCGCTGGTGCAGCTTCTCGGCCTGCACCCACGCGCTGACATGTGCCGGATCCTCGGCCAACCAGTCCTCGAAGGACTGCCGTTCTTCGGCGCTGCAGTCGGGGGCGTCCAGCCGGGCCACCCAGGCGCTTGCGTGTTCAAAAAGCAACGTGTCATCCCTGTTGTCGTTGCGGATCATTCGGCATCTCCATCATTGTGGAGAGGATCGGGGCCCAGCTCCTTGCGCAGGCCCTGCAATGCACGGGCGATGTGTTTTTCCACGGTCTTGGCGGTGATGCCGCAATGCCGGGCGATCTGTGTATAGCTCATCCCGGTGATGCGGTTGAGCAGATACACCTCGCGGGCACGTTCGGGCAGCTTGAACAGTGCCTGGCGCAGCAGGGCGAGCATCTGCCCGGATTCTGCCTGACGCAGCGGATCAGGAGAAGCACTGGCGGCTTCTTCGTTTCCGTCGCGTTCGGTCAGCGACAGGTGGTTGCGCGATTGTGGCGAGCGCCCGCGGTCGGCCAGGCGGTTGCGGGCGATGCGGTACAGCAGCAGCCGCAGCTCCTCGGTGCCGTGCGCGCGGTAGCGGATCAGGCGCTCCATGCAGTCCTGGGCGATGTCCTCGGCATCCTCGGGGCCGACACCGCGGGCGCGCAGGAAAGCGCACAGCGGCGCGCGTTCCTCGCGCACGAATGCGATGAAGGCATCCGGAACCCCGGGTAGATCCGGCGCAGGACGGAGCAAAGGGGAGGGCGCGGACAGGGGAGGGCCTCGGACGACGATGACGGACGCGTCACCGAGTTTTACGCGACGGTGACCGGATGGGGAAGCCCACGTTTCTCCCGCATTTCCATTGTGAATGCATTCATGTTTTTTCTCGCCGTCGACTGGGGGCGTCGGGCCCGCTGCTGCGTTCTGCTTTCGACCCGCGTGGTGCGGGCGGAGAGAGAGAACGCAATGAAGCATTCGAAGTTGAGCATCGCCCTGGCAGGCCTGGTGGGTATCGCGACCCTGGGCCAGATGGATGACGTCATGGCAATGAATTATCACGTGCAGGGCGATCGCGTCGTGCTGAGTGGCGGTGTCACCGTCGCCGACGTCGTCGCGCTGCCGGCGCTGCTGGCCAAAGCGCAGGCCGAAGGCCGCCCGATCCGCGAAGTCGTGCTGCGCACCTCCAATGGTGGCGCGCTGATCGCGGGTGAGTGGCTGCAGGGCGTGATCCGCACCAACGGCCTGAACACCATCGTGTCCGGCCACTGCATCTCGTCCTGCTCGATCATGCAGTCCGGTGGCGTCGAACGTTACCTGGCCGGCGACCTGCCGCTGGTCGACTCGGTGCAGATCCACGCTGCCAGCAACAGTGGCAAGGTGATCTACACGCCGTCGCCGCGGATGACCGAGATCTACACCGGCAACTACGGCGGCGGCATGGATGCCGGCCTGCTGCACAAGGCCATGTACGAGGTGGTGCAGCCCAACGGCCTGCTGGTGTTCCGCGACCCGGCCCGGACCACCGGTGCTTCGGTCAGCTTCGATCCCGATGGCAGCGGCCGCAGGCTGGAGACCTTCCCCGGCCAGGACATCTACAGCAACAACATCATCACCGCCGCCGGTTACCGCGATCCGGGCGATACCCTGACGGTCACCGGTAATGTCAGCGGCGACATCAATCCAGGCTACCTGCGCACTGCGCGCCAGCTGCAGGCGTTCGTCGATGACGACTTCGCGCGCTGGAACGATACCGACTTCGCCACCACTTACATCAACCAGGCCGTCTCCATCTACAACGCCGCTGCACGCGGTCCCAACGGCATCGGCACCTTCTCGGTACAGGACTTCCTCAGCGATCCGGGCATCCAGGCCGACCTGCTGGCAAGCCTGCGCCTGTCGGAGCTGGACGCTTCCACGCTGGGCAATTCGGCTGGCGTGATCCGCGTCGCCAAGGGCGGCACCTGGCGCACCGCCGAAACCACCGGCGCCGATTTCATGCTGGTGGAGAACGGCACCATCGCCCTGGAAGGCGGCGCATTGCGCACCCCGGAGCTGCGCGTGCTGGCGGCCGGCATGGTGGTCGGCAACGGCGACATCGCCTCGGTTGCCACCGACTCGAACGCACTGCTCGATGCCACCGGCCCGTCGTACCGCGAGGACGGCTTCAACCGCCTGCGCGTGTACGGCACCCTGATGCCGCGTGGTGGTGATCTGGTCACCCACGGCTACGTCAACATCATGCCGGGCGGCAAGGTGCTGTTCGACGTGACTGAAGCCGGCGGCTCCCAGGCCGGGCGCCTGCGTGTGGGCGACTTCTACGACAGCGGCGCCAACGAGGGTGCGCTGGTCATCTCGCCGGGCGCCCACCTTGAACTGAACGTGGCGCAGGGCTTCTACGCCGGCAACTACCAGCGTGAGCTGGTGAGCGGCCCGATCTACCAGGGCGGTTTCACCGATGCGGTGCGCCTGGGTGACACCGGCTATACGGCCAGCATCACCGACGGCGAGGTGTTCCGGCCACGCCACAATTCGCTGCTGAGCTTCAACATCAACCAGACCGCCGAGGGCCTGTCGCTGACCGCCAACCCCGGCTTCGACCAGCTCGCGCAGCTTACCGGCAACAATGGCAACGATGGACTTGGTCGCGCGCTGGCCACTGCCGGCCAGCGCCAGGATGCCGGGCTGAAGCCGCTGCTGGGGGCGCTGCAGTTCGCTGACCGCGATGTGATCGCCCAGCAGGCCGGTGCACTGCGCGGTGATGGCCATGCCAGCCTGCGCCTGGCCGATAACGCGCTGGTTGGCAGTATCGGCAGCGTGGTGCAGCAGCACCAGGCCGCACGACGCAGCGGCAGCGGTGATGCCGGTGGCTTGGCCGCACAGGCCGCGCAGGCGGCGTCGGCGCAGCCGGGCATGGCCAATGGCAGCCTGTTCAACCAGTTGGCGATGCATCTGGTGGAGCCGGCGGTGAGCGCTGGCGGCACGAGTTACGGCGGCGAAGCGCCGCGCAGCCATGGCCTCTGGGGCCGCGGTTTCGGCAGCCATGGCCGCATCGATGGCGAGGGCGGCGTGGCCGGCTTGAGCCATACCGTCGGCGGCATCGTGCTCGGTGCCGATACGCAGCTGGCCGATGACCGGGTGACGCTGGGCGTCAGCGTTGCCGCGGCGGACATGTCGACCAAGGGCCGCGATGGTTCCGGTTTCACCGGCGACGTGCGTGCGCTGGATGTGGGCGGCTACCTGGATGCCACCTACTCGCGCGGCTACCTGTCGGCCTCGGTTCGCTATACCGACCTGCGCCACGACACCCGCCGCAGCATCGATGGCATCGATGGCCTGCAGGGCCCGCTGCGTGCCAAGTACAACAACGATGCGATCTCGGCCCGGCTGGAGCACGGCTTCTCGTTCACCACTGCCAAGGGCGTGGTGATCCAGCCGCTGCTGCCGGTGGTCGATTACGCGCGCACCTCGGCCACCCGTTTCAACGAAGGGCAGGGGGCCGGTGCACTGGTGGGGCGTGGTGACAGCCTGGAAAGCATCCGCGTCGGTGCGGGCCTGCAGGTGTTCAAGACCTTCGAAGGCAACAACGGCGAGCGCATCACCCCGCGCGCGCGCGTGGTCTGGCAGAAGGAACTGGGCGACACCCAGGCCCGTTACAGCACCGGCTTCGCCGCTGCGCCGGACCTGGTGTTCGGTGCCAGCAGCCAGACCGTGGGCGAGCAGGTGCTGGCCTGGAACCTGGGCGTGACCAGCCGCGCCACCGATCGCCTGTCGGTGATGGTCGACTACGTGGGCGAGCGTCGCGACGGCCAGCTGCAGAACGGCGTGATGCTGGGCCTGGGCTATACGTTCTAAGGCAGTACCGGCACCGGCGGCCGTCGCGCCGCCGGTGCCATCCCCATCGGGGTGCGGGTGCGCTATGGTCGTGGCGGATTTCCGCGCAGGCCTTGCCATGCAGATCGCCGTTTTCAGTGCCCGTCCCTACGACCGCCGCTTTCTCGAGGAAGCCAACCAGCGCGAGGGGGCAGGGCAGGATTTCCAGTTCGTGTACTTCGACGCGGCGCTGGACGTGCACACCGCCGCGCTGGCACAGGACTGCGCCGCCGTCTGCGTGTTCGTCAACGACAGGCTCGATGCACCGGTGCTGCAGGCCCTGCATGCGCTGGGCGTACGCGCGGTGCTGCTGCGCTGTGCCGGCTTCAACAATGTGGACCTGGCCAGCGCGAATGCGCTCGGCCTGTTCGTCGCCCGCGTGCCGGCCTACTCGCCGGAAGCGGTGGCCGAGCACGCTCTGGCGCTGGTGATGACCCTCAACCGGCACACCCATCGCGCCTACAACCGCGTGCGTGAGGGCAACTTCATGCTGGATGGCCTGCTCGGCCGCACCCTGCATGGCAAGACCGTGGGCATCGTCGGTACCGGCAAGATCGGGTTGGCCACCGCGCGCATCTTCCGCGGCATGGGCTGCACCGTGCTGGGACACGATCCGTATCCCTCGCCGGCGTTCGCCGGGATCGGCGCGATGGTTGAACTGGACGAGCTGCTCTCGCGCTCGGACATCGTCTCGCTGCATTGCCCGTTGACCCCGGATACCCAGCACCTGATCGACGACGCCTCGCTGGCGCGGATGAAGCCCGGCGCGATGCTGGTCAACACCTCGCGTGGCGGCCTGGTCGATACCCATGCGGTGATCCGCGCGCTGAAGTCGCGCCGGCTGGGCCACCTGGCCATCGACGTCTACGAGCAGGAAAGCGCGCTGTTCTTCCAGGACCTGTCGGGCGAGATCATCGACGATGAGGCGTTCCAGCGCCTGATGACCTTCCCCAACGTGCTGGTGACCGGCCACCAAGGCTTCTTCACCGTGGAGGCGTTGCAGGAGATCTCGGCGATCACGCTGGGCAACCTGGCCGATTTCGCGGCGGGGCGGGAGTGCGGCAACCGGGTGGCGGCGGGTTGAGAGCCCGGGCGGGTGGGCGTTTGACGGCAATCGTCACGACCGGATTGACCGCAGGGGCAGGGCGACCGTAAAATTGCCTGCTTCGCCGGAATAGCTCAGTTGGTAGAGCGGCGCATTCGTAATGCGTAGGTCGTAGGTTCGATTCCTATTTCCGGCACCAGTTTCAGCAAAAGCCCCGGCCTTGGTCGGGGCTTTTTGTTTGGGCGGCACGGTTCTCCGTCGGCCCTCGCCCCTGGGCCCTTCAGCTCTGCCTATAATCGGCCGCGCAGATCACCTGCACCGGTTCACCCGCACGGAGGCTTCCCATCATGTCCATTGCTGCAATCCCCGATGTTTCGCTGGTCGACAACAGTGAGCAGCGCACGCCGCTGATCCTGGTGCTGGACTGTTCCGGCAGCATGAGCGGTGGCCCCATCGAGCAGTTGAACGCGGGTCTGAAGCTGCTGGAGCAGGAGCTGAAAGCCGATGTGATCGCGGCCAAGCGTGTGCGCGTGCTGCTGGTCGAGTACGGCGGCATGGACAACGCGGCCATCAGCGGTGACTGGTGCGATGCGATGGATTTCACCGCGCCCACGTTGTCGGCCAACGGCACCACACCGACCGGTGCGGCCGTGGAAGTGGCGCTGCAGGAGATTGAAGACGAGAAGGCGCGCTTCCGCCAGGCAGGCGTTGCCTACACCCGGCCGTGGCTGTTCCTGATGTCCGATGGCCAGCCCACGGACGCCTGGGAAGCGGTGGCCGAGCAGTGCCGCGAGGCCGAGCAGCAGAACAAGGTCGCGGTGTTCCCGATCGCTGTCGGTAATGCTGACATGAGCGTGCTGGGTCAGTTCAGCCGCAATGGCGAGCGCGGCGTGAAGCGCCTGCAGGGCCTGCAGTTCAAGGAACTGTTCCTGTGGCTGAGCGCGAGCATGCGGGTGGTTTCCAACTCGACGCCCGGTGGCCAGGTGCAATTGCCGGCCACCGACAGCTGGTCACAAGTGCCGGTCTGACCATGGCCTGGCGCGTGATGGCCGCATCGGCCACGGGACGGTCCCATCTGGACCGCGGGCAGCCCTGCCAGGACGCCTATGCGTCGGTGCAGGTGGGGCAGACATTGGTCGCGGTGGTCTGCGATGGTGCAGGCTCCGCATCGCACAGCGATGTGGGCGCCCGGCACGTATCCAGCAGCGTGGCGGCGTCGGTTACCGGGTCCGCGCAGCTCGGCGCCGATCCACTGGCACTGCCGGTGGACGCGCTGCGCAGCATCATCGAAACCGCTGTCGACGATGCGCGCGGGCAGCTGGCGATGCTTGCGCTGAGCCAGGGCCTGAAGCTCTCCGACCATGCCTGCACGCTGGTAGGGGCGGTCGCTACGCGCGATGGCGGCTGGTTCTTCCATGTGGGCGATGGCGTGGCCGCCTGTGCGTTCAGCAATGAATCGCCCGATGCGGTATCGCTGCCTGCCAATGGCGAGTACGCCAACGAAACCTGGTTCGTGACCGGTGGCAACTGGCGCGAGCAGCTGCGGTTGACCCGCTTCGAAGGGACCATCGATGCGCTGGTGCTGATGTCCGACGGCGTGCAGCCGTTTGCGATGTCGCGCGCGGGCGACAGCCTGTTCCAACCGTTCATCGCACCGGTGATCCGTTATCTGGCCGGCGTGGACGAGACCCACGGCAGCCAGGCGTTGCACGCGACGCTGGCCGACCCGCGCACCGATCAGATCACCGGCGACGACAAGACGTTGCTGGTCGCCCTGCCGGCCTGAGCACATGCCCGGGCGCAGCGGCGAAAAGGTCTACGACGCGCAGCGCAGGCCGCTCACCCTGGAGCGGCTGCTCAAGAGTGGCGGTGCGGGCAGCGTGTTCACCCTCAAGGAGCGGCCGCGCGAAGTGGCCAAGCTCTACCATTCGGACAAGGATGCGCGCGTCTACGAGCGCAAGCTGCAGGCGATGCTGGAGCTGCAGCCGGACCTGCCGCCGATGGAAGGGCAGGGGGCCGACCAGGTACAGATTGCCTGGCCGATGACCCTGCTGCGGGATCGCAGTGGGCGTTTCATCGGCTTCACCATGCCGATCCTGGATCTGTCGGCCACCAGCGATCTGGAACATGTGCTGCAGGAGCGCCAGGCACGCTCCGAGGGCCTGCCCACCGGATTGGGCGCGAAGATGACCCTGGCCGCCAACCTGGCGGTGATGCTGGCCGCGCTGCACCGGCGGCAGCACTATGTGGTCGACCTCAAGCCGCTGAACGTGCGGTTCTATCGCAGCACCTTGTTCATCGCGATGCTCGATTGCGATGGTTTCAGCATCCAGGGCAAGGGCGAGCGCTTTCCGGCCGGGCAGGTCACCACCGACTACCTGGCGTCCGAGTTCCAGCAGCCGGGGGTGAAGCCGGGCCAGGAGGAGGCGCAGGATCGATTCGCGCTGGCGGTGATGGTGTTCCAGCTGCTCAATTCCGGCCTGCATCCGTATGCGGGCCGGCCGCAGGGGGCGACGGTGCCCAGTGACCTGCCGGCACGCATCGCCGCCAACCTGTACCCCTACGCGCGTGGCAAGCCGCACCCGCGGATGCTGCCCTCGCCGGTCAGCGGCCATGAGATGTTTCCGCCGGCGCTGCGCGACATGTTTGATCGTGCGTTCTCGGCGCAGGCACGCCGACGGCCTTCGGCGCAGGAATGGGCCACGCTGCTGCTGGACTACGCACGGCGCAACGCCGGTCAGCTGGTGGCGTGCGGCAAGGATGCGGCCCACCAGCATTTTGTCGGCATGCCCTGTGCCGCCTGCGCCCGCGCGGAACTGCTGGCCGGCAGCGCACGCGCGGCGCAGACCCGCACGCGGCAGAAACCGAACAAGGCCCGCAAGCAGCGTGCACGCACCGCCGCGCGCGTCGCCCAGGCGCAGCCGGTCACCGCGCAGGCGTCGGCGGCCAGCGGCGTTCCCGGCGTGATGTCGCGGGTGACGATGGCGGTGATCGGCACGCTGCTGCTGGGCTGGGTGATGGGCTGGGGCATGCCGGCCTACCGCCGCTACAGCGCGCTGGTAGACCCGGGCATCTGGGATGGCGTGGGGCTGGCCGTGCAGATGGCCATGCTGGCGATCGCGATCCTGCTGTTCATCCTGTTCGTGCCGATGCTGATCATGAGCAAGCGCCCATGAAGCTGCTGGGTGTACTGGCCGTGCTGTTGCTGGCACTGATCGGGATGGCGCCGTTCTGGGGCGACCTCGGCGTGCTGGTCTACAGCTCGATCGGCTGGCTCGGACGAGTGCTGTCGAGCGGCGTGTTGAGCGATGGCAGGGCGGCGCTGCGTGCTGCGCTGCTGATCGGCGGAGCGGTGTCGGTGCTGTCATTCCTGCGCGTAGCGGTGCAGGACCGGGCCGTGGACTATCTGATCGCGTCGGTGATGTTCGGCTTCCTCTCTTTCGTCGTCTTCATCGTCACCGGCATTTCCGGGGATGGCGCTACGGGCGCAGGAAGCGGTCAACAGGGGCCGAGCTCGGTACTGGTCGGCGAGGATCGCACTACGGTTCCGCGTTGGTACTCGCGCGGTCATTTCGAGCGGGAAATGCTCAACAAGGTGCACGAAACCGCGCGCACTGCTGCCCGTGGCGATCTGCCGCGTACGCAGGCGCTGATGCAGGAGCTGGATCTGTGGGCGCGCAATGGCCCCGTGCTGCGCGAAGACCGCACCGAGTACGAGCGCCTGCGCGCGGCGTACAACGAGACCATCGAGACCCTTGCCGCCCGGTCCGGCCGCCGCACGCAAAGGACGGCGGGGCTGGCCAGCGATGCGGGCGCGATGGTGGACCGGCTGACGGCGGAGGAAGCGCGCGAGCTGGAGCTGAAGCAGGTCGAGCTGCTGCAGCAGATGTGGAAGCTCTCGCCATCGAGCACCTCGGTTGCGATGCGCCTGCTGGCGACGGATCTGCAGGAGCTGGCGATCCGCTCACGGTGGTCGCCGCGCAAGCCGTTCGACCGTGAGGGCGACGCGGCACTGGAAGAGCGCCTGTGGCGCATCCACGGCACGCAGGAGGTGTTGTTCGCCTATGCACCGCTGGAGGAGCGTCTGTGGAATGCCTACGCTTCGACGATGGTCGACACGGACGAAGAGCTGGCGCTGGGCGCGCTGGTGATTGCCGGACTGATCGACCGCAGTGACAAGAACGCTTCGTCCGATCCCGCCCGGTTCGACGTGAACACGCTGCTGCTTGGCAGCGACGTGTTCATGCTCTCGACGCTGCTGGCCAGTGCGTCCGAAGACCGCATGGAGATCCTGACGGCGCGCGCGACACTGCTGCTGGGCGATGACGATCGGCAGGCGAAGGCAGGCATAGGCAATGCGCCGGACGCCGCCGACACCGCCGCAGACCCCGCTGGCCCGGCGGTGTCGGAGCCTTCGCCGCCGGCGGTCCCGAAAGCGGACACCGCCAGGCAGGCGCAACGCGCGATGCCACCAGCGGGGATGCTGGTCGATCGCAAGGGCCTGGCGTTGCGTACGTCACCCTCTCTGCCGCCGTCGTCGCCACCAGCAGAGTATGGGCAGGTGCTGGTCGACCTGCCCGCCGCCGGCTTCAAGGACCTGCGCCATGGCATCCCGCTGCGCGCACCTGTGGAGGCCGACACCATGGTGACCCTGCAGGTGGATGTCTGGCAGACCGGCGTGGTTACGGCGGTGCTGGTGGAAGGCAGCAGTGGCAGCGCCCAGCTGGATGAGGCCGCGCGCCGGGGCGCACGCACCTGGCTCAGCGCGTCGAAGGTGCCCACAGGCGGCGAGCGCAGGCAGGTGACGGTCGTGTTCAAAGCGCCTGTCGCCGCCACGCCGCCGGCGGTGACCGTGGACGCACCAGCGCCGTCGGCCATGGACCCGCCGCCGCCGCAGCTGGACCCCGAGCAGGCGCTGGGCGCGCAGTTGGCGGCGATGACGCGCCGTCATCCCCCGCGTTATCCGCGTGGTGACGGGGAGACGGTGCTGGAAGGCAGCGTCGAGCTGCTGATCACCATGTCAGCCGAGGGGCGCGTGCTCGATGTGACCGTGGACCGCAGCAGCGGACATCCTGCGCTGGATCGCGCCGCCCGTGAGGCTGCACTGCAATGGCACGTCACCCCCCGGCGGCCGGTGACCACGGTCAAGCAGATAACCCTGCGTCTCCCGGTGCAGTTCCAGGGCGGCTGACGGATCAGCCCGGGACGCGGCCGTCACCGCGCCCGTACCGGTTGCCGCAGCACCGTTTTCAGGCGAGCAGGCTCTACCTTGCGTGGGTCGCCCAGGTAAATCTCATGATGCGGCCCGGCGAAGGTCAGCCCCTGTGCCGGCATGATCCGTTCATGCAGTTCGGCCAGTGTCGGGCCCTCGTCATCGTAGGCGCCTACATGCAGCGTCTGCAGGCACAGGCCTTCCTCGTAAAGCGCCAGGCGCAGGCTCTGCGGCGCGGTACCGCGCTTGTCCGATGCCTTGGCCACCGCTTCGTTGAAACGCGGAACGCCGACGTCCAGCGGCGTGCGGATCATCATCGTCCAGCGCCACGCGTGCTTGCGCCGTGCCACGAAGCTTGACGGGTCGTCGGCCCACCACAGTCCCTCCAGCGGCGGCACCACGTAATCCCGTCCTTCGGCCTTCATCGCGAACTTCAGTGCGTAGCTGACCGAGTACAGCCACTCCACCGCATCGCGATAGGCCGGCGCCTGGTTCGGATCACCCTGGCCATCGACCATCACGAAGGACATCGGCGGCACCTCGATCCGCACGAACGAGCCGACCGGTGGCCGGTACAGCGCCTTGTCCTGCGTCTTGAAGTCGATCTTCGCCGGCGTGGTGGCGGACCGGGTCATTGCGCGGCTCCGTTGGCAGGCCCCTTCAGCTCCACCGTGTTGCCGTCCGGATCCTTGAAGTACAACGACAATCCGTCGCCCTCGGCACCGAAGTTGACTTCGGCCGGCCCCGGTACCGGTACGCCGTGGGCGGCCAGGTGGGCGACCAGCGCCGCTTCGTCGAAGGGGTGCACGCGCAGGCACAGGTGGTCGACATTGCGCCCTTCGCTACCCGGTCCGCTGCCGCCGTGGCGACCGAGCGTGCCGTCCAGGCTGATCAGGTCGATCATCGATGCGCCCGCGCGCAGGTGCACCAGGCCCAGGTGCTCGCGCCGCCGCACCACCGCGCAGCCCAGCACCTGGCCATAGAAGGCTTCGCTGCGGGCCAGATCGCGCACCCTCAGCACCAGGTGGTCGATGCGTTCAACGCTGAAGGGTCTGTCCATGCCGGGTTCCTCGAAGAAAGGGCAGTCACAACTTGCTGAACCTGTTCAGTCGACTTTGCCGAACGAGGGGCCTCGTCGTCCTCGTGGCCGATGCTACGCTGCCGTCCCCGCGCGTTCTGCCTGCCGCAATGGCGCGGTGCGACAACGTGTCGCATCCAGATCCGGGCCTTTCCTGCGCCTGATCATTGTCAATGCCTTTCTTAAATGGTGGGTGACGGCCTAAAATTGAAAGGCTGACTCGACCCCACCTCACCTGCCTGTCTTCTGGACGGGTGGGCCCGGCTTTGGCCGGTGCGGGCAGGACGGGGAACGGCATTCCCTCGCAATTGGATCGACCGATGATTCCGTTGAAAACCCTTGGGCGCTGGTTGCGCCCGGGCCTGCTGCTCGCATTGCTGGTGATGCTCACCGGCTGCGATGCCGTGGCCATCCTCAGTCCGAAGGGCCAGATCGGCCAGGATGAAAAGACACTGCTGATCACGGCCACCGTGCTCATGCTGCTGGTCGTCATCCCGGTCATCATCATGACCCTGACCTTCGCGTGGAAGTATCGCGCCTCCAACACCAAGGCCCGCTACGAGCCGAAGTGGTCCCACTCGACGGCGATCGAGGTGGTGGTGTGGTCGATCCCCTGCATGATCGTGCTGGTCCTGGCGGTGCTGACCTGGCGGTCCTCGCACGCGCTGGATCCGTACAAGCCCCTGGAATCGGACGTCAAGCCGGTCACCATCCAGGCGATCTCGCTGGACTGGAAGTGGCTGTTCATCTATCCGGAAGAGAAGGTCGCGGTCGTCAACGAGATCAAGTTCCCGGTCAACACCCCGCTGAACTTCGAGATCACCTCCGATACGGTGATGAATGCGTTCTTCATCCCGCACCTGGGCAGCATGATCTATTCAATGGCGGCGATGGAGACCAAGCTCCACCTGATCGCCAACGAGACCGGTGAATTCCCGGGCATGTCCTCGCACTACAGCGGTGCAGGCTTCGCCAAGATGCATTTCACTGCCTACTCGGTCACCGATGCGCAGTACCGCCAGTGGCTGGACCAGGTCCGTGCCGGCGAGCAGAGCCTGGACAAGGCCTCGTTCAAGGCGCTGGGTGAAGCGAAGAATTCCGAGTGGTACCCGGTCACCTACTTCGGCAAGGTTGAAGACAACCTGTTCGACTGGGTCATCGCCAAGCACATGGGCGACAACAAGCACTACGGCATGAAGCATTCCCATGCGGGTGCGGCTGCTGCCGATGCGTCCAGCCATGAAGCGCACGAGGGGCACGCCCCGAGCGACGCGCATGATGCCAAGGAATCCGGGAAGAACCTGGATGCCACCGAAGAACACGAACACGCTGGCCATGAAGGCCACATGGGTTCGGGAGAATGAACATGTTGGGAAAACTCTCTCTTGAGTCGATCCCCCACGATCCAATCGTGCTGACCACCCTGGTCGGTGCGGTGCTGGGTGGCCTGGGCGTGATGGCCCTGATCACCAAGTTCAAGCTGTGGGGCTATCTGTGGAAGGAGTGGTTCACCTCGGTGGATCACAAGAAGATCGGCGTGATGTACATCATCGTCGCCTTCGTCATGCTGCTGCGCGGTTTTTCCGACGCGATCATGATGCGTACCCAGCAGGCCATCGCCGTCGGCGGGTCCGAGGGTTACCTGCCGCCGCACCACTACGACCAGATCTTCACCGCCCACGGCGTGATCATGATCTTCTTCGTGGCGATGCCGCTGATCACCGGCCTGATGAACCTGGCCGTGCCGCTGCAGATCGGTGCGCGCGACGTCGCGTTCCCGTTCGTCAACTCGCTCAGCTTCTGGCTGTTCGTGTCCGGTGCGGTGCTGATCATGCTGTCGCTGTGGATCGGTGAATTCGCCGCCACCGGCTGGCTGGCGTTCCCGCCGTTGTCGGGCATCGAGTACAGCAACAATGTAGGTATGGACTACTACATATGGGGACTACAGGTGGCGGGTCTGGGTACCACGTTGAGTGGTATCAACTTCTTCATCACCATCCTCAAGATGCGCACCCCGAGCATGAAGCTCATGCAGATGCCGGTCTTCACCTGGACCGCTCTGGTGACCAACGTGCTGATCGTCGCCGCCTTCCCGGTGCTGACCATCACCCTGGTGCTGCTGACCCTGGACCGTTACCTGGGTACGCACTTCTTCACCAATGACGGTGGCGGCAACGCCATGCTGTACATCAACCTGATCTGGATCTGGGGCCACCCGGAAGTCTATATCCTGGTGCTGCCGGCCTTCGGCGTGTTCTCCGAGGTCATCGCGACCTTCTCGCGCAAGGCCCTGTTCGGCTACAAGGGCATGGTCTACGCCACCGCCTGCATCGGCGTGCTGTCGTTCATCGTGTGGCTGCACCACTTCTTCACCATGGGCTCGGGTGCCAACGTCAATGCCTTCTTCGGCATCACGACGATGATCATCTCCATCCCCACCGGCGTGAAGATCTTCAACTGGCTGTTCACCATGTTCCGCGGTCGCGTGCAGTTCACCACGCCCGTGCTGTGGACCATCGGCTTCATGGTCACCTTCACCATCGGCGGCATGACCGGCGTGATGCTGGCAATCCCGGCCATCGACTTCGTGCTGCACAACAGCCTGTTCCTGATCGCCCACTTCCACAACGTCATCATCGGCGGCGTGGTGTTCGGCATGTTCGCCGGCATCACCTACTGGTGGCCGAAGATGTTCGGCTTCCGCCTCAACGAGTTCTGGGGCAAGTGCGCGTTCTGGTGCTGGTTCATCGGCTTCTATGTGACCTTCATGCCGATGTACGTGCTGGGCTTCATGGGCATGACCCGTCGTCTGCAGAGCACCGTCAACCCGGCCTACGAGCCGTTCCTGCTGGTGGCCGCTGTGGGCGCCTTCATCGTGGGTGCCGGCATCCTGTGCCAGATCATCCAGGTGGCCGTGTCGATCCGCGACCGCAAGAAGACCGCCGACCTGACCGGCGACCCGTGGGATGCCCGTACGCTGGAGTGGGAAACCTCTTCGCCGCCGGCCTTCTACAACTTCGGCACCCTGCCGGAAGTCACCGAGCTGGACGATTTCTGGGAGCGCAAGCAGCGTGGTGAAGCCTGGCCGAAGCCGGCCAAGTACACCGACATCCACATGCCGCGCAACACCGGCACCGGCGTTGTCATCGGCGCCTTCAGCCTGGTGTTCGGCTTTGCGATGATCTGGCACATCTGGTGGCTGGCCATCATCGGCTTCGTCGGCATGATCGCCACGTTCATCTACCGCACCTTCGACCAGGACGTGGACTACTGGGTCCCGGCTGCCGAGGTGGAACGCATCGAGAACGAACACCGCAAGCACCTGGAAGCCCAGGGCCTGGTGAAGTCGGAGCTGAAGGCATGAGCACCAATACCTCGACCCTGAGCCACGGGCACGCCGCACGCGCGGCGGCCCATGGCCATGACGACCACGAGCACCACGACACCGGCGGCAACACCGTCTTCGGTTTCTGGGTGTACCTGATGAGCGACTGCCTCATCTTCGCCTCGCTGTTTGCCACCTACGTGGTGCTGGCCGGCGGCACTGATGGCGGCCCCGGCGCGAAGGACCTGTTCGAGCTGCCGTTCGTGGCGTGGGAAACCGCGCTGCTGCTGACCTCGTCGCTGACCTTCGGCCTGGGCATGATCTCCATGCACCGCAAGCAGGTCGGCCAGATGTTCCTGTGGCTGGGCATCACCTGGCTGCTGGGCTTCGGCTTCATGTGCATGGAAGTCTATGAATTCCAGCACCTGATCCATCAGGGCTACGGTCCGGACCGCAGTGCGTTCCTGTCGGCGTTCTTCGCCCTGGTCGGTACCCACGGCCTGCACGTCAGCGCCGGCCTGCTGTGGCTGCTGGTGATGTTCGTGCAGCTGAAGAAGTACGGCCTGACCCCGACCAACAAGACCCGCATGGCGTGCCTGAGCCTGTTCTGGCACTTCCTGGACCTGATCTGGATCGGCGTGTTCTCCGTCGTCTACCTCAATGGAGCGCTGTAATGGCACATGACAACCATGCACACGACCACGCCGCCGGCGGCGAAAGCCACGGCACCGTGAAGTCGTACCTGATCGGCTTCGTGCTGGCGGTGGTGCTGACCGTCATCCCGTTCTACATGGTGATGTCGGGTGATTTCTCGCGCACCGTCAACGGTGTGGTGATCGCCATCACCGCGGTGCTGCAGATGCTGGTCCACCTGGTGTTCTTCCTGCACCTGGACCGCTCGTCGGAGAGCCGCTGGAACGTCAACGCTGCGGCCTTCACCGTGGTGGTGATCGGCATCATCGTGGTCGGTACCCTGTGGGTCATGCACAACATGAACGTGCACATGATGCACTGACGTCTTCGCGACGTTGCCACGCAGAAAGGCCGCCCCCGGGCGGCCTTTCTGTTTGTTGCGCGGTTGCGGTTGCCGTTCAATGCACCCGGAGGATGCAGTAGATCCACGCCATGCGTGGATGCGGTTGCCGTTCAATGCACCCGGAGGATGCAGTAGATCCACGCCATGCGTGAATGCAGTTGCCGTTCAATGCACCCGGGGTATGCAGTAGATCCACGCCATGCGTGGATGCGGTTGCCGTTCAATGCACCCGGGGTATGCAGTAGATCCACGCCATGCGTGGATGCGGTTGCCGTTCAATGCACCCGGAGGATGCAGTAGATCCACG